>JAIYDW010000233.1 GCA_027487315.1 Verrucomicrobiaceae bacterium | reverse complement strand
TCATCCCCAGCATCCAGCCAACAACACCCTCGACAAAGGCGGTTGCTCTGCTAGCTACGGCCGCACTCGCCTGCTCGACACCCTCATCAAGTGGGAACTTTGGCCTTTGCTCCTCGCCTCTTGCTCCGAAAACTCGCTCCTTATTCCCACCGTCCCCCAGCCTTCCCATGAATCGGCCCGCCTGAAATCAATCGGCTTGGCTCATTTCGCTCAAGAAAGCCCTACCGAGTTAGCGAAAACCATCGACCGCTTAGTCGCCCTCGACAAATCCGAAGCCGCTAAAGCCCAAAAAGCCCCGGCCCCCAAGCCCACCGAAGAAGTCCGCAAAGCCGAACCCGTCAAATCCCCTGCATCGGCCAGTCCACCAATCGATTCCAAAAAAACGGCAGATACCTCAAAGAAGCCCTCCGAAGAAAAACCCAAGACACGCCCTTCCGAAACCGCCATCAAAGAACTTCAACTCCTCGAAAGCATTCTCAAAAAAGCTCCAGAAGCAGCCAAACGCCTCAGCGAAGCCAAAGACCTCGACAAAACACTCGTCGCAAAGAGTTGGCTTCTCCTTGGCGACCTCCCCAAGGCCATCGCCGCCACCGTCAATCTTCCACAAGATCTTGCGGGGTTGATCACCAAGGCCGATATTCTCGATCACTGCAAGAAACCAGAGGAAGCCAAGAAGGCCTTCGAATCCGCCCAAAAATTGGCCTTTACCATGGACCCCGACCTCCCCGCGGCGGTCACGCTGAAACGGCTCGCCAGAAAGTTCAACGCGAAGTCCTGGCAAGGCTCTCCCCCAAAACGCACCGACCTAGGCTCCCGCCCACCCCTCGACGAACTCGGTCCCTTCCTCTGGACTCCCCCAATCGCCCCCGAGTGGGCCGCCAGTGATCTCGAAGGCCACCCTATCGTTGGCGGAGTCCAACCCGGTAAGCCCCAACTCCTCGTCTTTTACCTGGGCTCCGAGTGCACGCACTGCGTAGATCAACTCAATACCCTCTCAAAGCACCTCGATGCCTTCGCCAACCAAGGGATCGCCGTCCAAGCCATCAGCCCACAACTTCCACAAGACGCCGTCAAAGTGCGACCCAAACTCACCAACCTCGAAGACATCACCCAACTTCACCTCCTGAGTGACCCACACTTCATAGCGTTCAAATCCTTCCGCGCTTTCGATGACTTCGAAAACGACGCCCTCCATGCAACCGTCCTCCTCGACTCTGACAATCGCATTCGCTGGATCGACATCAGCTATCAACCTTTCATGGACATTCCGTTCCTGCTCAAAGAATCCAAGCGCCTTTTGGCAATCGAACCTTAGCAGATCCCTGCCGCAACACACCCGCATTCCGAGTTGGCATTTCATCTGAAGCCGCTATCCTCTACCTCGTGCTCTGCCCTGCTTGTGAACACCCCCTCGAAGAAACCACTGCCGCATGTGCGAAATGCGGTTTCTCCTTGTCCCAGGCCGATTCCCAATTTGGCGCGACACTTCAGGCGCAACCGCGTCTGACCGACCCACAAGGCCATCTTTCCAAAAGCGGCCGATCCTCGGTGCTCAAAGCGACTCTGGAATTCGAACAGCGATTTCCGACCATTCCCATTACAACCCTAATCCATGTCGCTCCAGAGGGCACTCCATATCGGCCCTACCTTTTTTGGTTGTTCAATCGCAGCGGACTGCATACCGCCCTCGAAAAAGCTGGCGCCAACCGGCACATCTTGCTTTGGATCGACCCCGACTCCTGTCACCTTTCCGCCATCCTTGGCTACGGCTTAGAACCTCTTGTTCCCGATTCTCTCATCCAAGTATCTCTAGCGGCCGCCAGACAGCTCGCGCACTCGGGCCATACCGCCCAGGCAGCCATCGCCTTCATGCGTCAACTAGATCTAGGCCTGGTGAACTTGCAGTCACAACTTCCCGAGATTTTCGGCTGGTCCCCCGAAGGCACATGGTCCGCGTTGGAAGATGAGATGGATCCCCAGGAAATGGATCGGGCCGATGGCATACTCTCCTACTAAAGCCTCTCGCACGTGAACATTCACCACCTCGAACTCTTTTATTACGTTGCCAAACATCATGGGGTGAGCGCGGCGGCGCGCCATATCCCGTATGGCATTCAACAACCGGCCATCAGCGCTCAAGTCCTCCAACTGGAGTCGAGTTTGGGAGTCACTCTGTTTCATCGACGTCCCTTCCAATTGACTCGCGAGGGTGAATCACTCTTCCAGCATATCGAACCCTTCTTCAGTGGCCTTCCAGAACTTCGCTCCCGCATTGCCAGTGGCGGTGACGAATGCCTGCGCATCGCGGCCCCTGAACTCATTCAGAGGGAATACCTTCCCGCACTTCTCGGAAGACTCCAAAACAAACGTCGTCGATTTAGGTTTACTTTGATCGAGGCGCGTCAGGATCAAATCGAAAAGTTGCTCAATGATCAAGAAGTCGATATCGGACTTGCCGTGCAAACTTCCAAGCCAAGTCCCGGCCTGCATTGCACTCCGATCAACAAGTTTCATCTCACTCTCTTGGCCCCCGAAAAACTCGGCATCAAAAAAGCGTCCGAATTGTTTGCTCTCGAGCGCATCACCGTGCCCCTTATCACCCTGTCAGGCAGTGACACAGTCCGGCGCATCTTCTTGGATGAACTGCGGGAACGCCGTGTCGAATGGCTGCCCAGCTTGGAACTCGGCAGCCTCGACCTTGTTGCTCGATACGCAGCGCAGGGCTTCGGCGTAGGTCTTAGTGTCGAACTCGTCCGCGTACGCAAGCCCAAAGGAATCATCGAACTTCCCTTGGAGGGATTTCCACCCGTCGTTTTCAGCGTCTTCCATCGCGTCCGTCCCTCACCCCTCGCGGAACTCTTCATTGAGGAGAGCCTTGCTCTGGCTCGCGAACTTTTTGGCCCTGCAGCTTAGCAGGCTTTCGAGTCACTTCGACTTCAGCCGCAGCGCGCATGGGCGCAGCATTGAGCAGGTCATCCGGAGCCCCCCGATTCTCATAAAGAAACCGCGTCGGACTCACCCGATTCATCGGCACATCAGCATAGCCCACTCCAGGGCCAGGATACGGCCCTTCACGCACCTCAAAATGCAAATGCGCCAAATACTTCCCATCAGCTGTGCCAACACTCCCGATCTCCGCACCTCGCTGAACAGTCTCACCCAGTCGCACCTTGATCTCATCCAAGTGCGCGTAAACCGTTTGCACCACCTTCGACACGACCTGCCCATTCTCTATCGGCAATCGATGGGCCAATATGATCATCTTCCCCCACCCTCCTCCCACATTTTGAGCCAAAACCACTCGCCCTGCTCCCGCCGCATAAACCGAGTCTCCCAGATCCGAATTCTGCCCCCCAATCCCGTTCAAATCATCCCCCAAATGCCGTGTCACTCGGAACGGTTGCGCATCATACGTCAACGCCCCGTGCTCAGACCCCAACGGATGATCAAACCGCGTCGCAACCGGCAACACCGCAATCTCGCGCGGCGTTAGACGCTGAAAGGCCACATCCAAAGGCTTGGCTGTCGTCGCCTTGGCTGGCAACGCCTCCAATCGCGGTGCCAATCGTTGCCAAATCGCGTAAACAATCGCCACTGATGCAAGGAGCGTCGCCACCACCTTCAACACCCGCACCAAACGAATACCCCCCTTCGCCCCCGTCATCCCTGTGCCTTCACAGGAGCCTTGGCCGCGTTCGCACCTTTGCCCCACCTTTCAAACGCCCAATGACCAAGTCCCAAAAGCATAAACCCTCCCTGAATCCCCCAAGAAATCAAAAGCGCCCGCCAAATGCCATCCGTAAATCCGTAACTGTGAAGGCCCACCCCCAATTGATTCACCCCAAACCAGGAAAACAACGTGATCATCCCCAAAAGCACCGAGAGCACATGCAACCCGGTCTCTCTGATATAGCCCCCAAGCCTCGCATGCAGAATGACCAAACCCATCAACACAATCATGAGAGCCCCGTTCTCTTTGGGATCCCAACCCCAAAATCGACCCCATGAATCATTCGCCCAGATCCCGCCCAAAACCGTTCCCACCAGCGAGAACAGCAACCCAAAACAAACCACTCCATAAGTGATTCGCGTCAGCAACCGCCTCTTCTCAATCGCTCCAGGTCCCCTCGCAAAAGTCCGGTAAGCCAGCACCACCATCGACAAAATCGAAGCCAACATCGCCCCCGCATACCCAATATTGATACTCGTGACGTGCGTCGCCAACCAGAAATTGGTAATCAGCACCGCCTCCAAAGTCGGCATCGTATCCTGCCCATCAAGCGCCATGAAGCGATTCGATAAAAACAATCCGAGCGCACCCAGAAAACCAGTCAAAGCCAGCCCCGCGCCATTTCGCATCACCCGCTCCAAAAGCAACGCCACCAAACTACTCACCGCAGTGATGAACAAAATGGTTTCATAAAGCGTCGCCACCGGTGGCCGCTCATTAATGATGCACCGCTCAGCAATCCCCCACACACTGTAAGCAAGCGCCACCACTAACGGCACGAAAGCAATGCGCCCGGCAATCCGTGCAAACTTCGTCTGCGGTGCCACCAACCCAATTGTCGCAATCAGGAAACCCAGCAAAAACAGCACCAGTGCATTCGTGAAGTAATCCCTTTTGTAGTAGCTGACTTCACGATCCACATGCTTCAACTCCCCCCTGCCCTCAGCTGCGGCCCGAATCTCCCCACTCCACTTCTTCACCGCTTCCTTGAACGCCTCTTTTCCGTTGGCAGCCGCAAGAAGCATCGCGTCCCGATTCCTACCAATCGCCAATTCACTCTCCGCCACTTGAGGCTCGCGCATCACATTTGTGATCAGGTCACCTACTTTGATCCATGCTGTATTCGCCTTGTCAGCCGGCGGCACAATTGCCAAAGTCATCCCGGGCCGAACCACACGGTCAATCATCTCTGTAAGCAACTTGTCACCCGTGCCGGGCGCCAACGCATCGGCACCTTTTTCACGGATGAACTTCCCCAGACCCGAAGCCATGTCCCAGTAGGAATAAGCCCCCTCCTTCGGAAGTCCCGACTGCACTTCCACCGGTAGCACCTCCCACGACAGCGCCCGCCAATCACTTCGCGCACCCAGCAAGTAGTCGCTAGTCGCATCATAATCGAAAAAATTCCGCGCCAAACTGATCACCTGACTTTGAACCCCTGTCCGATCATTGCGCTCGATGTTGCTATAGCCCTCGGCCTTCTCTTGCAGCTTTTTCCGAGCCGGGTTGATCTCATTCCAGGAATAACGGTCCCTCAGCCCCTTC
The DNA here is from genome assembly GCA_027487315.1 of Verrucomicrobiaceae bacterium. GTDB lineage: Bacteria > Verrucomicrobiota > Verrucomicrobiia > Verrucomicrobiales > Verrucomicrobiaceae > JAGRPD01. The sequence goes on along the minus strand of JAIYDW010000233.1, from coordinate 64,227 downwards.
GGTTCGACGTCAATCTCACCTACAGCCTGCGAGTTATCCACCACAAACAAAGGTAGCTTTCGCGCAATGTCAGGCCGGAACCAGCTCAACAAAAGCCACTCTGAAGCGCTCAGTTTTTTCACCCCAGGCAAATCAGGATGCTCCGCACCCGGCCGTTCAGGATCCTCCACCTTCATGCTCTGCTTACCGTGCAACCTCAGCAGCAAAAACCGCGCATGCGTATCCAGCGGCTTATGCCTCCCGCCTTCCAAAATCGGAACCGATTGAAACGCCGCTACGACTTCTGGATCGCGCAACCAAGCAGGATCAACCAGTTGTGCCTGGCAAATCGAGGCAAGAAGTGTGAGGAAAAAAACAAACGTCTTCATAAATCAAATAGGCGGTCGAATTGATCTAACGAACCATCAGGCAGCCGCCTTCTCCTTGGGCTTCAGGGTCCTCTTCAGGAACTGCGCCAAATGCATCACAAAGTGAATCGTTAACCCAAACGCCACCGCAACGCAGGACCACAGCGGCCATTGATCCGACGGATTGCTTGCCACCGTGAACACCGATTGCTCCCCTGACGTGCCCTGGCTGAAGGACGCTTGATACAATACAAAACCCCGATCACGCATCGGCACGTTCATGGTAATCACCTGCGGCTGCTCACTCCCATTGTCAATCTTGGTCACGTGGCTGGTGTATCGTTTCGGCTTCTCGGTGCCAGGGTGAAGTTCACGCTGAAAATCCTCCAGTCGAAGCGCAAACGGCAACTTCCACTTCCGACGTGTCAGTGACAACGTGTAAGCCTCTTTACCCGCTTTCACTGTAAACGGCTCAAATGCCGCCTCCCACAAAATGGCGCGCTCCACCGCGCCCCCATCCTTCGGCGTCACCGTGACCACTAGGGCGCTCAAGTTTTGCTCGTCTGTCGTCTCGACACGCACGGGTTGAATTCCAAACCCATCGATGACACTAGCCCCCTCTTCTTGCTTCGGCACCACTTGCGCATTGCGCTGGTAGCCCGTCACCAAGAGTTCAAATGGCAAATCCTTACTGTAAAAGGTCCGGGCCTTACCAGGCTCCAAATCCATAAAATCCTCCATCGGAATCATCAAAGTCGTCGCTTCACCCTTCCCCTCCGCATCAAACTTCCGAACCTCAATCACACGGTCATGATAGCTTTGATACAGATCGCCACTTTGCCCTTCAAACAGAGGCAATGCCCCCTCCGTTTTAAACAAATAGGACACATAGCCCGCCGCCAGCATGAACATGATCGATAGGTGCGAAATCAAAACCCCAATCGTCTTCCACCCCTTCCGCATTCGAATCACCGCCCCACACGCCATGTTCACAAAAAGCAGCATCATCAAAGCCATGCCGCCTGGTAGCCAAATCGGAATCACCGTGCTGCCCACATGAAAATCATGAACCACTGACCACGAATCGAAATACTTTCTTTGGCTATCGAGAAGACCAATGTCCGATTGAGACAACGTGCCAAGCAGCGTGATCACCAATAGCAAACTCAGAACCGTGACGGCGAGACCGAACGATGAAAAGAAACGGAACAGCAGCACGAACGGATTCGTCGTTGACTGGGAAGAAGAGGAACTCATGGAAATCAAAAAGATAAAATCATCAAAGCCATTACGACTGCTGGCCCAGACCAGTTCACTTACCGCCGCCCTGTGGAAGCCGCAGACGCAGCGATTCGACAAACTGGTTAAAGGCTGGCTCATTGGCGACAACAAGTTCTTTCGGACCCACCATCTTGACAAACAAACCCACCTCACCCAACGCAGCGATCACCCCCATCAACCGTTGATCGGCCGTTGCCTCTGCCGACCCCACATTGGTGTATGAGCCATCCAGAGTGACAAAGACCCCCTCGATTCCCATCAACACCCGCTTCGGCAACGCCGCCACCTCAGCTTCGGGCAATTCAGCCTGTCCCATCTGCTTTCGCCAGCGATTCACATTCGCCACCGTTCCTCCTGCCCCTCCTGGAAGCATCGATAGATAGCATTCTCCCTCCCCATTCGGACCAAAACGCAAATTGATCGGTCGCATCTGACTCCGTTCCGCCTGCACCCAACCCGCCGGCGTTTCCCAGGACAACGGATCATTGCTAAAGCGCTGCTGGCTGTATGCAAACAGCTTGGGCTCAGCCTCATACTGGGAAATCTCACGCGTCTCTGTGATTTCCACTCGCTCACCCAACCGCTTACAAGCTGAAGAGAAGGGCAAAACTGAAAGACAACAAAAGACAACGGCAAGCCGTCGCCGGGAATGGAATTCGTTCATGAAAGGAGATATCAATTAAACGAACGAACCTCAATTACCTTTGGTCTCAGGTTTCACCTCAGGTTTGGGAGCGGGTGCAGGCACCACAGGTTGAGCAGGTGCTGGTGCCGCCTTCACCGCGCTATCCGCAGCTTTTGGCTTACCTTTCCCTTTGCCCTCGCCTTTCTTTTTTGCAGGCGCAGCATCAGCCTGCGGCTTCGGCGCCGGCTTCGCAGCTTCTGCCTTGGGAGCTGGGGGTGGCACAGGCGGCGGCGCTGTAAGCTTTGCTATCTCGGCCTCACTCAATCCCACATTGACCACCAAACCAGCCACCTTCCCTTCCAAAGCCGTCGCTCCGGCCTTGGTCACTCCAGTCTGCCACACAAACAACTTTTTCAACCCCTTGGCCCCTTCGAGTTTCGCAATCCCGCCATCCGTCACCTTTGTTCCATACAGATTCAAATACTCCAACTCACCCAATTTTCCAAGCTTCGCCAGCCCAGCGTCAGTGACCTGGGTATTCTCCAAATGCAAACGCCCCAAATGAACCATTTTGGCAATGGTATCCAGACCCGCATCCGTCACTTGGCTACGCGCCAGGTCCAACCACAAAATTTGTTCAGCGATCGGCTCCAACAAAGTCAACTCCTTGTCCCCAAATTGGTTCGCCGCATTGATCACACTCAATCGCAGTTGCTCCGTATCTTGCGCCAGTGGCATCAGCGTCGCGTTCAGAGCTGACAACTTGGTGGTGATTTCAGCCACCTTCTTTTTCTGCTCTTCGGTCAGTGGCTTGGCCTTGGGCTTCTCGATCTTCTGAACCAAATCGACCGGCTTAACGGGCACCTTCGTGAGGGCAACGGCCAGTAACCCCTCCACCTCCGGAGTCTTCTTCGCCGCTGCAACGGTCTCCGTTTCCGAAGCCCCATTATCAATCCACCACTTCAGCAAGGCCAATTCCTCCTTGGTGACCTGCGGCTCATCTGTGGGCGGCATGTGTTCATCATCGTCAGTACTCAGCAGGATCCGCTGAATCATCAAACTATCCGCTGACTTACCCGCCACCAAATTCACCTCTCCTTCGCTGCCACCTTTCTTCAGGTCCGCAAACGTGTGCATCCGCAACTTGCCTTTCCCCTTCTCTTCCCCGTGACAGGAGTAGCATTTTTCCGCCAAAATCGGCGCAACCACATCCCGATACACAATCGCCTTCGCAGCAGCCTCCGCATTCGCTGCCGGCGCTGCAACTGCAGTCGCCTTCTCCGGTGCTGCGGCAGGCTTTCCAGCAGGTTTCTCTGTTGTCGATGCTGCAGGAACTGCTCCCACAGCTGGTTTTACCTTGTTCTTCAAGACCACCGCCAAAGCCCCATCAACTTCCGCATTACGCTTGGCTTTATCCAGCGTTTGCTTCTCCGATGCCCCTTCGTTGATCCACCACTGGATCAAGGCCACTTCCTCTTTCGTCAGTTGCTCTTTGTCTTCTGGTGGCATGTGTTCATCGTCGTCCATTGGCAACGCCACCCGCTTCAGCAACAAGCTCTCAGCAGCTTTGCCCGCAATCACCGTCACCCCACCTTCACTCCCACCCTTGAGGAGGTCAGCAAAGGTGTGCATTTTGAGCTTCCCTTTGCTCTTCTCTGCCCCATGGCAGCCATTGCATTTGTTGGCCAAAATGGGCGCTACCACATCCTTATAAACCACCAAAGACGCCATCGCCTTGGCATCAATGCCACCCTTGATTTCCACCTTTCCCGTATCCGCCGCCGCAGCGACCGAAGCCGCCGTGACTGCCTTCGCATCATCCTCAGCACTCCACCCATTGTTGATATGCGCTTTGGGCAGTTTGCCCTTCAATTGCGCCACCCCCGCTTTTGTCACCCCAGTCTGCCAGACATAAAGCGCCTTGAGATTCGAAAGCCCAGCCAGTTTCTGAATTCCCCCATCGGTCACCTTGCTCCCATACACATTCAGGTATTCCAGATTCTTCAGTCCCGTCAGATGAACCAAACCCGCATCACCAATCCCTGTGTTGTCCAAACGAAGTTCCTTCAAGGCACTCATCTTGGCCACCTTCGCCAAACCGGCATCCGTCACTTGGGTCCTCGCCAAATCCAGCGAGACAATGCTATCTGCTACAGGCAAAAGCGCATCCAAACCTGCATCGCCAAACTCTTTCGCCACATTCAAGGCCGTGAATCGATAGCTGGAGACACCCGATGCAATCGGCAACAACGACGCCCCGGCCGCCTCCACCTTTTGAATGGCCTCCACCATCGCTGGCGAAGGCCCCTTGGCCTCGTCTGCCCCATGGCTCAGACTGCCTCCCGCCGTCACCATAACCACCGCACCACACCACGCGGTCACTGTTCGTCCAAATCCTGCCCCTTTGATGCAGTTTCGAATCACGGCAGACAGAGGGTTAACGACCAACATTTCTGTCCCAGTCTTTAGGCTAGTATCTCTCTCGATCATAATGGTGCTAATAATTTTTGGACCAGCGATTGGGTCTCAGGTGGCAATTGGGCGTCTTTGACAGTCGTCGTGTTGGAGGCTCCTTGTTCAATCCACCAACTCAACAACGCAAGCTCTTCAGGCGAAATCTGCGGCTTGCCTTCCGGCGGCATGTGCTCGTCATCGTCCTCGGGCAACTTGATTCGCGCAATCAAGAGGCTCGTATCAGGCTTTCCTGGAACCACATTTTCCTCCGTCTCACCGCCCTTCATGACCATTTCATGCGTGTCCAACCGGAGATCACCCTTCGACTTGTCCGCATTGTGACATTTGTTGCACTTTTCCTCCAAAACAGGCAGGACCAAATGCTCAAACACCAATTTCCCTTCCGCTCCCGCAACCATTGGCCCCTCCGTTTTGACGACCGGAGGAACTGAGGGCGCCGGAGCCGACTCAGGCACCATCGCAGGCGTCTTAGGTTCCACCGGAGCGGTGTCAACCTTCACCACGGCGGGCTCCTCGACTTTGGGCGTCGGCACCGCGATCTTGCCCCCTTCCGCCGGTCCCTCAACCAAAGACAGCATCCACTTTTCCATCCCCGTGATCTGTTCCGCAATCATCGGAGGAGCATACTGAGTCATGTATTTGCTGCCATGCACCATGTTCGCTCCAAAGTGAGCCCCGATCCCCATCAAAGAAAAAGACAATAGCAAAACAGCCCGATACCCATCCACCAAACTCCGATTCTCCGTCGACATGCCCGCCAATCTCATTAGCAAACCCAGCAGAATACCCGCCGTCCCAATGATTCCCAATCCCTGGTGCAACGTGAAAGTCCCCCCTTCGTAACCACCCTCACGCGACAACATAATCCCGGCCAGCACCGCAAACACCGCCCCCGCTGAACCAATCCAAAGAGCCAAAAGCGCTGCCTCACCAAATTTCGCTTCGACTGACCGCCTCAAACACAGCGTCTCCATCACCAATAGAAAAACCAAGATTCCCACCGGCAGGTGAACCAGGATCGGGTGAAAACGTCCCAAAAAAAGCACATTGTGGGAAGGCTCAGGCATTCCTTCCACCGCTTCAAACGACGGCGGAAACAATAACAACCCGAAGACAAACGTAACGACGAGCAACAAGGTAGCGATCCAAGTGCCGACATACGAAGCCTTAACCGGGGAGGGAACAGGTTGGGTCATGGTTGTGAAAGGGACGACTCTATAAAACCAACGGCCCATCAATGCAAAATCCTACATCAATGAATGTCTCAAAGGAGGCCGTTTTGGACAAAATCCACCCAAAATCAGGCCTATTCCCTGAAGTCAGGCCCTTCTCATGCACTCAAAAGGTTCCGGTTGAGCCTGTCCAGCAACCGCTCTAATCCATCCCAATGCCCTCCTCTTTGCCAGAACTCACCGCCGACGAGCGACTCCGCTACGCTCGGCATTTGGCAATTCCTGAGTTTGGCGAGCAGGCTCAAAAAGAACTCAAAGCAGCTCGAATCCTCTGCATCGGCGCAGGCGGACTGGGTTCCCCGATCACCCTCTACCTCGCAGCCGCCGGAGTCGGCACCCTCGGCATTGTCGATCCAGATCGTGTGGAACTCTCCAACCTACAACGCCAAATCCTCTTCAGCACCCAAGACCAGGGACGCCCCAAACTCGAAGCCGCCGCCGACCGCCTCCTCGGACTTCACCCCACCCTCAACCTCAATCTCCACCCCGAACCCTTCACCGCTGCAAACGCCCTCAAAATAGCGACCGGCTATGACCTAATCATTGACGGAACAGACAACTTCCCCACCCGCTACCTCAGCAATGACGTCGCTGTCTGGCTCAAAATCCCCAACGTCTACGGCTCGATCCTGCGCTTCGACGGCCAAGTCGCCGTGTTCGCCCCGCACCTCGGAGGCCCTTGTTATCGCTGCATGTCTCCCGTGCCTCCCAAACCCGGCCTCGTCCCCAGTTGCGCCGAAGGCGGTGTTCTCGGCGTTCTTCCCGGCATGATCGGCACCATGCAGGCTCTGGAAGCCATCAAACTCCTCACTGGCATCGGCACCCCCCTCCTCGGCAAACTCCTGCATGTGGACACCCTCTCCATGCGCTTCCGCACCTTCACCCTCCGCCGCGACCCCGAATGCCCCGTCTGCGGAACCAGCCCGTCCATCACCGAACCCATCGACTACGAAAGCTTCTGCGGCATGCCCTCTTTTTCCCCCAATACCATGAATCCCCCACCTCAAGTCCCCACACTCACCGTCCAAGACCTCGACCAACTCCGCAAAGCCGGAACCCCACACTTCCTTATCGATGTCCGCGAGCCCGACGAGTTTCAAACGGCCCGCATCGAAGGCTCCACTCTCATCCCGCTTGCTAGCCTCCCTCTGCGCACCAACGAAGTCCCCAAGGACAAACAAATCGTCGTGCACTGCAAACTCGGCGGTCGCAGTGCCAAAGCCGTAGCCTTCCTCCTCGAAAATGGCTTCACCAACGTCTGGAATGTCGCTGGCGGCATTACCGCCTGGTCCGAACAAGTGGATCCCAAAATCCCCAAATACTAGCCCGCACTCTCAGCGATCGCCGTTCCCAATCTCAGCGACCCACCTGGGAAACAGCAGGCGCACGCGACAAGATCACCCGAAAACCCACCGTGTTTCGGCGTGCCTCCGCCGCCAACGCCAGTCGCGTCGAAGCCAGCAACTCTTCTTGCGAGTGGCTGCGCCAATTCCCCCCGCGCACCGTCCCAACGCCATTCGCAGATCCAGTGGTTTCAGATACCTCCGCCTTGAGGTCAAAATCGGTATCCACCCATTCCGACACGTTGCCCGCCAATCCAATCAACCCATTTTCATTTTGCTGCAGGGCGGTCACAGGAGCGGTAAAACTAAACCGGTCATCGTAACCCGGTATCGCCGAATCTGCACCCGCACGTTGCACCGCCGTCACATCCGCAAAGTTGTCGTAATGCGACGGTGGTGGCCATTCAAACCCCCAGGGATAGATGCCTCGAATCCGACCACTCCGCTGTGCCGGATCCGCCCCGCGTTCCAAGGGCAACCCCGCCGCCCGACTCCACTCCTCGTCTGTCGGCAACCGATACGCATCCCCCGGTCCAATCAAACCCGAAGTCCGTTCCCGGTCTGTCAGCCACGCACAAAAAGCACGCGCCTCCTCTCGCGAAATGTTCATCACCGGTTGGGTCGCCGATTTCGTCTCAATCCCCTCCCCTCCCCCTGGCCGCTTGCCACCCGTCTCCTTCGTGAACTCCAGGTAGTCACGTCTCCGAGTCTCCCAAACCGACATCAAAACATCTCCCAGAGGCACAAACTTCATCCCCAGTGTGTTCTTCCACTCCCTCCCAAACTTAACCCCCTTCTTCGCGTCCATGTCCGCAAACAACTCCAAATAATCCGCCTCCTTCACCTCCCCCTCCAATACCAAGTCCGTGAAACCCTCTTCCCTCAACTCATACTCCACCGCGCCAGATCTCACCCGGGGCAACTCCAATGGCGTCTCCCCCAACAACTGCTCGTTCTGATACACTTTCACCCCCTCAGGCGCCGATCGCACCACCACGGTCCCATACGTCTGCTTGCTCACCCTCAAATAAAACGCCTGCCAGTCCTTCCCAGTCTCCTCCGCCCCATTCCCGGGCATATCCGGCATGTCCTCAGTCGCTACCGCATTCTCTACAAAGTAAAACGGCTCCACTTCATAAAAATGCTCCTGACTCAGATACCCAGCCGACCGATCCCTATCCGTCAGCCAAAATCGGAACGCCTCCGCATCCGCCACCGGCACCACCACAATGTAAATCTGCTCACGATCCGTCCCCTGCAAAAACCGCACCACACGCCCCTCAAACGGCCGCCTTTGTTCACCCAAAAACTCGCGAAACACACTCATCTGAACCGGCGTCATGCTGGCATGCCCTCCCCCGCGCGGCTTGAACTCCATCGCCAAACTATTCTTCCACAACTCTCCGATTTGCGGCAATCGCGACGACTCCAGCTTCAAATGATACTCCGCATCATCGCCATCCTCGCTCGGCAAGTGCTCGATCTCCAATCGCTTGTGCCCTGCCATCCGCAGTTGATACAGCACCGGCAATCCCTGCGGCGGCGTCAACTCCAATGGCGTCACCCCCAACAAAGACTCGCCCGAAAAAACCTCCGCTCCCGGCGGTTCAGATAAAATCTTGACCATCGCTGGCCCCACCTCCACCGACCGCAAAGCCCGCCCGCGATTGGAACTCGCCAACCACATCCCAAACACCACCGCCACGGCCAACGCTCCGATTCCCGCCGTCCAAAACATCGTCCGCCTTGCCGAAGGCAGCATCTCGCCCCTCAACGCCAAGGCCATCTCATCCGCCGATTCATACCGCTTCGAAGCCTTCGTCGCACAGGCCTTGCAGATCACCTGGTTCAGCCTCCTCCATAACTCCAACTTCTCACCTGAACCCGAAGCCGAAGGCAAATCCGGAAAATCCAACCGATCCTTCCCCGTTGCTGCCTCATACAACACCATCCCAAGACTAAACATATCCGAAGCCGCAGTCCCCGGTCCCTCAGGCGCCACAAACCCCTCCGTCCCCACATAACTCCGTTGCCCCAGCAACGCCACCAATCCAATATCCGCCAACCGCCACTGCCCATCCAAGAAAATCAAATTGGAGGGTTTCACATCCCGGTGAATCAACTTCTTCCGGTGTAAATACCCCAGCGCCTCCGCCACATTCGACCCCAGCGCGATGCACTCCGTCACCTTCAACCGCTTATCACGCCGCATCTGCAATCCCAAGGTGTGCGGCTTGTATGTCGCCGGATCAATCTCCCGCCCCTGCTCCAGATCGTCCGCCAACTCCATCACATAGTAGTAAAATCCCGCCTCCTCATTGCGCCCAACCTGAAGAATCGGCAGCAAACCCAGATGTTTGCGCGAGATCGGTTCATACCGCTTCAGCGCTTCAAACTCCCGCTCAAACGACTCCTCATGGTCATAGTCCTCACGCCACACCACCTTCACCGCTCTCAACACCCCGGTCGCACTCTTCGCCAACCAAACCTCTCCAAACGCCCCACGCCCAATCTGCCGGATCGTTTCATGATCGCGGATGACCGGAGCTAAGCGCAGCGAGTTAGGGTCGGGCCGATTCATCATCGGAAGGTCTTCTTTGGCACCGCCAAAACAAGGCGGGGACAGCTTTTATCCCGTTTTTTTCACTCCTTGTCCAGCTTCATGTAAGTCCGGCGGGCACTTTTTGAACCCGGCGGATCATACGCTTCCACCTTCATTTCCTTCAAAATCGTCACCTCATTCACCTTCTGCACCGACACCACCTCGAACTTCTTCATCTTCAACCCCTTCGCATCATACGCCTCCATTTTCGCCACCCCACCGCTACCCTGGTGCACCCACATGTCCACCGTCCCATACGGCCCCTTGCCATCAGGATTCACCACCCGCACCACCCACATCTTCTGCGTCTTAATCGTGTCCGTCCCCATCAACTTCGGATTCGGCCAATACGTGAAGCGCAGGGACAAATCCTCAAAATTCATCGCCATCCCGCGCACCGACTCCCCGTACGACGCCACCGGCACCGACGACTTCCCCCCCGGCACCACCCGGCTCAACGTCGCTGGCTGTGTCCCCAAATCCAAATCCACAATCTCTGATGGTTCCACAAACCGAAACCGAATCGTCTGCTGCTGCATCGTCAATTCAAACGGCTCCTTCTTCCCGGAAGTGTCATCACGCAGCGTCCCCTTCAATTTGTAGTCCTGCAGCGCATAACTCATCCGCACCAACCTCATAATCTCCTCTGCCGTCGGCTCCGGATCGGCTGCACAAACTCCGCCTCCAATTCCAACCACCATCGACGCACACAAAACAAAAAGACGAACATTCATAATTCAAAATCCTAAACGCACCACGAACCTCTAATTCAGAGATCGGCACTCCTTTGACACAAAGCATGTGCGCTCTATTCAATAACAGCGTAACTGCTTTGTTTCAACCCCTTCCATGCGCCGCCAGCACCTCCTCCTCGCCTCCCTCGGTCTCATGACCCTGTGGCGACTGGCCCTGCTGCCCACCCTCGGCCTCTCCCCCGAAGAAGCCTTCACCGCCATGCGCACCGGCCAACCCCTCGCGGCCGATTTCACCCTCCAGGGTCCCCTCCTCGCCTGGCTCTCACGCCTCTCCATGCTCATCGGCGGTCACGGCGAGTTCGGCCTCCGCCTCTTCGCCCCCCTCCTCGCCCTCGCCACTTCCCTCATGGCCTGGCACCTCGCCGCCCGCCACTACGACCGCACCATCGCCGGCTGGACCGTCGTCGTGCTCAACCTCCTCCCCGGCTTCAATCTCGCCTCTGTTTCCTGGACCCCCGCCATCGTCGTCCTCACCGGCCTCACCGCCCTCCCTCTCCTCCTCCCCCGTGCCATCGCTTTCGGGCCAGAGGTTTCCAAAGCATGGTCCGCCGCTGGCCTCTGCGTCGCCGCCCTTCTCCTCACCTCCCCCGGCCTCGCCCCTGTCCTCGCCCTCTCCGCCTTTCTCCTCTACCGCCCTAGCCGACACAGCGCTCTCTGGCGCGGTCGCGGCTTCTGGCTCTTCCTCTCCCTCTCCATCCTCCCCCTCATTCTCTGGGTCCGCTGGCAATCCCTCCACCACTGGCCCTTCTGGGACTATTCCCTCTGGATGCCCGACCTCCGCATCATCCCCTCCTGGTTCCGAGCCGTCGTCTTCGCCTCCCCGCTCCTTTTTGTCGTCATTCTATGGGCCGTCCTCGGCCTCTGGCTCCGCCCCACCGCCTCCGCCACCCACTCCCTCATCCTCGCCTACGCCCTCCCCTTGGCCCTCGCCGATTTCTTCTGGCGCTCCCAGACCCCCTGGCCCGACACCGGCTGGCCCGCCTGGCTCGTCTTCGCCTCCATGCTCGCCGGCCATCAATTCGTCGTCAGCCCCCTCCTCCAAACCGAAGACCGCATCAGTTGGCGCACCATCACCCTCGTCCTCGCCGCCCTCCAAAGCGTCTTCCTCGTCAATACCGACTTCGTCCGCGCCGCTGGCCTCCCTTGGTCATTCGAATCCCGTCTCGACCGCTCCGACTCGCCCTTCCTGCACCTCTTCACCCGCGACCCCTCCGGCACCCAGCGCGGCTGGACCCAGACTGGACGCCTTGTCGCCGATGTGCTCATCGACACCCAATTGAAATCCCCACAGGAAGGCCGCTACTTCGTCATCGCCTCCCACTGGCGCCTCGCCGCCGCCCTCAACCAATCCCTCCCCTCCGACGCCCCCTGCCTCTGGCCCACCCCCACCCACCCCCGCGTCCACCCCATCCAAAACCCCTCCGACTGGACCCATCCCTTCGCCCACCTCCCCCGCTACGACGCCCGTCAACCCGACGGCTCCAGCCATTTCGCGCAAAAAGACGCCCTCTATGTCACCGACGACACCCAGCGCGGCTCCCCTCCCCCCGCCATCCGCGCAGCCTTCACCCGCACCGAACTCCTCACCACCGCCCACGTCGTCCACGCCGGACAACCCGTCCGCCAAATCAAAATCTTCGCTTGCTACGGCTACCAACCGCCCCAGCTTTAGCCCCTTTTTACCGACCCGCCTCATGCCCGTGTCCGACACCTCCTGCCCCACCCTCTCCATCGTAGTCCCCCTCTACAATGAGCAGGACAACATCGCCGAACTCCAGCAGGAGATCGACCGCGCCCTCACCGGCATCGACTACGAACTCGTCCTGGTCGACGACGGCTCCACCGATGCCACCCTCCAGCGCATCCAGCGCGGCCCCCGCGTCCGCGTCCTCGCCTTCGCCAAAAATGCCGGACAAAGCGCCGCCATGCACGCCGGCATCCATCACTCGCGCGGCCAACTCATCGCCACCCTCGACGGCGACCTCCAAAACGATCCCGCCGACATCCCCGCCATGATCGCCAAACTCGACGAAGCCCCCGGCTACGACCTCGTCTGCGGCTACCGCGCCAAACGCAAAGACACCCCCTTCAAGCGCCTCCAAAGCCGCATCGCCAATGCCGTCCGCTCACGCTTCGTCGGCGACGGCGTCCGCGACACCGGCTGCACCCTGAAAATCATGCGCCAACCCTGCCGTGAAGCCCTCCTCCTCTTCAACGGCATGCACCGCTTCATCCCTGCCCTCATCCGCAGCATGGACTTCCGCGTCACCGAAGTCCCCGTCAATCATCGCCCCCGCATCCACGGCGTCAGCAAATACGGCTTCGGCAACCGCGCCCTCCGCGCCACCACCGACATGCTAGGCATCCGCTGGCTCAACAGCCGCCGCGCCCGCTACCAAATCCGCGACGGAGCCTAATCGGCGTCAAGCCTCCACCCGAAACCCCGGCGGCACCCGCCGCCATTCCGGACTCCCCTCCTCCAGGCAATCGCCCAGCCAGCGAGTCATCTCCTGCAGCCCCTCATACTTCTCCCTCAAACGCGACAGCAGAGTCCAATTCAGCGTCCCCTTCACATGCGGCGGCGTCAACCGCTGCACCCGCAGCCGCCCCTGCACCGCATCAAATCGCGCTTCATCCATCAGCCGAATCTCATCCGGCAATGGCAAGCTATCCAACCCCGACTGATCCATCCCCAGCGACACCACCCCCAACCCAAACTCGTGCCCCAGTTGCCGCAACCCATCCACTAACGCCTCATCTGTCACCGCCTCCGCCAGCACCAACTCCCCCTGCGTCGTCCATCGCGTCGCACTCACCGCCTGGAAAAAATCCGCCGCATACGTCTCCAAACTCGTCCCCAACTTCAACTGCACTCCCGTCACCCCCACCTCAGGCACCCCCAAATGCCGCCTCAAACGCAGCATCCCCTGATCCAACCTCCTCATCTCGCCATCCCCCTCATCCAAATCCCAATCCGCCACCACCAAATCCGGCACCTCCCAGCTCCCCTCCAACTCCGGCACACCGCCAGTTCGACCATTCAGCACAAACGGAAACGACGACCGCGTCAAACACAGCCGCTCATAAATCGCCACCACCCGGTCCAACCGCAACCACGCCGCCGCCTCAGCATCATCCACCTGCTCGAACCATCCCTGCAAAGTCGCATTCACCGCCCCAGGCCGCCGAGTCTGCCGCTGATAATACCCCTGCCCCTGATCCACCTTCGCAATCGGACTCCCCGGATCATACGACAAGATGGAGAAATGATACCTCAAAGTCGCATCGCTGTACTCCCCTTCCAACTTCAACCGCACCATCCGAATTAACTCAGTCCCCTTGATCGCTTCAGCAGGATCTTTGGGCAGGCATTGCGGCAAAATCAGGCGCAGTTGTTCGCGGAGGTTCATGGATGGATTCGATTCATAGTGCAGACATCACCTCACCAGGTCAACATCAAGCCACGCATCATTGCATTCGCTAATCACTTAATGCGTCCCCCGCAACACAAAGAACCCCACCACCACTAGAATCGGCACCAAAATCGGCAGCGAAAACCGCAAGATGTAACCCAAAAACGAAGGCGTTCGCACCTTCGACTTATCCGCAATCGCCTTCACCATGAAATTCGGCCCATTCCCAATGTAACTGCCCGCGCCAAAAAACACCGCCCCCAGTGAAATCGCAATCACATACCCCCCCTGCTCCATCGTAAATTTCAGCACATCCGCCACGCTATCCACCGACATCCCCTGCGCCCCCATCGCAGCCGCCAGGAAAGACAAATACGTCGGCGCATTGTCCAAAAACGCCGAAAGCGCCCCCGTCGAAAAATAATACTGCATCGGCGAATCAATCTTCACCAGCGTCCCGCTCTGCAAAAGTTGCAGCGCCGGAATCATCGTCAAAAAGATCCCCACAAACAAATAGCCCACCTCCTTCACCGGCCCAAAATTGAAGTCATTCGCCTCGTGAATCGCTTTCTTCGTCGTGAAGTAAGATCCCACCGCCGCCAATAGCATCACCAACGCCGGCAGCGGCAGCAGCCCCGCGATCTTCATCTCCTGCACACTCTTCGGCAAAAATACCGCCCCTAACACCATCCCCAAAAACACCACGTTGCCCAATCCCTGAAACAACCAGGTCTCATGCGCCGTCTCGCGATCCCGCACTTCCTTCGGCGCCCTCCTGAAATTGATCGTATCCATCACATAAAATGTCCCCAACAGCAGCGCGCACGCCATCGCCCACGCCTGCCAGCAATGCTCCATCACCCACCAAAACGGCACCCCTCTCAGGAACCCCAAAAACAACGGTGGATCCCCAATCGGCGTCAAACTCCCACCCACATTGCTCACCAGGAAAATGAAAAACACCACATGCAGCGATGTGATCCGATACTTGTTCATCCGGATCCATGGCCGAATCATCAACATCGACGCCCCCGTCGTCCCAATCACATTCGCCAGCACCGCTCCGATCGCCAAAAAGATCGTGTTCACCATTGGCGTCGCCTCCCCCTTCACCCGAATGTTGATCCCGCCCGAGATCACAAACAGCGACCCCACCAGCGCCATGAAACTCACATACTCATTCCCCGCATGCATCAGCGCATGGCCATCCCCTCTCACGAAATAATAATACAACCCCGCCACCAACCCCAAACCCACCGCCACCTTCGGATAATGATGCTCCCAAAAGTGCGGCGCAAACAACGGCATCAACGCAATGCACAGCAGCAAAATCGCAAACGGCGCCATCGTCCACATCGGGGGTAAGGCATGTTCAATGTGCTGCGCAGCATCAGCAGCGACTGCGGCTAGCAAAGGATAAAACGTCATCATCAAATCGGGAGGCCCCCCTCATTCCAGCCGACCCCCCAATTGTCAAGTCACAGCCACCACCTCACTCCGCACCAACAGCCTTTCGTTCCCCCAGACAAATCAAATGCCGCTCCCCACGCACGAAGATCTGCCCGTAACTGAATGCCGGTGACGCAAAAACCTTCTCTCCCAATTCACTCTCCGCCACCAACTCATAACTCTTCCCCGGCTTCACCACCCGCATCGTCCCAAAATCATTGATCAAATACACCTTCCCCTCCGCCACCGCCAGCGACGCATGATGCTCCCTCAATCGCTCCGTCCAAAAAATCTCCCCGGTCCGCACATCAAAACAGTGCATCACCCCTGAGTCAGACACACTCAACAAGTAATCCCCCGCTACCACCGGCGACGGCACATACGCCACCCCCTGATTCGTCCTCCAGGCCACATGCGTGTCCGTCACATTGCCCACGCCATCCGGCCGAATCGCCAAAAAATGATGCTCCGGAAATCCACCCGTCATGAACAACAAACCCGACCCCTCATGATGCACTAGCGACGCCACAAACTGCTCGGTCGGCCCGTCGATCATCCAAATCTCCTTGCCATCCCGCGGATCATAACTCGCCACACACTTCGTCCCACTGAGCACCATCTGCATCCGCCCCGCCAACTCCCGAATCAACGGCACACAGTAACTCCTAGTCTTGTTCGGCCTCGCAATCCGCCACTTCTCCACCCCATCCGTCACCCCCAACGCCACGATGTATCCATCCCCATCATGATCACAGTTCACGATCACTTTGTCCTCAAACAGAATCGGCGAACTGCTAAACCCATGCTTCGAAGCAAACGTCCCCGGCTTCACCTCCCAAACCTTTTTACCCTCCAAATCAAACGCCGAAACCACCACCGTGTCACGATCCAAGAACGCCGTGTACACCCGCTCCCCATCCGTCGCTGGCGTACTCGACGCATGACTATTCAATCGATGTTTCCCCTCCAACGGCGACTTCAAAACCACTGACTCCCAAACCACCCGCCCCGAGTTCCGGTCCAAACAAATCAACAACCGCTCCTCCGTCCCCGCATCACAACTCACCACATACACCTTGTCCCCCCACACAATCGGCGATGCATGCCCCTCCCCATGCAGCCCCACCTTCCAAGCCACCGTCTCACTCGTCGCCGCCACCGGAAACCCCGCATCATCCGACCGACCATCCAACCTCGGCCCCCGCCACATCCCCCAGTTCTCCCCTAGCGCCACCGCACCAAGACCCACCCAAACCCAACTCGCTAAAATCAAAAATCGCATCCCCAAACAACACCCTCAGCCCACCTAAACTTTCCATCAATCCACCACCCGCAACCGATACCTCCCCCCGTCCTCATCCACCACCACCGCCGCCCCATACACCGCACTCAGCGCCTCACTCGTCAGCACCTCCTCCTTACGCCCCGCCCGAAAATGCAGCCCGTCCTTCATCAAAAGCACATGACTCACCCCACTCAAAATCTCCTCCACATGATGCGTCACCAACACCAACGCGGGTGACCCTTCCCCGTCCATCAATTCCTGCAACCACCTCAAAAACCGCTCCCTCGCCACCGGATCCAGCCCCGCGCAGGGCTCATCTAAAATCAAAATCTCAAAGCGCGACATCAACGCCCGACAGATCAGCACCTTCTGCTTCTCCCCCTGCGACAAAGGCCCCCAATACGCATCCCGCAAATACAAACACCCCACCCGCTCCAACAACGCCTCCGCCTCCGCCACCAGCGCTGGATTCCCCGCCCCACCCAGATTCAGCATCGCCTCCCGACCACTCACCACCGCATCAATGACCTGTTCTCCCTCTTCCAAAAACGTTGTCAGCGTGTTCGTCACCAACCCCACCCGCTTCCGCACCTCCCGCCAGTCCGTCCGTCCAAAAACCGCATCCCCCAGCGCAATCGAACCCGCCGTCGCCGCATCATACCCCGTGATCAAATTGATGAGTGACGTCTTCCCGCACCCGTTCGGCCCCAACAAACACCAGTGCTCACCCCGCCCCACCGTCCAGTCCACACCCTTCAAAATCTCCCGTCCCCGACGAAACACCAATCCCTGCACCCGCAGCGCCGGAGTGCGCTTCGTCTCACCTTCCTTCACCTCTGCATTTTTCGATACCATCCCGCCCTATCGCCTCAAGACCCCGGCGCCTCAATCCCCGGATCAATTTTTTTCAAGGCCTTCCACAAATCCGGACTCTGCGGATGCCCAAAAAACTGCACCTTCCCATCCGGCGTCACCAGCACCATCGCCGGGATCGATTTGATCTCCAGAACCGTCGAATACGGCCGATCCTCCGGCTCCACCATCCAAGGAATCGTCATGTCCTTCTCCCTCCGCACCTTGTCCGCCACCGCCTCCGCATTCTCGCTGTCCGTATTCATCGCCACCACCACCACTCCCTGCTTGCCCAACAACTCCCCCTTCTTCCTCAACTCCGGCATCAGCGCCATGCACGGCCCGCACCACGACGCCCAAAAATCCAGCAACAACGCCTTCCCCCCTCCCAACTGATCCTTCAACGTCGTCGCCTCCCCCTGCGAACTCGTCAGCACCACCTCCAGATCCAGCTTCATCGAGTCCATCTTCTTCTCCCGCCGCATCGATTCCACCGCCTGCGCAAACATCTGCGCCGAGGTCGGATTCTGCCAAAACGCTTCCGTGATGTGCTTCTTAAAAGCAGCCTCGTCCCCCTGCTCTCTTGCCACCATCGCCTTCACATAGCTCACCAAGCCCAGCAACTCCTCCACCGTTGGAATCCCCGCCGACAGCTTTGGATCAAATCGCCTCGCCAATGCCTCCAACTCCGGCAACAACGTCGTCAACATCCCCACATCCCCCCGCCTCAACCCCCACACCA
The DNA here is from genome assembly GCA_027487315.1 of Verrucomicrobiaceae bacterium. GTDB lineage: Bacteria > Verrucomicrobiota > Verrucomicrobiia > Verrucomicrobiales > Verrucomicrobiaceae > JAGRPD01. Next base: position 45,826 of record JAIYDW010000233.1, on the reverse strand, counting down.
ATTGCGCCTCCAGCATCACCTGCTCCCCCAACCCCGCTTTCGCCGCCTCTTCCAGCGCCTTCCCCATCGCTTCCACCGAATTCTCCGGATTGAACAACTGCTGTAGCTTCTCCCGCTGCTCCGGCGTCACCGCCCCTCCCGCCGCTGGCACTCCCTGGGCAAAAACATCGCCCAGTCCCAACATCGCCAGCACCATTCCAACAAAAAACAGTTTCATCCTACCACCAACGCCACCGCCACCCGCTTCGTGCCTGTTTTTTCAAGATTTCATCCCGCCGCCGCTGCCTCCGCCGCCGCCTTCGCTTCAAAATTCCCCCGCGCCAGCTTCCTCGCCGCCCCCACAATCACCGGACACGGCTCGATGCACACCAGCGGCACACACGTCGCCCCCACCCGCTCACTCGCATACCCCACCTTAGCCCCCGTCTTCTCCGCCGCCACTTCCGAAAGCGGCACCCCCTCATTCAACGGCCAAACAATCCGCCGCAAACACTTCCCACCCCCGCACTCCTTCACCGCCATCACCGGAATCTGCTCATCCGTCACTCCGTTGCTGAACCGATACATCCCCGTCTGCCTCCCCAAATACTGCCTCAATGGCGTCCCCTTCACCTCACCCGCCTCCATGCCCATCCAAACCCCAAACGCCGCCGGATACAGATAATCCAGCGCCCGCCTCACAGCCCCCACATCCGCCAAATCCAGCCGCCAACCCCCTCGCATCGTCGGCGCCGAATGAATCGCCCGAAACTTCCCCTCCGCCGTGTTGCGCGCAATCAACCGAGCATCCTCCGCCCGCCCCCAGCGCTCCCAATCCCCTGCCCCACTCGCCACCGCCACCGCATCCTTCACATGAGTGATCACCCAACCCCCATCCCCATTCCCCTGAATCAACGCCTCTCCCACCTGCACACTCCCCGCCGCAAGCATCGCCGCCAACTTCGCTTCCATCACCGATCCCCCCACCTCTCCTGTCGGAACCTCAATCCCATGCTTCGCATTGAAATCCGCCACCTGATCCAAAATCACCGCCGCCAACAGCGGCTCCGTCCCGATCGCATTGCTGTAAAAGAGCTGCCGCCCATGCAAAGCATGCGGATTGTTCCCAAAACTCCCGCCCTCGCTCAGCGCCGCCCCGGTCTCCTCCATGATCCCCAACAGCACCGGAATGTCCTGGTAACTGTGCAACCCGTCCGCAATGAAAAACGGCACCACCACCACATTCGGCGACGTCGTCATCTGCGACCACTCCGCCACCAGCGGCGCCTGCTCCATGTAAGCATCCACCACCTCCGCAAACCCATGCCCACCCTCGCGAATCAACTTCACCTGATCCTGAATCGCCTTGGTCGAGTTCTCATTCAAGCTCGTCCCGTGCCCCACGATCACCAAACTCGTCTCCCCCCTCGGCACCCCCGGCGCAATCTCATCCGCCCGCTGCAGCAGCAACCGCATCATATTCGCGTGAATCCCCACCGGATCACAATAGTAAATCGTCTTCGTCCCCCGCTTCGTCACCGGCCCATCCAGCCTCAATTCCCTAGGCAGCACCTCCTGGCAAAAATACCCCTCACTGATGAAGTTCGGTACAATGTAAATCACCTCGCTCTCCACCATCTCGAACACCTCCCGCATGTTCGGCTCCTCCTTCCAAAAACAACACACCACCTCCGCAAACAACCCCAAACCCCGGATCGCATCCGCATGCTCATAAGTCGGCGCACTCGAGTCCGGATTCATCGTCGAGCCATGCCCCACAATGATCAAAGCAGCATGCGGGTTCGGAGAAAGGGTCACATCAGGCATAAAAGAAAAAACAATACGCCCCCACCCAACACCCGGACCACCCCCACATCAACATTTCCTCACAGATCCCCAAACAAGCCCGCACCCCTTGCCCAAGCCGCCAGCTTGCACCCCTCCCCCCACCTCACCCCTTCGTGCCTCAGTGCCTTCGTGCGCCACCCCCTCATTCCAGCCCAATCCCATGCCAATACGCAAACTCCCAGTTCCACCCGCTCGCATGCGCCTCCAGTCGCACCGTCACCTCCAGCCCCACAAACGCCGTCAAATCCACCTCCACCCGCTTCCACCTCGGCTTCTCAGCATCCACCGCCATCTCCTTCACCACCTTCCCATTCACCACCGCCTTCATCACCCAGTCCCCCCGATCATCCGCCGCCACATCCACCCCCAACTTCGTCTTCCCAGCCTCCACCTTCCACACCCGCTCAAAACTCGCCGGCGTCTTCATGTCAGCAAACGGATGCACCACCAGCACGTTCGTCTTCCCGTGATACTCCGCCCGCTTCATCGGCGTCCTCTCAAAATCCGGTGCCGACACCTTCCACTCCGGGTTCCACAAGCTCACACTCTCCCAATCAATCGCCCGCCAGTTCGGCTTCGTCGGCGGCTTGGCCTCCTCACCCTCCACCCCATGAATCAACCGCTCCCGCTTCTCCGCCGTCAGCGGCCCTTCCTCCGGCGGCGCCAACACATACCAGATCAAATCCCGAAACGCCGCATCCGGTAAATTCCCAAACCCCATCGGCATCAAACTCTGCTTCGTGTTCGTCAGCGCCGCGATCTGATCCCTCGCCACCACCTGCACCGCACCGCCCGCACCCATCAGCTTCACATGCCCCGGCGTGTCCTCCACCACCCGACCCGCTAGCGTCCGCCCATCCTTTGTCGACACCGTGAAATTCTCGTAACCATTGCCGATGATCTGATTCGGATCGATCACGTTCGCCAGCAACGCATCCAGATTGCTCCGCCCACTGCCAATCAAATCCGGCCCCACCTTCTGACCCCCACCGTGAAACTCGTGACACACCATGCACGTCACCGTGAACATCAGCTTCCCGTTCGCCAAATCCGGCTCGCCCTTCAAGACAGCCGCCTTCTTCAGCCCAATCAACGACTTCACATCCTCCGACGAATCCTTCCACGCCCCCAGCACCTTAAAAGCCTGATCCCGAATCGCCCTGTCCTTGCTTGTCGCCATCGCCCGCCTCACCGGCACCGGAAACCCACTCGCACTCACCGTGCCCTTCGCAATCGCATTAAGCATCGCCCGCGTCCAATCCCCACGCCCCCCCAGCGCCTCCAGCGCCGCCAACCGCACATCGATATTCTTCGACGCCGCCTGCCCCACCAACGGCTGAACAAATCCATCCCCACCCAGGTCAGCAGCCGCCCGAATCGCCGCCACCGCCAAAGCCGTCGGCACGCCCTCATTCAACAGCGGCACCACCCCCTCCCGCACCAAATCCGTCTTCACCATCCGCAGCGACTGCAACACCCCCACCCGCTCCGCCTCCGACTTCTTCTCATCCACCAACGCCCCAATCATCTCCCGCACCGCCGCCTCATCCCCCCACAACACCGCCAAAGTCTGAGCCCCCCTCCGCACCTCCGCATTCCCCGACGCCCGCCACTTCGCCAGACTCCCCGAAACATCCTTCCCCGGCTTAATCACCCCACCCTCCTGCCCCTTCACCAACCCATCCAAAGCATGCGCCAACAAAACCTCATGCCCCGAAATCCGCTCACAAAAGTCCACCGCCAAATCCAAATTCTCCACCTTCCGCGTGTCACACAACCGCCTCATCGCTTTGTAGCTAAGCATCAGCGATAGCGGCTGCGTCGTCGGAGCCAACTTCGCCAGCCATTTCAAGCCGCCAGTAGGATCGGAAGTGATTTGAGGCTCAATTGCCTGCCACATTCCAAAGGCATATTGGGAAGAGTCATTGTCGCCGTTCTTCAGCAACGATTCGAGAATCTGCCAAACCTTAGGAATCCACGTTTTGACGACCCCGCGATCTACCGTAAGAGACACTTCCGAGTATTGTCTGAGAGCCACGGTGACGGCGTATCGAACCGCTGCGTCAGAGTCTTTAGCTAAGGCATGCAAAACAGGCAAAGTTTTTGCCCGGACTAAAACACCGCCTTTCCCAGTGACAGGATCAAAAGCTGAAACAGTCTGAGCGTCATTTGGAAACATCCCGCAAATCTTCGCCGCCCAAGCTCGTTTGCCGCCATCCTTGGATTCACTCAAACTTTTCAAAACATCTGGCGTCACGTCTTCACATACCGACAGGGTCCATGCCGCTTCCAGATGCACATCTTTTTGAACGACCGGCAACAGCCATTCATGAATGGGTGGCTTTGTCGTCGCCGACCATTCTCCGTTCCAACTCTCCACCAACATCCGCCGCGCCATCCGCCGCACCCAGTTATTCGAATCCCCCAATCTCTCCACCAGCTCCCCCGTCGAAAGCTTCTTCAAATCCATCTCCCCCGCCGCAAGCGATCCCCGTTCTGTAGTCCCGCCTTGAGGCGGCTCCCCGCTGCCCTTCCCCGCACCAGCTCCCCCCAAATACACCACCCGCCATATCCGCCCCCGCTCCCGATCCACCCCCTCCGGATTCGCCTTCGCATTCTGATAGCACGGATACTTGTCACACCAGTCCATCACCCAAAGAAACCCATCCGGCCCCGTCTGCGTGCTCACCGGCCGAAACCACCCATCGTTCGCCCTCAAAAAATCCCGCCTCGGCTCGCACTTGAACGTCGACCCCACCGGCGTCAGCACCTCCTCGTGAATCGCATTGTCATGAATGTTCCCGATGAACGCATGACCATGCGTGTCCGCCGAATACCGCCCCCCCTGATAAATCTGAATCCCCGCATACGCCGCCCGGAAATGCTTGTGCTTCACAATGCTCGGCAGCAACTCATACGAATACGGATTCTCCGGTGCCCCACCCTGCCGCACATAAATCCCCCCGGGAGCCATGTGGAAAAAGTGATCAATCACACACGCGCTCACAAAGAAATTTCCCGCCGCATCATAGTCACAACCCCACGGATTGCTCGTCCCATCCGCAAACACCTCAAACTCCCACTCCGCCTCCTTCTCCCGACTCTTCGGCCTCGCCCGCCCAATCCCCGCATCAAACTTAAACCCCTCACTCTCCGGCTTCCCCGGACTCCGCACCTTGCTGTTCGTGAAAACCCCGTGCGTCATGTACAACCACCCATCCGGCCCCCAAGTAAAACTGTTCACCAACTCATGCGTGTCCTCACGACCAAACCCCGTCAACACCACCCGCCACGCCTCCGGTTTGTCATCCCCATCCGCATCCATGAAATGAATCAAATGAGGCTGCTGCCCCACATAAATCCCATCGTCCCCGCACAAAATCGCACTAGCCAAATTCAGCCCCTCCACAAACACCGTGCGCTTGTCCGCCTCCCCATCATGATCCGTGTCCTCAAGAATGATCACCTGATCCCGCGGAATCTGCCCCTCCACCATCGGCATCGTCTGATACCCATCATCCTTCACCTCACCCCCAAACGGCGCCGGATGCGGCGACCCCTCCGGATACTCATACGCCTCCACCACCCACAACCGACCCCGATGGTCCCATGTCATCGCCACCGGATTCTGCACCATCGGCTCATGCGCAAAACAACGCACCTCATACCCCTCCGGCACACTCATCTTCTTCCGAGCCTCCTCCGGCGTCGGACAAACCGTCTGCGCCGCCTTCCGCTCCCCTTCAATCTCCTCGCCAAACCCACAGCTCAAAGCACCGCAAACCACAAACCCCAAGGCCAAACAAAAACGCATCGTCATGAAACTACGTACGCCAAACCCACCCAAAGATTGCCCCTGAAGCCGGACGATTTTTGTAAATAATCAGCCATCCCCTCCACCTCATCCAACTCCTCCTTCCGACTTCATTGGACAAATCCCCCCACTCGTAGCAGCATCCCCCAGCGTCACTACAGCCATGACCGACGATTATTCACTCTCAGGCACCCCACCACCAAAGGGCGGCCTGCGCCATCGCTTCGGCACCAGCGGCATCGCTCTCCTCCTCTCTCTTTTCCTCCTCACCGGCCTCTGCCTCCACCACGCCATCGACGGCCCCAAACCCTGGGGCAAGGAAGTCACCAAACGCGTCGCCGAAGGCAAAGACCTGCGAGCCAAAGAACACGGCATCATCGGCGTCTGGTGGGGTTGCACCATTAGCGCCGCCCTCGGCGGCCTCCTCCTCCTGACCTCTCACCTTTGGATGCCCGGCGGTCGCAACGCCCCCCGCCGCCCCGGCCTCCCTCCCTCCCACTCAGGCCCCGCCTTTCACCTCATCCTCATGATGATCCTCACCGGTGCCGTGGTCATCCGCGCTCCCGAACTCACCCATAGCCTTTGGAACGACGAAGAATACGCTCTCCGCCGCTACTTCCACGGCGAGCAAGTCGTTCAGCCCGACAACTCCCTTGCCTTCGAAAAAGTCACCTGGGATGAAACCCTCTTTCACAACTTCAACGGCAACAACCACCTCCTCCAATCCACCCTCGCACGCCTCAGCCTCGACGCCTGGCACTTCCTGCGCGGCAAACCCGAGGAGACCTTCAGCGAAACCGTCATCCGCCTCCCCTCTTTCATAGCCGGCCTCTTCACCATCATCGCCCTCGCTCTCGCCGGCGTCGAAATGCGAAAACCCTCCATCGGCCTCGGCGCCGCCGCTCTATTGACCCTCCACCCCTGGCACGTCCGCTACGCCGTCGAAGCCCGCGGCTACTCCATGATGCTTTTCTTCATCATGGTCGCTCTACTGGCCCTCCTTCACGCTCTCCGCCGCGACAAAGTCAGCTCCTGGCTCCTCTTCGCCCTCGCCCAAGCCTCCTTCCTCCTCTGCTTCGCTGGTTCCCTCTACGTCGCCGTCGCCCTCAACCTCCTCGCCCTCTGGGAAATCCTCCGCCGCCGCGAATACCGCCGCATCCGCACCCTCATCGGCTTCAATCTCATCGCCACCATCCCCGTCCTCATCTGGATGCTGCCATCCCTCCCCCAGTTGATCGAATTCCTCAGCCGTGAAAAAATCCTCAACACCCCCATCGGCGTCGAATGGGCGCGCGATATCGGCAGCCACCTCGCCGCTGGCATCCTCTACGCCAACCCCCTCCCCGACCTCCATCTCGGCACCAGCTGGATAGCCCAACAAGTCTCCCCCTCCTGGATCCCTCTCCTCGGCTACACCCTGCCCATCCTCGCTCTCTCCGGCTTCTTCATGGCCCTCATCAGCCCCCCTTCATCCCGCCTCTTCGTCTGGGTCCCTCTCCTCGGCGGCCTCATTGCCATCGCTCACAACATCGCCGCCGGTCAGTCCATGCTCTCCTGGTATCTCATCTACCTCCTGCTCCCCCTCTGCCTCGCCATCCCCCTCGCCTGCCACGCCCTCCTGCCCTGGTCAGACCGCACCGCTCCCGGGGCCATCATGCTCCTCGTCGCCCTCTTCGGCATCACCACCAAAGACGCCCGCTCCCGCTTCGTCGAACACGACCGCCAACCCATCCGCGATGCCGTCGCCAGCTACCGCGAACAATACCCCGAAGCCCTCGCCATCACCTTCGGCGTCAGCGACCGCCAACTCCACAGCTACGACCCCCGCGCCGTCGTCGTCGAAAAACCCGAGCAACTCGAAGCCCTCATCCGCCTCGCCCGCGAAGACAAACGCCCCCTCATGGCCGTCATCTGCGGCGGCGCAACCACCCAGGAACGCCTCCCCGAACTCACTCAACGCGTCACCACCAGCGGCGACTTCAAATCCCACGCCCAACTCCCCGGCCTCGAATCCATGTTCAGCTACCAGATTTGGCGCCTGAACCCGAAACCGTAGCCGCCTCAGCAGCCACACGTCGGTGCTGCTTGAAAAACTTCGCAATCACCCCCGGCGCTCCCTTCGGATACTCATGCCCCCCCGGATGAATCGCCGTCACCACCGGCATCCCAATCGCTGACGGATACAGCGTGCAGTTCGCATCCTGCTCCCAAGCCTCCCCGGGCCCGCATTGATTCATCACCCGCAAGGCCTCCATCATGCCCTTCTGCCAGCTAAACTTCACCAGCGGATCCCCCTCCCCCGCCACATGAATCACCGGCTTCGGCTTCAGAGACCCCAACGACTGCCTCGCCGCCGACCCCGAAGGCCCCATCGCCGCAAAAAGCTCCCCCCGCTCCGCCCACAGCAAATACGTGAACCCACCCCCATTCGAATGCCCCATCGCAAACACCCGATCCTCATCCACCGCATGCTCCGCCTTCATCGTCGCAAACACCGCATCAAAAAACTTTAAATCCCTGTCCCCTTGGTCACCCGCCCCCGACTGCCACCCATTCTTCTTCCCCTCTGGATCCGTCAATCTCCCCGGCGTCGGCACCCCCTGCATGCACACCACCAGCGCCTCCGGCCAAACCTCATCCATCCGAAAACTCCGTGTCGCATTCCGCATGTTCCCCCCATGCCCATGAAACGCAAACACCACCGGCATCCGCTCCCCCGCCTTCACCTCCGGCACATGCACCAGTGCCTCCCGCCGCAGCCCATCCAACATCCAATCCCTCAACACCCACGCCTCAGCCCCCTGAACACCCGAACAGACCAACCATCCAAAAACGAAAGCGTAGAGTTTTAGCATCCCGCTAAAACCCCACCCAGCCCCCAAAAGTTGCACCCTCGTTTAAGCTAGCGACGGCACCATCACATTCGGATCCGTCTCCGCCGCATAATCCACTCCCTCCAGCCCAAAACCGAACAACCTCAAAAAGCTCGTCTGATACCCCTCAAAATCCGCCAACTCCGCCAGATTCTCCGTCGTCACTTCCTTCCACCGCTGACCCACCAGTGCTTGCACGTCATCCGCCATCTCCCAGTCATCCAAACGAATCCTCCCCGCCTCATCCGGCTGCGCATCTTTCCCCAACCGATCCCGAAACAACCGGTCCATCTGCTCAATGCAATCCTCATGACTCCCCGCCGCCTTCATCACCTTGTAAAGCAGCGAAATGTACAGCGGCACCACCGGAATCGCCGAACTCGCCTGCGTCACCAGCGCCTTGTTCACCGAAACCCACGCCTTCCCACCCAACGCCGCCAGCTTCCCGTCCAGCACCCGCTGCACCCGCTCCAAATCCTCTTTCGCCAGCCCGATCGTCCCATTCTTATAAATCGGCCAAGTCACCTCCGGCCCGATGTAGGAATACGACACCGTCTGCACCCCCGGCGCCAGCACACCCGCCCCCAGCAACGCATCGATCCACATCTCCCAGTCCTCCCCACCCATCACCGCCACCGTCTGCGCGATGTCATCCCCCTGCACCGGCTCGATGCTCACCTCATTCACCACCCCCGTCGTCGTGTTCAGATTCTTGTCCACAAACGTCTCACCCACCGGCTTCAACACCGACTTGAAAACCTCCCCCGTCTTCGGGTGCGTCCGCCTCGGCGACGCCAAACTGTAAATCACACAATCCACCTGCCCCAGATCCGCCTTGATCGCCTCAATCACCGTCGCCTTCATCTCATCCGAAAACGCATCCCCATTGAACGACCGCGCATAGAGCCCTGCCGCCGCCGCCTCCTTCTCAAACGCCGCCGAATTGTACCATCCCGCCGTCCCGCAGCGATCACTCTCCGCCGGCTTCTCAAAAAACACCCCCATCGTCGCCGCATTCGACCCAAACGCCGCCGCAATCCGCGAAGACAGCCCATACCCCGTCGAAGATCCAATCACGAGCACCTTCTTCGGCCCCTTCTCAATCAGACCCCGCCCCTTCACCACCGCAATCTGATCCGCCACATGCTTCGCGCACCCCTCAGGATGAGCCGTCGTACAAATAAAACCTCGAATTTTGGGAACAATGATCATGGTTGCCCCGAGCGTTACCAACACCCGCCCCCTTCGCAACCCCTTTTCACACCCAACCCTCTCCCAACAATTCTCCATCACTTGTATGCGCCTTACAGGTTGACTGTATCGCAAATAAAATCTATCCGTTTTCCATAGTGAGCTTTACCCAGGTCATCGAAGAACTTCCCTCTTTAACCGGCCCACAACGTCGGGAGGTCGCATTGCGGTTGTTTGAGATCGAATTGACTGAAGCTGAAGCTGGCGACATCGCTGTCTGTGAGCACTCCGCAGCCATGGGGTTCGCAATGTTGGATGCCATGGAAGCCGAGGAAGCCGCGAAATGACCGCAGGTGAGGTTTGGCAGGTGGACCTGGGGCTCGCTGGCAAAGTCCGTCCTTGCCTGTTGATGACTGGATACCCAAACAACAATGAGTTGGCTTTGGTAACGATCATTCCGCACACGACCGCTTTGCGTGGCAATCGCTGGGAAATCAGTATCGCCAAATCCTTCTTGAAAGACGGAGCCTTCCATCTACAGCAGATTCAATCCGTGCCAACCGTGCGCTTGATGCGAAGACTTGGTGCACTCACCATCGAAGAAATGCAGGTCATTCACGACCGCATCGGTGAATACTTTCAGATGTGACGCCTAGCTGACGCTTCGAATTGCAGTCATGATCGCAGGCCCTCCCTTCTGCACCTCTCCCTGCCCCCCAACCTTCAAACCGCGAACAGCAAACAGCGCAAAGCACACCGATTCCGCTTTTGCCTCCCGCCCATTCCTAGTCTACCCTCCCCTTTAAGCCATGTTCTCTCTCCTCACCGACAAACTCGAAGACGCCTTCAAAAAACTGCGCGGACTCGGCCGCATCAGCGAGTCGAATATCACCGACGCCATGAAGGACATCCGCCTCGCCCTCCTCGAGGCCGACGTCGATTTCCAAGTCACCAAAGACCTCCTCGAAGCCGTCAAAACCGAAGCCATGGGCGAGGAAGTCCTCCGCTCCGTCTCCCCAGGCCAGCAAATCGTCAAAATCTTCAACGACGAACTCGTCAAAATCCTCGGCGGCGGCTCCTCCGCCCTGAACCTGGAGCCCCCCCACCGCATCCTTATGGTCGGCCTCAACGGCGCCGGCAAAACCACCACCTCCGCCAAGCTCGCCAACTGGCTCAAAAAACAAGGCAAACGCCCCGTCCTCATCGCCCTCGACCTCTATCGCCCCGCCGCCATCAAGCAGCTCCAGGTCCTCGGCGATTCCCTCAACACCCCCGTCTGGGCCCCCGCACCCGGCGAAATCGATCCCGTCCGCGCCGCCAAAGCCTCCCTCGAATGGCTCGCCCAACAAGGCTCCGTGGTCGCCATCTTCGACACCGCCGGCCGACAGGACATCGACAGCGCCCTCATCGACGAACTCAAAAAAGTCGCCTTCCTTGTCCAACCCAGCGAGACCCTCCTCGTCGCCGACGCCGCCACCGGCCAGCAAGCCGTCTCCGTCGCCAAAACCTTCAACGAAGCCATCGGCGTCACCGGCCTCATCATGACCAAACTGGATGGCGACGCCCGCGGCGGCGCCCTCCTCTCCATGCGTCAGGTCACCGGCTGCCCCGTCAAATTCCTCGGCGTTGGGGAAAAAGTCGAGCAACTCGAAGTCTTCCACCCCGACCGCATGGCCCAGCGCATCCTCGGCATGGGCGACGTCGTCTCCCTCGTCGAAAAAGCCGCCGAAGAGATCGATGAAAAAGAGGCCCTCCGCATGGCCAAACGCTTTGAGGAAGCCAAGTTCGACTTCAACGACTTCCTCTCCCAGATGCGCTTCATGAAAAAGCTCGGACCCCTTGAAGGCATCCTCGGCATGATCCCGGGCATGAGCAAAATGAAGGAACTCGGAGGTGCGGTAAACGACAAACGTATGAAGCACGTCGAAGCCATGGTCCTCTCCATGACCCCCGCCGAACGCTCCAAACCCGACCTCCTCAACGGCTCCCGCCGCAAACGCATCGCCAACGGCTCCGGCCGCCCCGTCATGGAAGTCAACCAGCTCATCAAGCAGTTCGACATGATGCGCGGCCTCATGAAAAACAAAGGCGCCATGGCCCAACTCGCCGGCGGCCTCTTCGGCGGCGGCGCCCCCGGCGGCGGCAAAATGCCCGGTGGCATGCCCGGCATGGGCGGCATGGGCATGCCCGGCTTCCCCGGCATGAAAGGCGGCCGCCCCAAACTCGGCGGCAGCAAATTCAAACGCCCCCGCCTCGGCGGCTAGCTCCAGCCGCTGGCCCGCCTCCCCCTCTTACCGAATCCTTCTCCGATTCATCTTTTGCCTCATGTGCACCAGCGTGACGACCTGTAACTCGCTGTCATCAAATCGGTAAATGATTCGATACCCGCCTTCGTGACATTCGCGCAAATCTGACTTTGGAAACTAGTGAATGGGGTGCCCCATCGTCGGCATCCCAGCAACACGCTCAATTCGCCGAATGATTCGCTCAATCTGCAACTGCGCATAGTGCTCAGAGTCCCTTCCGATAAAATCTCGGATGGCCCTCAAGTCATCTCGACTTTGATCCGACCAAACAATTTTCATCCCGCACGAACAAACTCGCTCAAAATCGCTGCGTGATCATGCTACCTTCCTTCTTTCAAATCGGCTAACCCCGCCTCCACCTTTTGACTCACAAAGATCTCATACATCAAATCATCCCAGCTGGCAGAATCGGGCAAATCCCTGACCAATTGGGCGGCAGCAGACTTGATCGACTTTGAGGCGCTCTTCCTGTCAGGCATGCCCTCATTAAATCTCAATCCGAAGCCGCTCGCAAGCCCAGGCTCATTTTTCATTCCAACCCGTCATTCCACTTCCTCACCTGAATCAAACCCTCACTTCGCCAATCAACCACAACTTGCACCCGCCCTCGATCTTGCCTAGTTGACCCCCACATGCCCTCATCGTCCCAGCCCCCCTTCCGCATCGGCGTCGCCGGCTGCGGTGCCATCGGCCGCAACCACGTCCGCATCATGGCCGAGCTCGCCGCCAACAGTGATCGCCGCATCACCTTCGCCGGCATACACGACGCCGACACCGCCCGGGCCGAAGAACTCGCCGCCCAATACCACGTCCCCGTCATCCCCGACCTGCACACCTTTGCCGACTCCGTGGACGCCGCCACCGTCGCCGTCCCCACCATCTACCATCGCCCCGTCGGCGAAATCCTCCTCGCCAAAGGCCGCCACGTCCTCGTCGAGAAACCCATCACCGAGAGTTACGCCGAAGCCCAACTCCTTATCAACCTCGCCCAGGCCAACAACGCCATCCTCCAGGTCGGTCACATCGAACGCTTCAACCCCGTCCTCCGCCAACTCGAAGAGCGCCTCAACGCCCCTCGTTTCATCGAAACCCACCGCCTCTCCCCCTTCCCCAATCGCAGCATCGACATCGGCGTCGTGCTCGACCTCATGATCCACGACATCGAAATCGTCCTCCACCTGGTAAAAAGCCCCCTCGTTGATGTCGACGCCGTCGGCATCCCTGTCCTCATGCAGCGCGAGGACATCGCCAACGCCCGCCTCAAATTCGCCAACGGCTGCATCGCCAACCTCACCACCTCCCGCGTGAGCCCCGAAAAGATGCGCAAAATCCGCGTCTTCCAGTCCGATTGCTACCTCTCCCTCGACTACCAGGACCAAAGCGGCTGGATCTACCGCAAAGACGGCCACCAAATCATCCGAGAGGCCGTCGAAATCGAAAAAGACGAACCCCTCAAACTCGAAATCGCCGCCTTCATCGAATGCGCCCGCCAGGGCAAACGCCCCGTCGTCTCCGGCCAGGAAGGCGCCGAAGCCCTCCGCATCGCTCTTCAAATCACCGACCAAATCGAACGCAACGCCTCCCTCGCCTCCCCGGCATGAGCCACCTCTTCATCATCGCCGGAGAATTGAGCGGTGACACCCACGGCTCAGGCCTCATGCAGGCCCTGCGCGACCTCAACCCCGACACCCAATTCAGCGGCCTCGGCGGCCCCAAAATGAAAACCGTTGGTGGCGAAAACATCACCGATTGGGTTGAGACCGCCGGTGTCGTTGGCCTCTGGGAGGTCCTCAAAATGTACGGCTACTTCAAGCAGCGCTTCAACGAAACCGTCTCCCAAATCCTCACCACCGCTCCCACTGCAGTCATCCTCGTCGACTACCCCGGCTTCAACCTCCGCGTCGCCAAAGCCCTCCGCGAAGGCGGTTACACCGGCAAACTCATCTACTACATCAGCCCCCAGGTCTGGGCCTGGAAAAAAGGCCGCGTCAAGGTCATGGCCAAGGTCCTCGACCTCATGATCTGCATCTTCCCTTTCGAAAAACCCTTCTACGAAGCCAGCGGCCTTCCCACCGAGTTCGGCGGCCATCCCATGGTCGATCGCACCGCCCAACTCCGCCGCTCCGACCCCCGCGAACCCAACCTCATCGGCTGGTTCCCCGGCAGTCGCAAAAACGAAGTCCGCCGCCTCCTCCCCGTCATGCTCGAGGCCTCTAAAATCATCCGCAAACAGCACCCCGATACCCACTTCGCCATCTCCGCCGCAAACCCCACCCTCGCCGCCGAAATGACCGCCATGGCGCAAGCCGCCGGCCTCCCCGAAGCCGCCTCCTGGATCGAAACGGGCACCGCCTACGACCTCATGCAGCGCGCCACCGCCGGCGCCGTCGCCTCCGGCACCGCCACCCTCGAAGCCGCCTGCTTCGGCCTCCCCTACGCCCTCGTCTACCAGGTCAACTGGCTCACCTACCTCGTCGGCAAATCCGTCGTCCGCATCAAACACCTCGGCATGGTCAACATCCTCGCCAAACGCGAAGTCGTGAAGGAACTCATCCAGCACACCCTCACTCCCGACTCCCTCGCCGCCGAAATGCTCCGCCTCACCCGCGACCCCTCCGCACGCTCCGCCCTCCAATCCGACCTCGCCAGAGTCGTCGCCACCCTCGGCGAACCCGGCGCCTATCAGCGTGCCGCCAGCATCGTCAATCGCCTGATCATCAAAGAATAACGCCCCTCTTGGCACCGCAATTGCACTTGCTCAATCCTGCAATTCGCCCATCATCCATCCATGTCAAAATCTCCCCTGACACTCGTTGCCCTCTACCTCACCCTCGGCACCCTCTCAGCGCAAACCATTGAAACGTGGGTCACCAGCCAAGGCGCCATGTTCGAAGCCTCGGTCAAAACCGTTGTCCCCGGCCAGGTCACTTTCATCCTCAAAGACGGTCGTGAACAACCCGTCCCCCTCGCCAATCTCTCCGACCGCAGCCGCGCCAAACTCATCGAATTCCTCGGCCTCGCCACAGCCTCCGCACCCGCACCAACCACCGTATCCGCACCCGCACCAACTCCTGCTCCTCAAACAACCCCAGCTGCCGCCACCTCAACAACCCCCACCACCCCCACCGCCGCCCCAGCGGCCATGACACCCGCCACCGCCCCGGTCGCCGGCGCCGCTATCGAAGCCACCGACATCGCGCAAATCAACGCCCTCATCGGCCAGGACGCCACCCTCGTCGGTACCGTCACCGAAGTCGTCACCCTCGGTGCCTCCGGTCACAAACTCATCAAGTTCGACGGCACCACCTTCAACATCTTCATCTCCAAGCAAATGCTCGAAAAATCCACCGACTGGATCCTCGATGACCTCCCCGGCAAACGCCTCCAAGTCTCCGGCAAACTCGAATCCTATCGCGACGCCCCCCAAATCAAAGGCCTCGCCCCCTCCCAACTCGTCCGGGTTCAATAACCGGACCGATTACGCTTTACACCTCTCCATCGCATCGCGATAAAAGCCCTCCAGCACCTTGACCTGCACCGCCCGGTCAAACTTCACCTCCACCACCTTCCGACCGCCTTCCCCCAGCCTCATCCTCAAGGCCTCGTCCCCCAGCAGTTCCAAAATCGCCTGCTCGATCAAGTCCGCCCGATTCTCCTCCACCAGAATCCCGCTCTCCCCAGACACAATCGCCTCCGGAAACCCTCCGTGCGTCGTCGCCACCACCGGCATCCCCGACGCCATCGCCTCCAGCGCCGCATTCGGAATCCCCTCCCGATTCCCATCCGCCGAGGTCCGACTCGGATGAATGAACACATGCCCCGCCAGAATCAGTTTCCTCACTTCCCACTGATCCACAAATCCCGGAAACACCACCGCATCCCCCAACCCCAACTCCCCCACCAACGCCTTCAACTCCGCCATCTTCGGCCCGTCCCCCACCAGCGTCAGCACCGCACCCGGATACCGCTTCCTCACACCTGCAAAAGCCTTCAGCGTCAAATCCAACCCCTTCTTGTCCACAAACCGGCACACCTGCAGCAGCTTCCACACCCCATCCTCCGGCCCCACTCTCGGCCGAAACGGCCATTCCGCCAGCGGCACCCCCGTTCTCCAGATCCCAATTTTCTCCGGCGGACACCCCAAAGCCACCAAATCACGCCCCAAACTCTCCGTCCGGCACAGCATCCGATCCCCCAATTCAAACACCTCCCGCATCGCCTTCAAATGCCCCGGCTTGTTCATGTTCACCCCCGCATCCGCCCCATGAAACGACACCACCACCGGATGCGGCCACACCTTCATCAACGTCCGAAACTGCGGCGCAATATGCCCGAAAAACACATGCAGCAACCCCGCATCCACCCGCGTCAACTCCAGCACAAACCGCCGCAACTCCCAGTCAAACAACTCCCACGGCTCCTTCTTCACATGCTTCGCCACCCAGCGCCGCCACCACCTCAACTTCGGCTTCGGCAACACATGCAACCGCCTCACATGAAAGTTAAAATGCTCCGTGTTCTCAATCTTGTGCGTGAACACATGACACCTCACCCCTTCAAACGCCGAAATCTGCCGATACACATGCATCATGTCGAGCTTCAAAAACTCGGGCACATACACGGCGACAGTCGGGGGATTCGGCATTGATGCTGGCTGGGTCTGGGTCTAACCTCCGGCCCGATCGCTTACTGGGCGCCTCCCGGTCCGGGCACCCCCATTCTGCCGTTCCGTCTCTCTCTGTCACATGAATTATCCCGAAAAAGCACAACGCGTCATCGAACTCGAAATCCGCGAACTCCAGCGCCTCCAAGACCGCGTCGGCCACGACTTCACTTCCGCCATCGACCACATGCTCGCCGCCCTCTCCTCGGGCAAAAAATTCGTCGTCTGTGGTGTCGGCAAAAGCGGCAACATCGCCAGCAAATTCGCCGCCACCCTCAACAGCACCGGCGCCCCCACCGTCCTCCTCAACGTCGGCGACGCCCTCCACGGCGACCTCGGCATCGTCGCCGAAGGCGATCTCGTCTTCACCCTCAGCGCCAGCGGCGAAACCGCCGAATTGTTAACGCTCCTCCCTCACCTCAAACGCCGCCAAATCACCCTCGTCGCCCTCACCGGCAACGCCGACTCCATGCTCGCCCGCCACGCCGACGTCTCCCTCGACGTCCACGTCGAACGCGAGGCCTGCCCCCTCAATCTCGCCCCCACCTCCAGCACCACCACCATGCTCGTCCTTTGCGACGCCCTCGCCATGGTCCTTCTAGAAGCCCGCGGCTTCCGCAGCGAAGACTTCGCTTCCCTCCACCCCGGCGGCAGCCTCGGCCGCGCCCTCCTCACTCGCGTCGGTGACGTCATGCGCAAAGACCTCCAACTCGCCCTCATTACCCCCGAAACCACCGTCCGCGTCGCCCTCGAAGCCATGACTCGCGCCCGCTCCGGCGTCGCCATCGCCACCACCCCCTCTGGCAAACTCGCCGGCGTCTTCACCCATGGCGACTTCGTCCGCGCCTTCCAAAAAAACCCGGCCATCGCCGAACACCCCGTCAGCACCTACCTCACCACCCATCCCGTCACCATCCAAGCCGAAAAACTCGCCGTCGAGGTCCTCTCCACCCTCGACCACCACCGTGTCGATGACATCGTCGTCGTCAATGCCGAAGGCACCCCCGTCGGCCTAGTCGATACCCAGGACCTCACCCGCCTCAAACTGGTTTGACCCCGGATTCCCCCTAAAATTAAACGCTTGAAGATTGTGCTCCCCTTGATTTTCTGTAACAACAAATCAATACCAGAACCCTTCCCGGGCCCCTGATACCGCGCCATCTCCCACCCTAAATGCCCGTTCTCCCCCAGATCACCATCGGTTCCGTCGTCATGGACGGCACCCAACCCGTCTTCATCCTCGGCCCCTGCGTCATCGAAAGCGAACCCTTCATTCGCGACATCGCCGCCCGCCTCAAGGTGATCGCCGACCGCAATAACCTCCGCTGGATCTTCAAAGCCTCCTACGACAAAGCCAACCGCACCTCCGGCAAAAGCTTCCGCGGCCTCGGCTGCAAGAAAGGTTGCGCCCTCCTCGCAGACGTCGGCCGCTCCATCGGCGTCCCCGTCACCACAGACGTCCATAGCCCCGAAGAAGCCGAGCAAGCCGCCGAATTCATCGACCTCCTCCAAATCCCCGCCTTCCTCTCCCGCCAGACCGACCTCATCCTCACCGCCGGCAAAACCGGTCGCGCCGTCAACGTCAAAAAAGGCCAGTTCATGGCTCCCTGGGACGTCCAAAACATCGCCGACAAACTGCTCAGCATCGGCTGCAAGAATTTCTTTTTTACTGAACGCGGCACCACCTTTGGCTATCAGAACCTGGTAGCCGATATGAGATCTCTCTACTGGATGCGCGAACTCGGCCATCGCGCTATCTTCGACGCCACCCACTCCGTCCAGCGCCCCGGCGGACAAGGCACCAGCACCGGTGGCGACGGCATCCTCGCCCCTGTCCTCGCCCGCGCCGCTGTCGCCGCCGGCTGCGACGGCGTCTTCATCGAGACCCACCCCAACCCCGCCGAAGCCCTCTCCGACGGCCCCAACCAGATTCCCCTCGACCAATTGGAATCCCTCCTTCAGCAACTCACCCAAATTCATCAACTCGTCCATGCCGCTGCCTGAGTCCTTCCTTCATAGGCTCCTCGTCTGCGCTGCCAGCCTCCTGCTCGCCACGCTGCCCGGTCATGCCGTCGACTCCAAACCCAAGCCAAAAAAGAAGCCCAAATCCTCCTCCGAATCAGCCGCAGCCGAATCTTCCTCCGCAGGCTCCGGCCTCTCCGCCTTCGGCAGCAAAATCCCCGCCCAACGCCCCAACCTCGGCGTCTACATCCCCAGTTTCTCAGAAGGCAAAGCCAGCTCCATCGTCGAAGCCGATGTCCTCACCCGCATCGACGACACCCGCCTCCGCGCCGAAATCATGACTATCCGCCTCTTCGGTGACTCCCCGAAAGACAATGTCGTCGTCACCATGCCCACCGCCATCTACAACATGACCAACCAGATCCTGCGCAGTGACGACCGCAGCAAGGTCACCAACGTCGACTACGAAATCGAAGGCGACTCTCTCGTCTTCGATACCCACTCCTCCCAGGGCCGCATGACCGGCAACGTTCGCATGATCATCCACGACGCCGGCTCGCTCTTCAAAGAGCCCGCTGCAGCCAAAAAAGAACCCGCTGCAATCCCCGAAAAACCCGCTCCAAAAGCCATCCCCTACACCCCTTCTCTCACCCCTCAGCCCGCTCCTGCTCCCCAGGCCAAACCTCAGCCATGAAGTTTCCTCATCTCCATCTCCTCCCGCTGCTCCTGCTAGCCCTGCACCTTCAGGTCGCCCCGGCTTCAGCCCAGCAAAATGACATCCTCGATGCCGCCAACCGCCGCCGCGAAAAAGAAGATACCGAATCCGCTCAGGCCGCCCAAAAACGCCTCGCCCAAGCCGCCGCCAGCCGACTCGCCGAAGCCGCCCGCTCTGCCACCGATTCGACCCAACCCAACCCCCTCGCCGCCCGCGCCGCCACCGCCACGCCACCCGAAGCCTCCCTCATGGAAAAAGCCCGCTCCATCGCTGGCGAAACCCAACTCTCCACCGCCCTCGCAAACCTCAGCGAAGAAGGCCGCAAAGCCTTCAACCAACCCATCCGCAAGGCGACAACCGTCGAAGACGATTCTCCCCCAACCGCCGCCAACGTCATCGTCGCGCAAAACACCACCCCTGCCCCCTCCTCACCCCCCCCCGCTGGCAACCCCGCCACCCCTCCTCCCGCCTCTCAATCCTCCCCCGGATCCCCCAAACCCCTTCCCCTCAAACCCACCCCTCTCCTGGACGCCAAAGTCGAAGCCAACCGCACCCTCATCTACAGCGACGACTCCTTCTTCGACGCCAACCGTGCCATCGGCATCTTCACCGGCAACGTCCGCGTCTTCAAAATCGTGGGTGGCAAGACCGATCTCTATGTCGAATGCGACGACCTCGAAGTCTTCATGAAAAAGACCGACTCCAAAACTTCCGCCCCCCCCAAAATCACCCCCACCAACACCCAAGTTCCCGCCGAACCCCTCCAGTCAAACGCCACCACCAAATCAGGCCCCACCTCCGCCACCCCGGAAAAAGCCAGCGAAGCCGAAGAAAGCGGCATCGATAAAATCCGCGCCCGTGGTGCCATGGTCATTGTCGAAAAATACACCGAAACCGGCGATATCCAGGTCGGCAAATGCAAGGACCTCACCTTCGACGGCGTCACTAAAATCGTCACCCTTCGCATCTGGCCCCAAGTGCAGCGCGGCGCCAACCTTCAAATTGCCGACGAACCCGGCACCGTCATGACCATCACACCAGAGGGCAATTTCAAGTCCTCCAATGGTCGCACCCGCACCGAAATTCTCCAAGGAGACGCCGCCAAACCCAAAACGAAAGGCTTGCGCCGCGTGCCGGATCAGTGAAAGTATTCATATCAAGTGTCATTGGGAGGAGTGCCATCGTGAATTCAACAACCACCAGGGAAAGACCAGAAAGGTCGCCCGCTATCGAACCCATGACTCCCCCTGACGACGAACGCCTTCTCTACACCGAAGGTCTCAAAAAAGTCTACGATGGTCGCGCCGTCGTCAATGGCGTCGACATCGAGATCAAAAAGGGCGAAATCGTCGGCCTCCTCGGCCCCAACGGTGCCGGCAAAACCACCACCTTCTACATGATCGTCGGCCTCGTCCGTCCCAATGCCGGCCGCGTCGTCTTCGACGGCAACGAAACCACTACCAAACCCATGTACGTCCGCGCCCGCCTCGGCATGGGCTACCTCCCCCAGGAAGAATCCATCTTCCGCAAACTCACCGTCCGCGAGAACATCCTCGCTGTGATGGAAACCCAAAACTACACTGCCAAAGAGCGCAAAGATCAAACCCAGTCGCTCATGGAAAAATTCGGCATCGACCACGTCGCCGATAACCTCGCCCTCACCCTCTCCGGTGGCGAAAAACGCCGCCTCACCATCGCCCGCTCGCTCGTCACCGAGCCCAAACTCCTCATGCTCGATGAACCCTTCTCAGGCGTCGACCCCATCGCCGTCTCCGAGATCCAGGACATCATCCGCATGCTCCGCAAAGCCGGCCTCGCCATCCTCATCACTGACCACAACGTCCGCGAAACCCTCAACATCGTCGACCGCGCCTACCTCATCTACGAAGGCCAGGTCAAACGCCACGGCACCAAAGAATTCCTCGTTAACGACGAAGTCGCCCGCACCCTCTACCTCGGCGAAGATTTCACCATGTAATGGAACCCTTTCGATTCATCACGAATCCAAAACAAACACTCAACCCAAAACCCAAGGAGGACATAAACCATGCAAGTACATAACGTCAACCTACCCATCATCGTCACCGGTCGTCATGTCGACATCACCGAAGCCATGCGTGACTACGCCCTGAAGAAAGTCGAAGGCCTCCACCTCGATTACCCTCGCATCATGGAAGCCAAGGTCATCCTCGATGTCCAACAGCGCATCCAAAGCGCCGAAATCATCCTCTTCTGCGCCAATCACATCGTCATCGAAGTCAACTCCAGCTCCGACGACATCTACGCCTCCATCGACGAATCGATCTCCAAGATCGCCCGCCGCATGCGCAAATTCAAAACCCGCATGCTCAAAAGCCATCGCCCGCGCAAAAATGGCAGCATCAAAACCTTCGAAGAAAAAGTCTACAGCGAGGAATCCCTCAACACTGAGGAAGATCACGTCGAACACTCCTACGTTCACGCCGAACCCTACCGCTTGCTTCCTCTCTACCCGGATGAAGCCATCGTCGACCTCGCCCTCAGCGACCGCCCCTTCGTCGCCTTCCACAATCAAAACACCCACAAACTCGCCATCGTCTATCGCCGCAAAGACGGCGAATACGGCATCATCGAACCCGATGTGCTCGCCTCCGAATTGAACACCCACTAAACTCCAAAAACCACCCCCACAAGGCACCTTTCCACCCAAGGAAAGGTGCCTTTTTCGTTTCCCATTGCAAACCTGACAAATCCTCCCAAATCCCACGTTCCTCTCCCACCATGCGCCATCTGAACCTCTTCACGCTCCTCCTCGCCGCCTCCCTCCACGCCCAAACCCCCGCCCCCACCAAAGCCCCCGCTCCCCCCAAGGAACCCGCCCTCACCTGGCACCCCGTCGGCACTGGCGCCTGGAACGTCGAAGGCCGCGCCTGGCCTGACGAAAAACGCCACCGCTACTTCGACCGCCTCCCCGCCTCCGCCGAAGGCAAAGTCACCATTCCCGTCTGGGACCTCAGCCGCGACAGCGCCGGCATGGTCGCTCGCTTCAAGACCAACGCCGACACCATCTGGGTCGACTACACCCTCCGCTCCGCAATCGTCGGCAAAGCCCACATGCCCGCCACCGGCGTCAGCGGCGTCGACCTCTACGCCCGAGACGAACAGGACGGCGGCAAATGGAAATGGGTCCAGGTCACCAAACCCACCGGTCAAAAAGTCCGCGCCGCTCTCATCACCGACCTCCGCCCTGGCCTGCGCGAATACGCCGCCTACCTCCCCCTCTACAACGGCATCGAAACCCTCTCCATCGGTGTCCCTCCCGACGCCCAATTCGAATCCCTCGCCCCCCGCACCGAAAAACCCATCGTCTTCTACGGCACCTCCATCACCCACGGCGCCTCCGCCTCCCGCCCCGGCATGGTCCACACCGCCATTCTCGGCCGCCGCTTCGACCTCCCCGTCGTTAACCTCGGCTTCTCCGGCAACGGCAAAATGGACGCCGCCGTCGGCGACTTCCTCACCCGCCTCGACGCCGCCGTCTTCGTCATCGACTGCCTCCCCAACATGCAGCCCGACATGGTCACCGAACGCACCATCCCCCTCGTTAAACAACTCCGCGCCGCTCACCCCACCACCCCCATCGTCCTCGTCGAAGACCGCCGCTTCACCAACGCCTGGATCACCCCAGCCAAAAGCAAGTTCCACGACGAAAACCACGCCGCCCTCAAAGCCGCCTTCACCACCCTTTCCCAGGAAAAAGTGCCCAACCTCCATTACATCCAAGGCGACGCCCTCTACGGCACCGACACCGAAGGCGCCACCGACGCCTCCCACGCCAGCGACCTCGGCTTCATGCGCCAAGCCGACATTTTCGAACCCACCCTCAAAAAAGCCCTCGGCCGCTAACTTGTCTTCGCTTCAACCCCGGACTTCTTAAACCGCCGCCACAATAGCCAGACCACCACATTAATCACCGCCAGCGCTGCCATCAACTGCATCACCGTCTCTGACAGACTCGCCTTCCCCGGCGCACTCCCCACCAACGTCGCCGCTACATTCAACGGAATGTAACCCAAAAACGTCCCCGCCAGGAAAATCCTGTGCCGCGTTTCCGCCACCCCCAGCACCGCATTCAACACCACCCCCGGCAGCACCAACTGCCGCACCCAGAACACCTTCAGCAGCGAGGGCTTCTTCAACATCTTGCCCAGCCACGGCCGCTTCTCCGCCTGCGCCGCCACCCCCTTGCGAAAGCCATACCGAACCCCCAAAAACGCCCCATACGCGCCCAGCGTCGACCCCACCAGCGACAGCACCACCCCCTCCGAAAACCCAAACAAAAGCCCCGCCACCCCGCACAGCGGCAACCTCGGCAGCCCCATCATCACCGCCAGCGCCGTCCCCCCCAGAAAAATCGCCCGGCTCATCCAGCCAAACTCCTTCACATACCGCTTCCACTCCTGCGCGTTTTGAAGCCAAGCTCGCATCGGCGTGAAATGCGCCGCCAGCATTACCGCCGCCACCACCAAAACCAGCATCACAATCTGCCGCCTCTCCTTCCCCAACCCCTTCCGCGCCTCCTCCCCCAGCACCGCCATCGTCTCTTCATCACCCGGCTCACCCATCGGCGGCGGGATCTCTTCATCTGATTCTGGGCTCAATCTCTTCAAGGCACCCACTCTGCCCAGCCTTCTCTCTCACGCAACCCCCCAGCACACCCGGATCACCTGGAACATTTTCAGGGTGCATTTCCCCCGCCCCGCCCTACCATCCCCTCCCGCATGACCCCCGTCCAAGAAATCTCCCGCCGCCGCACCTTCGCCATCATCTCGCACCCCGACGCCGGTAAAACCACCCTCACCGAAAAACTCCTCCTCTACGGCGGCGCCGTCCAACTCGCAGGCTCCGTCACCGCTCGCAAAAACCAGCGCGCCACCACCTCCGACTGGATGGAACTCGAAAAACAGCGCGGCATCTCCGTTTCCTCCACCGTCCTCCAGTTCGAATACAAAGACTGCGTCATCAACCTCCTCGACACCCCTGGCCACAAAGACTTCTCCGAAGACACCTACCGCGTCCTCACCGCTGTCGATGCCGCCATCATGGTCATCGACGCCGGCAACGGTATCGAGTCCCAGACCCGCAAACTCTTCGAAGTCTGCCGCAAACGCGGCGTCCCCATCTTCACGTTCATGAACAAACTCGACCGGCCCGCCAAACCGCCGCTCGAACTCATCGACGAACTCGAAACCGTCCTCGGCATCCCCGCCTGCGCCATCAACTGGCCCCTCGGCCTCGGCCGCCTCTTCCGCGGCCTCTACGACCGCCGCGACTCCACCGTCCACCTCTTCGAACGCACCGCCGGCGGCGCCTTCCGCGCCCCCGTCCGCGTCGCTTCTCTCGGCGATGACTTCATAAAATCCCAAGTCGACGAACACGCCCTCGCCGAATCCGTCGATGAACTTGCCATGCTCGAAGGCGCCGGCCATGCCTTCGACCGCACCCTCATCGACAAAGGTCAACTCACCCCCGTCTTCTTCGGCTCCGCCTACAACAACTTCGGCGTCCAACTCCTCCTCGACGCCTTCCTCCAGCTCGCCCCCCCGCCCGCTCCCCGCCTCGCTGGCGACGACTTCATCGAACCCACCTCCACCGACTTCTCCGCCTTCGTCTTCAAGATCCAGGCCAACATGGACCCCCGCCACCGCGACCGCATCTACTTCATCCGCATCGTCTCCGGCACCTTCAAACGGGACATGACCGTCCACAATCCGCGAACCTCCAAAACCGTCCGCCTCGCCAACTCCCAACGCCTCTTCGCCCAAGACCGCCAGACCGTCGATGAAGCCTACGCCGGCGATGTCGTCGGCGTCGTCGGCAACTACGACCTCCGCATCGGCGACACCCTCAGCGAAAAACCCGGCATCCTCTTCGACGAAACCCCCCGCTTCATCCCCGAGTGCTTCGCCACCCTGCACAACAGCAGCCCCGCCCACTACAAACGCTTCCGCGAAGGCCTCGAACAACTCCTCCAGGAAGGCGTCATCCAGCAATACTCACGACCCCAGGACATGCAGCGCATCCCCCTCCTCGGAGCCGTTGGCCCCCTGCAGTTCGAAGTCGTCCAAGCCCGCCTCCAGTCCGAATACAACGCCGAAGCCCGCATCGAACCCGCCCCCTACCGCGTCGTCCGCTGGCTCCGCCATAAAAATGGCGACTCCTGGCACTGGGACGAGGTCAACCTCCCCTCCGGCACCACCCTCGCCAACGACGAACAAGACCGCCCTGTCCTCCTCCTCGAAGACGCCTGGGCCGAACGCTTCTTCACCAATCGAAATCCCGACCTCGAAATCCTCTCCGACCCCCCCGACGAAAAACCCACCCCGTAGCCGCCGATGTCAATCGGTGGCCACAAAACCAAATCCCCCATGCCACTCCCCTACACCGAACTCGACTTTCGTCAGACCGACATGGGGGACCTCATCCTTCGCCGTCGCACCATCGCTTCACTCGACGGACTCGAAGTCCTCGAAGTCCTCGAAGTCAAACTCGGTGAAGGCTTCCTCATGTCCAGCCTCTTCCACGTCGTCGAAGAAGCCCTCGCCACCCTCGGACTCGCCGCCCTTTCAAACCCCTCCGACATCAGCATCGTCGTCGGTGGCCTCGGCCTGGGCTACACCGCCGCCGCCGTCCTCGATGACCCCCGAGTCTCCTCCCTTCACATCATCGAATTCATGCCCGCCGTCATCGACTGGCATCAATCCGGCCTTATCCCCCTCGGCGCCCGCCTCATCGCCGACCCTCGCTGCCACCTCGTCCTAGCCGACTTCTTCGCCCTCGCCGCCGACCCCGCCACCGGCTTCGACCCCCAAAAACCTGCCCGCACCTTCGACGCCATCCTCCTCGATATCGACCACTCCCCCGACAACCTCCTCCACGAGCGCCACGCCCCCTTCTACACCCCCGACGGCCTCCGCCAACTCGCCGCCCAACTCAACCCCACCGGCATCTTCGCCATGTGGTCAGACGATCCCCCCGAAGCCTCCTTCACCTCCGCCCTCCAGGAAGTCTTCGCCTCCGTCACCTCCCACATCGTCACCTTCCCCAATCCCATCCTCGAAAAAAACTCCGCCAGCACCGTCTATATCGCACACAATACTTCCCCGAGTTAGTCAGTCATGGACCTCACACAGTATCGCGAACTCAACAATTCCTTCAAACGCACCCTCGTCTTCCATCTCGGCGCGGATGGCGGCTTCTTCTCCGAGTTCAACAACATGCTCCTCGCCATGTTGTATTGCCTCAAACACGAAATCCGTTTCGTCCTCTACACCCGCCACGCCAACTTCCGCATCCACTCCGGCTGGACCGACTTCTTCCTCCCCTTCTGCGACCAAACCCTCCACGACTCCCACCGCACCCTCAACGCTCGCTACCCCCGCCGCCGCACCCCGCTCCATCACCAGTTAACCATCGCCCATTTCAAAAAATCCCAAAACATCGACTTCCTCACCTACGAACTCTGGAACCACTTTCGCAGCCCCGCCTTCGCCCAGCAGACATTCGCCTTCCCAGACACCCCGCCTCTAGACCTGCTCGCCGCCGCTCAACGCCTGATCCAAATGATCTGGCGCTACAACCCCGAAACCTCAGCCGCCGTCGCCAAACTCTCCGAATCCATCGACCTCCCCAAAGACTATCTCGGCCTCCACATCCGCTCTGGCGACAAACACATTGAAACCCCCTTGCTCGCCGCCTCCCAGTACATCGAAAAAGCCCAGTCTCTCTCCTCCCTCCGCCACTTCTTCCTGAGCACCGACAACTACGCCATTGTCGAAGAAGCCCGCAGCTACTACCCCCATCTCACCTTCGAAACCCTCTGCTCCCCCGAGGAAACCGGCTACGTCCACGCGGACTTCCTCAAACTCCCAGCCCCCATTCGCCATTCCCATCTCCTCAACCTCTTCGCCTCCATCGAGCTCCTCGCCGCCTCCCAACACTTCATCGGCACCTTCAGCTCCAACCCCGGCATGTACCTCGGCATGCGCATGAACCCCCACCAAGTCCACTCCGCCCTCGGCGACACCTGGAAGATCTGGTAATCCGGCACGACCGCCGCCCGGATTACTCAACCTCACAGCAAATCATAAGCCCGTCCCGTCTTCTTCTCCATGAAGTTCACAAACGACCGGTTCACCATCTCATACCCTCCCGGTGTCGGATAGTCACCCGTGAAATACCAGTCCCCCACCTCCGTGCCCAACGCCCGGTGCAAACCCTCCACCGTTTGGTAAATCACCCGCACCTCGCCATTCCACGATATCCCCGTCGGCTTCACCATCTGACTGATCCGCGAAGACAACTCCTCGTCCGTGAACGGCTCATAAAGCCCCTTCACAATGTTCCGCATCTCACCCGGCGGCTTCAACAACTCCGCTTTCGCCTCGCGATGCAGATCATCCAATCGATGCCAGTCCCCCCGCTCCTTCGTTAACCCGATCGCCGCTTCAAACGCGATGAACTTGCTGATCTCAGCCATGTCGATCCCGTAACAATCCGGATACCGAATCTGCGGTGCCGTCGACATCACAATGATCCGCTTCGGACACGTCCGAACCAGGATCCGCAAAAGATTCTTCCTCAACGTCGTCCCGCGCACAATCGAATCATCCACCACCACCAGCGTGTCCTTGTCCTGCACCACGCCATACGTGATGTCATACACCATCGAGGCCATCGTATCCCGATCCCCCTCCTGCGAAATGAAGGTCCGCAGTTTCACATCCTTGTGGGCGATCTTCTCCGCCCTCGGCCAGTTCCTCAAAATCAACTCATCAATCTTCGGCTCATCCAACTGCCCGTTCGCCAGCATCTCCATCAACACATCCTTCACATCCGCGCGCCGCTGCTTCCGCAACCCGTCCATCAAACCGTAATACGCCGTCTCCGCCGTGTTCGGAATGAAACTCACCACCGTGTTCTCCAGATCATTATCCGTCGCCGCCAAAAACTGCGGCACAAGCGTCTCCCCCAATCCCTTCCGCTGCTCATAAATGGTCGAGTCATTGCCCCGCGAAAAGTAAATCCGCTCAAACGAACAAGGCTTGAATGGACGCGGCTCCGCAAACGCCTCCACAGACATCTTCAAACCGTCCGCTTTGATGGTCGCCACATGTGCCGGAGGCAGTTCCTTCACCTCGTCCTCACTCGCATCAAACACCGTCCGAATCGCCGCCCGCTCACTTGCAAACACAAACACCTCATCGTCCTCGTAATAAAAACAGGGCCGGATCCCGTTCGGATCACGCATCACAAACATATCCCCGTTCCCCACCGTCCCGCAGATCGAATACCCGCCATCCCAATGCTGCGCCGACCTTCGCACCACCTCCGCTAAATCCAGTTGCTCCGAGATGTGCTGCGGAATGTCCGCCCCCGTGAAGTGCTCCTTCAACGCCCGATAAATATCCGTGTGCAGCTCGTCCAAATGAAACCCGATTTCCTCCAACACGGTCTGCGTGTCCGTCCCGTAAATTGGATGCTGCCCCCGCTCAATCATGATGCGATGCAACTCTCCGGTGTTCGTCATGTTGAAGTTCCCCATCACCATCAAACTCTTCGTCGGCCAGTTGCTCCGCCGCATGTACGGGTGACAGGCTCCCTTTCCAAACGTCCCGGACGTCCCATACCTCAAATGCCCCATCAAAATCTGGCCGCTGTAGTCAAAAAACTCCCGCATCACCTCCGGCCGAAAATACCGCTCCTCATTTTTCCGGTCGTCATTGTCAAAATGCCGCCTCATGTCCCGCACATAAGACTTCCTCGCTTCGTCAAACATGTCGTCCAACGCGTCCTTCTTCGAAGATCGCAACCTGAACATGTACGGCTGCCCCAAAGGCATGTCCAACTTGCAGCATCCAATCCCCGTTCCGTCGTGCCCGCGATTCCGTTGCTTCGCCATCAGCGCATACAGCTTGTGAAAGCCCCACAGGGCCGAACCGTGTTTGACTTGATAGTGCTCGAGCGGCTTGCGTAGCCGCACCACGGCAATGCCGCACTCATGCCGGATTGGGTCGCTCATAAATGGATGGTTGGGACACTCGCCCGCCGCCTCTTTAGCGGTCAATCGCCCTCATGCAAGCACGGGTTGTGAACTGTTCGTCACAATCTCAGTCCGTGCCTTGTTTCACCGTCAACGGACGCGTGATCCGCTTCCAAAAAAAGTCCAATTCCCTGGCCAAAACACTCATCACCTGCTGCGGAGCCGCCTGCAAGGTCCCCATCTCCGCCTCCCGAATGATCCGCTGCATCGCATACAACGCCGCAATGCTTCGCCCATCCAAATGCACCACATCCACCCAGGGCTTCAACGTCTCCGGAAACTGCGGCCCGGAAAACAGACTCCCCCACGCCCCATTCTCATGCACCGATTTGAACACCACCACCTTGAAATTCGGCGCCGCTTCCCCAGTGCTCTCGGCCACCTCCCTGCCCGCCGCCGCTCTCCCTGCCGCATACACCGACAACCCCTTCCAAAACGCGCCTTCGACCACCCCCATCGGCGCAAACAAAATCTCCGCCCCTCTCAGCGTCCACCCCATCACAGGCCGCTCCGGCATGCCCGCTAACTCATGCTCCGCAGGCCGCACCAAAGGAAACCGCCGCCCGGCCAGTCGAATCAGTTCCATCAACCGTGTCCCATCCAATGGCCGCGCCTCAGCCTCGCCACTCATCTGCAATTTCAAGGCTTCAAACCGCCCCATCAATGCCGCTCGCGCCACCGCTTCCCCTGAAGGCGCCGGTTGAGCCGCCTCCGGCGTCGGCCGCACCCGCTCCTCCACCTTCGCTGGCGTCGCACTCGACTGCGTCTGAATCCCGTTCGATTGCCGCAACCGGTCCAGCATCTCCCTCAACTTCTCAAAACTCCCCTGCACCCTTCCCGCCTCCAAATTGACAGCCTCCGCAGGCCCGCCTTCCACCAGCGGTGCTTCCTCTTCCTCATTCAATAGCCCGGTCGGCCCATCCTCTTCCCCTGAAGCAGACTCCACCATCTTGAAAGGCGACACCGTTGGACTGTCTGCCTTCGCCACAGGCACCTCATCTTGAGGCAATGCCGCTCTCGGCTCCTTCAACCCGCCTGACACCTGCCTCACCAAGGCCTGCGTGTCAGCGTCGAAAATCTCCGGCTTGCTCAGCTGGAAAGGCGAATCCAAAACACTCCCGGGTCGCCCCTGAACCATCGGCAGCAATCCCATTGTCCCTTCGCCCCCCTCATCCTCATCCAAAAACGCCTCAGGATCGCTCGCCACTCCCTGCCGCATCCCTTCATGCGGAATCGAATGCCGATACACCGCCCACTGCTGCGCCGCATGCCGCAAAAACACCCGCGCCGAAACCGACCCCAAGGGCCGCCCCATGAAATACCGGGGCACATCCAAAAAGTCCTCAAACGCTCGCGCCAACTTCGGCTCAATCCCCCCTCGATTCAACCGCAGCGCCACCATTTCACTCGCCTCCTCTTCAGTCAAACCCCGCAACAGCAAGCGCGACGCCGTCAGCCGATCCTCCAACGCGCTCGGCAGGTGATGCCCAAACGTCGCCTGCCAGACATCCTGATTCAAACTCAACACCACCGGATGCCCATCCAACTCCGCCAAATCCAAGAGCAGCGTCGCAATTTGAAGCCCCGCCTCCGCATTCCGATAAAACCCATCCAAATGGTCCACCAGCAACACCACCGGCCGCCAAATCCCCATCAATTTCATCGCCACGCCGCAACTCTCCTCCGACTGTGTCGCCAACTGCCTCAGCGATGCCAAACCCGCTCCCTGTCCGTCCAAGGCCTGCGCCACAAACGCCTGCAACCAAACTTCAGCCTCCGCAGGTGTCACCACTCCCGTGATCCGGCTTGCCAAATCCGCCATCGGCTTGCGCAATTGCGCCACATGCTTCCGCAGCCACTCCCCAATCAAATGCGCCTGTCCTGCCTGACTGAAAATCTCATGCACCGGCCCCGACAAAACCTTCAACGCCTGCTCCGGATTCGCGCAAGGCAGCTTCCCATTCTCAATCAACTGCCGCAACAAACTTGACGTCACCCCGGCCGAAACCTCCCGCAAAACCGACCAACCAGTCACCCCGCTCTCAGCCCTCTCCAACGCCTCCAAGCCCCGCCGCGCCACATTGATCCGCGTCACCTCATCCCCCGTCCTGAAGGCCAGCGGCAAAATCAACCATTGCTGCCCCCCTGACGCCGTCAAACGACCCAGCAAATGCGTCTTCCCATACCCAGCCCGAGGCGCCGTCAAAAGCACCAAAGGCTGCCCCCCCACCTTGCCAGCCCCCCCCTGCTGCTCCTCCACAGCCTGACTCAAACGCTCCAAAACATCCGCATTCAGCGCCCCTACCGAATCCTCCTCCATCACCCCATACGGCCCCGGACAAACGTCCACAGCAAATGGATTCACTCCCGGCAAAACCGGGTCCTCGCTACGAGGTTCAGAGTCAGAAGAAGAAGGCTCAATCACGGCAACAAAGAGGTAAAAGTCGAATACCCATGATCTCTATTCCAAATCACACAATAAGAAAGCATATTCTTTCTAAAATTGATAATCTTGGCATATTTGAGACACAATTCTCACAAAATTGAATTCGTCACTTCCCGAAAATCCACCTCGACCCCACAAAACACAACAGTCAACCCCTCCGAACCATCGTCCCCAACCCAATCAAACACGTGGAAATCATCACTAACCCCAGTTAGCACGTTCCCAAAGAGTCCAATCCTCAGCCCGCGCAAACCAGTCCGAAGGAACAGCACCAAGCTCAGCGCTGCCCCTCCAGCCCAGCCAATCACTGGGCCTCAGCCGGCTGCGAAACCATTCGATAATGCGCCGCATCGTCAAGAGTGTAACTCCCCGTGCTACTCTTTCCAAAATACCGCTCAAACACCTCATCCCCTGGCGTCGCATCTGGATCAAACCACTGCCCGCCACCTGCCTCAGCCCCTTCCTCTTCACCCTCGTCATCCTTGGCCTTCCCTTTCTCTTTTCCTTTCTTCGCCTTCCCTCCGCCAGCCGCCATCGCTCCCTGCGCGGTCATCATCGCTGTCAGCATCGTCTTGACCATCGCACTTCCATCAGACACCCCCAATCCGGTCGCATTCGCAGGCAGAGCCGCCAGCGCCGACTTCACGCTCGCATCATCCCAAAGCGTGGGGCCCGAAGGATCAGCCATCCGGTTCAACACTTTGTTCAAGGCTTCCATCGTGCCGGAGGAAAAAAGAAAGTAATCCTTCGCCACCGTATACGCCATCTCATTCGCCCCACCTTCAGGCTGAGCCGCCGCCAGATTGGCCTTGATCTTGAAGACCTTGAACCCGGCCACATCGACCTCCTCAAACACCCCAAATCCATTCCCCGCCATCTTTTTGATCGCTTCCATGGCCGCCCCAAATCGCTTCGCATCCTTCAACTTGATCCCCATCACCTGCCCCGGTGCGCCACCCACTTTCGACATCGCGCCCAACTGAATGATTTCATCATCGGTCGTCGCAAACAAATCATCACGCAGCTTGATCCCCATCTGCTGTTCCACCCCCCCCAGTTGCATCTGCACCATGCCCCCGACCATCGGCCCGAAGCCATTCAAGGTGCTCATCAACCCATCATAAAACTTCAACAGGCTCCACCGACTCACACTCGCCGATGCCATGTCCGCTGGCACAAATCCCGGCAACTCCACATTCGTATCCACCCCATGCATCAAGTTCACAATCAATCCCTGTGGCTTCTCTTTGTGCATCAGCGCTAAGTCCACCCGGGAAGCCCCCTCCTGCAAATCAATCGACAACCCAAAGCCCCGAATCTCTTCCAAATTCAACGCCCCCATCACCAACTCAGGCGAAAACGGATTCGCCGCCTGCGGCTCAGCACCGCCAGCCCCTGCCATCGACTCCGTCACCTTCTCCAGAAGCGTTCCCGCATCCACATACAGTACCAAATCTCCCGCCCCTTCCGCGATCTCGCGAAACCGGGCAAAATTCGCCCGCAAATCATCCTGCTCACCCGCCGCACCTTTCTGCATCCCCTGAATCGTCTCCGTGATCGTCTTCCGATCATTCGACTCGACCAACACTCCATCAACCTCCGCCCAGGCAAGCACCCAATTCGCCTCATCCCCCTCACCAGCACCGACAGTCTTAACCGCCACCCCCTCGATTTCAGCTTCGCCCACCTTCAACTCATCATCCTCCTTCATCTTGACCTCAGCCTGCTTATCCAAACTCCCCATCAACTCCGCTTTCTTCTCGCCAATCTCACTCAATGCCAAATAAATCGGCTCACTACTTCCCGTCTCCTCGTTCGGCGGCAAAAAGGCCGTCATGGAAGCTCCCGGAAAGAAGGAAAGCTGTTCGCGCAAGCCCGATCCAGAAACCTCCTTCAGCATTCGGTCCCAAGGCGCTTCACCCTCCTCATAAAGCGGTGCCAACCATTTCAACACCGCCGGATCTTCCAGAAAACGGCCAAGCGAACTCCCATCCCAGTCCGCCACCAACTCAGGCGTGTTCTTGATCGATAGCACCGCAATCGTTTTCTCCGGCAGCAAAGGCAACCACTCCTCCTTCGCTTCAACCTCGGATACCCCTCCCAGCAGGCTCAGCAACAAACTAAAACTCACTCCCGCCAAGGGGCGGACCAACAGGGATTGCGCGATGACGGTTTTTTTCATGAAATCAGATTTTTGGGGCATTTCGGTTCAGGCATCTTCTCTTCGTTCACCCTCGACACCTACTCGCCTTTGGCAGGCTGACTGGTCGGTGGCGTCAGGTATCGGAATCCGCTGTTCGCATTTCGCGGATCAAACGCAAAGGCCTCACGGCTCTGCAAAAATTGCTTCATCAACCCGGCCGGAATCGCAAACCCCACCCCCTCAACACCCACCCCGGCCACCTTCATGTTCGTCACTCCCACCACTTCCCCCCTCAGATTAAACAACGGCCCACCCGAGTTCCCCGGATTGATCTGTGTCGTCGTCTGAATGTACCACCGCCCCTGATTCTCCCGCGCCCGCACACTCACAATTCCCTGCGAAACCGTCCGCTCTAACCCCAAAGGACTCCCGATCGCAAACACCCGCTCCCCCTGCACCAATCCCTCATCATCCTCCACCACCACCGTTGGCAACTCCGCCACCGTCTCATCATCAATTTGCAACAACGCCAAATCCAAAAAGCCATTCATCGCCACAATTTTGACCTTCTCGAAAGTCACCTTCTCCAGCCCCCCAGGCCGTTGTCGATACATCACCACCCGAATCTCCTGCTCTCCCGCAATCACATGCTGGTTCGTCACCACATGCCCCATCGAATTGATCACAAACCCTGAGCCCAATCCCGACGCCGTCTGAATCTGCACCACCGCCTCAGCCACACGCTTCACATTCTCCTCCACACTCATTTCCTTCCTCCCCGCCTCGTGCGACACCAAATCTTCCTTCCTCATCGTTCCCTCACCGCTCGCACCCTTACCCTCTTCTCCCTCCGCATCCGCCTTCATCTCCAAGATCTCCGCCTTCGGCAACGTCAAAACCGTGTAACCCAAATCCAGCAACACCGCCTCCTCACGCTCCTTCAGCACTTCCCCCCGAACCTCCGCTCCCGATCTCAACATCACGCGCGTCATCGATCCCGCCGCCAATGGTCCAGCCACACCAATCACTGCAGCCCCTGCCAAAAGTTGAAAAAAACCTTTCACTCAGGCGACTCTAGCTTCCACAACTCACCCCACCAGCCCTTTTTCACCTCTTCTAAAAATTGCCCGCCAGTGGAATCGACCCCTTCATTCACCTTCTTCTTCCCTACCTCAAAAAACCGGTTGCCACATTCCCCTTATCTGCTTCCTTTCCGACCCTTCCTTGATTGCGCGGTTAGCTCAGTGGTAGAGCATCACCTTGACATGGTGGGGGTCACAGGTTCGAACCCTGTACCGCGCACCATCTCCCAAAACGACATGGCTTCATCAAGGTCCCGATCTTTAAGATCAGTGAATTAAATGGGTGATTTCGTCGCCCGGCATTTGACAACCCCCGTCTTCCTGCTAGCCTCCCTGCCCTTCTGATCCAGCCGTCTGGCCTTTTGCCTGTCTTTCGGAACCGATCAGTCCCCCATTTTCAACGACGATAACACCCCATGAGCACCAAAAGGACCTACCAACCTTCCAAGCGGACCCGTAAGCGCCAATTCGGCTTTCGCGCCCGAATGAAAACCAAAAACGGCCAGGACATCATCCGCCGTCGTCGTCGTCAAGGCCGCAAGCGCCTTGTTCCAAAAGGCGTCGAGGTCCACTACGCTCGCCACACCCAAAGCTGATTGAGCTGGAAGCCCGGTCCTTCCTCCGGGCTTCTCCCCCATGCGTCTGCCCTCTCACCTGCGGCTGAAGCAGTCCAGTGACTTCGCCCAGCTTCGTAAGGAGGGCAAGACCCAGGCCGGTAGGTCTCTGGTGCTTTCCGCCAGACCCGTCGACAAACTCCCTCACTTCTGCTTTGGTCTCATCACAGGCAAAAAAATTGGCGGCGCCGTCGAGCGCAATACCGTCCGTCGCCGCTTGCGTGAAATTATCCGCAAACACCAGCCTCACCTCGCCCCCGGCTGGCACTGGGCCATCATCGCCCGCTGGCGCGCCCCCCAACTCACCCAGGCCGAACTCGAAAAAGACTGGCTCCATGTCGCACGCCGCTCCGGCATCTTGCGACCCGAATTCGCCAACGCCCCCCGGCCTCGCCCTCCCGCTGCCGAATGAAACCCCTCGTTCGGCTCCTCATCCGCTTCTATCAGCGCTTCCTCTCGCCAGTCATCCATTTCCTCGGCGGACCCGGCTCCGGCTGCCGCTTCCATCCCACTTGCTCCGAATACTTCCTGCAAGCCGTCGAACGCCACGGCTTCCTACGCGGCTCCTGGCTCGGCCTTCGCCGCATCGGCCGCTGCCACCCCTGGGGCGGCCAAGGTGACGACCCCGTCCCTCCCTCGCAGCACCCTCATAGCCACTCTTGATTTTTTCCCCTCAGCCACCAGACTCCTCCCCCTTCTTTAATACTCATGGATCGTAAAGCCTGGATCGTCATCATCATCTGTGCCATCGGCATGGCCGTAAACTGGCACTTCAGCCAGCTCAATCTTCAGGCCCAGGCCGAAATCGCCAAACAAGCCGCCGCCGCCAAAGCCGCCGCCCAGCCTGAAGCACCCGCCACCGCTCCAACGGATCCCGCCAGCATCACCGCCACTCCTCCAGGCACCACCCCACCCGCCACCGCTTCCCAGCCCGAACAAACCCATCGCCTCACCATCGGCAGCGTCACCTACGAATTCAGCACGCTTGGCGGCGGCATCAAAACAGCCACCCTCGCCGACCACGAAGGCGTCATCCTCAATCAATACTCCAAGAGCCTCACCCGCCACGAACCCGTCGGTGCGCTCCGTCGCGAAGCCACCGCCCTTGATTCCGCCACCTATCAAATCACCGCCAAAGACGACACCAGCGTCACCCTCGAAGGCACCACCACCGACGGACTCAAAATCAAAAAGGTCTTCTCCGCCTCCACCGGCGAAACCTCGGACCCCCACCTCCTCAATCTCGAAATCACCCTCTCCAACAGCGGCACCAACCCCTTCCAAAGCAGCGAACTCTACCTCTACACCGGCACCGCCGCCTCCCTCAGCCCCGACGAACTCCTCAAACCCGGCTTCTTCTGGAATAACGCCGGCGATGCCGACACCAAAGATTCCAACTCCTTCGCCGGCGGCTGGTTCAGCGAGGAGAAAACCGAGTTTCGCGAAAGCTACACACGCCTCCGCTTCGGTGGCGTCATGAGCCGCTTCTTCGCCACCATCGTCTCCCATGCCGCCACCCCGGACGAACCCGGCAAACTCTGGGCCTCACGCTTCCTCATCGATCACAGCAAGGACAAATTCTCCACCCTCAAAGCCTCCGCCTCCGACTTCGCGGTCGAAGCCGCCATCTCGCTTCCTCCCATCGACCTCGCCCCAGGCGCCAACGTCACCAAGAAATACGAAATCTTCCTCGGCCCCAAAGAATACCAGCGCCTCAAAGCCATCGAAGGCCAGCGCTCCTTCGTCATGTTCTATGGCTGGTTCACCCCCATCAGCAAACTCCTCACCAACATCATGAACTGGTTCCACGGCCTGTCCGGGAACTGGGGCGTCGCCATCATCCTCATGACCCTGCTCATCCGCATTGTCATCTGGCCCCTCCAAGCCAAATCACAATACGCCATGAAGCGCATGGGCCTCGTCGCCCCGCTCATGAAAGAGCTTCAGGAAAAATACAAGGACGATCCTGCCAAACAGCAGCAGGAAATGATGAAGCTTTACCGCGACTACGGCGTCAACCCCCTCGGTGGTTGCCTCCCCATGTTCCTGCAAATCCCCATCTTCTTTGGCTTCTTCCGCGTCCTCCAAAATGCCGCCGAACTCCGCGGCCAGGACTTCCTCTGGGTCACCGACCTCTCCATGCCCGACACCGTCACCCAGTGGGCCGGCTTCGATGTCAACCCCCTCCCCATCGTCATGGGCATCACCATGTTCCTTCAAATGAAGGTCACCCCCCAGCCCGCAACGGCCGACAAAATGCAGCAGCGCATCTTCATGCTGATGCCCTTCATGTTCCTCTTCTTCTGCTACAGCTTCGCCTCCGCCCTCGCCCTCTACTGGACCACTCAAAACATCTTCTCCATCTTCCAGACCTACATCATGAAGCTCTACATGCCCGAGCCCAAACTCCAAAAGGTCGAGCGCAAACCCAAAGCCGGTCCCCCACCCAAAAATCCCTTCTTCAACCCCATGGGCAACAAAAGCGACGAAGCCCCCAAAGACAAAAAGAACAAACCCCCACGCCTCGGAGGTTAGTCCACTCTAATCACGCAGTGACCCCCAAGGTGGGGCAAGCATCTTGCTTGCCCGCACTACATTCAAGCCATCAAACTCGGCAAAAACAAAAAGCGCCGAAGCACCACAGGCACCGCCAAACCTGTCGCAGCCCAATCATGGAACCGTACCGAGTGCCTCCGTTTACTCTTTTCCAGGCTAACTCAAGCCCCCTCTAGATACTGGGTCTGACCCCGCATAGGCTTCGGCTCCGGCGCCTTTTTCTCCTTCTTTTTCAAAGCCCTCGAAGTTTTTCTCTCTTCTTTCGTCACCGTCGTTGCAGGCTTCACCTCCGCAATCACCTTGTCCTCCGTCACCACCTCGCCAATCGCAATCGGCCGCTCCGCTGTCGCGTTCGAAGCACTGCCAGTGATCTGCACCGGCGTCCCCGTAGGGGTCGCTCCATAAAAAATCGCCGCCATCTGCGTTGGCAGCCGAATGCACCCGTGCGATGCCGGAAACCCCGGCAGATACCCCTCATGCATCCCAACACCTCCCTTGACCCTCATGAAATAGCGCATGCTCGCTCCCACATAATGGCACCCAGGTGGCTTCTTATCCACCCGGCAGTCCACATCCCCATTCACGACATTCCCGTTCGCGTCCACATACTCTCCGTAACAAGAGGACCGGTGCGCAATGTCCTTCTCCGTGATGCGGAATGATCCTGTCGGCGTCGGATGACTCGGCGTCCCGGATGAAATGGGCGACAATCCCACCAACTCTCCCCCCTTGTAATAGCGCAACCGCTGTTCGCTCAAATCGATCACAATCTTCGCCGGCCCGGAAACCCCATCCCCATGCCAAAACGCACGTGCCGGAACCGCCGTCTGAATCACTTCCGTCTTCGGCGCCTTGCCCGTGCTGCAACTGCTCATCAGTCCGCTTGAAATGACCACTCCAATCATCGGAACAGTCCGAAGAAGATCTCCCCTAAATGCGCGCTGAATGAGTCTCGTCATAGCGCCGAACCATGACCAAAATCTCCGCCCACGCCAGCACAGGATTCACTTTTTGTTTGGCCCAGGTGCCTAATCCCCTCAATCCACACTCCACTCCACCTCAACCTTCTGCTCCCGCCCGTTCCGATCGTGATACTTCACAAACCCATGCTTCGCTCCATACTCGTGAACCTCACGGGTCACCTTCACATCGTAACAACAATACTCCGCAATCTCGGCAATCATCCCCTTCTGCCACCATCGAATCGCCTGCAAACCATCCGCGCTCTTCCCCGTCCCCAACGACGCCGCCGCCACCGCTTCCAGCTTCAGCCGGTGCCCCAACTTCTTCTCCAAATCAATCAGCAAATCCAGGCTGTTAAGCTGATCTCGAAAATCAAACACCGTGTGTCCCAGCATCACCTCATAGTCGAATCCCACATGGTTGTAACCCACCACCAAATCCGCCCTCACCAACTGCTTGATCAAGTCCCCCGTTTCCTCCTCCGTGTAAATGCAGTAATCCTGCGCCCGACTGCTGTAAGTCACCGCCACTGAGATCCCCATCTCATGCTTCTTCCCCCAGCCCCCGACATCCGCAGCCGTCCGCCGCGTCTCCAGATCAAAATAAACAATGTCGCGCGCCATCCTCGATTTCCCCTCAGTGATTCAGGACTCTAATCCACAAACTTCTTCACCAAAAGCGCCGCATTGTGCCCGCCAAAACCAAACGAATTGCTCAGCGCCGCATCAATCTTCGCCGGACGCGCCTCATTCGCGCAAATGTCCACATCCACTTCCGGATCAAGATTATCAACATTGATGGTCGGAGGCACCACTCCTTCCCGCATCGCATAAATCGAAGCGATCAACTCCACCCCGCCAGCTGCCCCCAGCAAGTGACCCGTCATCGACTTCGTCCCTGACACCAGCAGCCCGTTGGTCGCATAGTCTCCAAACGTCCTCTTGATCGCCTTCAACTCGCAAAGGTCTCCCACCGGTGTCGATGTCGCATGCGCGTTCACATAAGCCACATCCGTCGGATTCATTTTCGCATGCCGCAACGCCATCTCCATGCACTTCATCGCCCCAAGTCCTTCCGGATGCGGTGAGGTCAAATGATACGCATCCGCCGTCGCCCCATAACCCGCCAGCTCGCAATAAATAGTCGCCCCACGCCTCTTCGCGTGCTCAAGCTCCTCGATTACCACCACCCCGGCTCCTTCTCCCATCACAAACCCATCACGATCCTTGTCAAAAGGCCGTGACGCACGCTCCGGATCGTCATTCCGCAAGCTCAACGCCCGCATGTTCCCAAATCCTGCCAACCCGCATGGCCGGATCGATGCCTCCGCCCCACCGCAGATGATGCAATCCGCGTCCCCAAACTTAATGATCCGCCACGCCTCGCCAATGTTGTTGTTCGATGTCGCGCACGCAGTCACGATCACCATGTTCGGCCCCATGAATCCAAACTCAGCCGAGATCATCCCACTCGCGATGTTGGTGATCATCATCGGAATCAGAAACGGCGATACTCGGCTCGGACTCTTCTCCAAAAGGATCTGATACTGCGTCTCCAAGGTTCCCAGTCCGCCAATCCCGCTCCCCACCATCACCCCCACGCGATGCGGATCCACCGCATCTGGATTCAATCCACTGTCCTTCACCGCCATCTTCGCCGCCGCCATCGCAAACTGGAAAAACCGATCCGCCCTACGCGCTTCCTTGTGATTGTTAAAAAAAGGTGTCGGATCAAAGTCCACCACCTCACCCCCGATTTTGCAGTCGTAGTTCGTCGTATCCATCGACTGGATCGTGCGAATGCCGCTCTTTCCGGACACCAGATTGTTCCAAAAAGTTTCCTTGCTGTTTCCAAGCGGAGAGACAACTCCAAGGCCGGAAATGACTACGCGACGATCGTTCATGTTTGGGGTCGGTTGGGTAAATGAGTGAGCTTGAGAGAACACGGATTCAGGACAGGGGCAAGGTGTTTTTACCCCCCTCCATCGGCATAAAAAATCCATCCCCATCCAGCACGAGTCCGGGCAACAGGATTTCACGCACATCTCCCGGGTGCCATCCCGACACAATCGCCCCCTCTTCTCCCATGACGCAAGCCCACCCCGGCAAAAGACGCCCGGCACTGCCCTCCCTCTGCCCCTGCTGCTCGCTCTCATGCCCCACCTCCATCGCCGGATTCGGAACGCACAATCCCACCCAGGCACCCGTCCCCTCTTCCAGCCAGGCTCCATACACAGGCACGCCCAAATCACCAGCCTCCTCAGTCGACCGACCCGAGACACAAACCGCTCGCACCACCATCCTCCCACCCCAGTCACCCGTCCCTCTGGCCAACCGCAGCGCCTCGATTGTCCCCACCGCCACCACCTTCTCTCCACTGACCGCCTCATTCCCAATCCTCACCTGCGCCGGCTCCCGCAACTTCTCATAAGCCCGCACCGAACCCACCAGCACCGAATCTGTCGCATCACACACCCACGGCACCTCATCAATCAAATGCCACTCCACCGCATCCAGCCGCATCCCATTCGCTAACAGCGGCCACTCCTCCTTGCGCACACGACCAAAGTGCTTCCGCTCCAGAAACGCAGCTCCACCCAACCGCAACAATTCCGTCCGCAGCCAGTCTGCTGTTGCCTCTCTCGGTGCCTTCAACTCCCCCACCCACACGCTCACAGAGCGGCGCATCCGCCTCGGCAGCTTCTTGAAGCAGCCGCCATCCTCAAACGAGTAAACCGAACCCCACATGCCATCCTCGTGCACCGGCAGCACCGGCACCCCAGCCTTTCGCGCCATCAACTCAAATCCCCGCTGCATCTCATTCAGCATCCCATGCCGCGTTAACTGCCCCTCGGGAAACATGCACACCAACTCTCCAGCCTTCAAGGCCTCCACAACACTCCTGACTGCATCCTTCGCCCGCTCCGGAGAAATCGGCACCGTCCCAAACAACTTTAATAACCACGTCACCTGCTTGATCCGATACAACGGCTCCCAAATCACAAACCTCACCGGACGCCGAAACGCCGTCGAAAGGATCAACGCATCCATGTAACTGATGTGATTCGGCAGCATCAACACCCCGCCCGTCTCCGGCACCTTCTCTTCACCAATCGTCCGCAGCCGATAAAAGAACCGGATCAAAACCCGCCCCACAAACCGAATCAAATGCCTCGGCAGCATCTTCCCGCTGATCACCGCCACCGCCAGCATCAAGAGCGCCAGCAGCCAAAATTGCCACCTCAAGCTCAACCCCAATCCACTCTTCAGCCCAAACAAAACCAACACGCCAACGATGCCCGCCACACTGTCCAAAAGGTTCATCGACGACAGTACGCGCCCCCGCTTCGAC
Source organism: Verrucomicrobiaceae bacterium (assembly GCA_027487315.1). GTDB lineage: Bacteria > Verrucomicrobiota > Verrucomicrobiia > Verrucomicrobiales > Verrucomicrobiaceae > JAGRPD01. Next base: position 3,239 of record JAIYDW010000233.1, on the reverse strand, counting down.
GCCTCGGCCTGATCCTGAATCGATGCCTGCACAGGCACCATGTAAACCGCACTGCACAATCCCAGGGCCATCAAACTCGCGTGGTAAATCCATGTCGCCGGCGACCATAGACCCGCCCCGATCAAGGCGATCGCCATCCCCAGTGCCCCCAACGGCACCACACCCAACTGCACCTTCCGCCGGCACACCGCCGCCACTAACAAACTCCCCGCCGCCGTTCCCAACCCAATCATCAACGTCATGAACGACGCCGAAGTCGCTGCACCCGGATCGTCGCGACTCGGATACAATTGCATCCCCGCATCCACAAACATCGCCGCCGCCACACTCCCGACAAACCAATACATCGCCACCCCTAGCAGCGCATTTCCCATCCCCTTTTGTCCCATCGTCTCCCGCAAATTCCCAAAATGCTCCCACAACACCCCCACCCGAAAGGGCACATTCGATTGCGACTCCGTCGGCTGCATCACAAACCCGAGCACCAAGGCCACCAGCGAAGCGCCAAACAAGATCCATACCGGCAACGCCGCCGCTTCCCACGCCGACATCCCGCTTCCAAACAACCAGTCAAACCAGGGGCCCCCAAGCGAAAGCCCTCCCAGAATGCCTAACATCGTCGCCATCTGCAGCCAACCCGACATCATGCCAATCCGGCGCGAACCCCCAAGCTCCTTCAAGATTCCCATCTTGGCCGGACTGAAAATCGTCGCCTGCAAGGCCAGCAAAAAAAACATCCCCAAGGCAAGTTTCACACTCGTCTCTCCCATGGCCGCACGAAACGATACCCCTGCCCCGAGCAACACCACCGATTGCATCACCAGCATCCCCAATATGACCCCGCGCTTTGAAAAACGATCCGACAGGTAGCCCGCCAAAGGCGCAAACAGAATATAGGGCAGCAAAATAATCGCCCCCAGCCAAAGTCCAATATCCCTCCCCATCGTGCCCTCAACCACCTTCGGCGCCAGTCCAACCAGCAGCATCTTCAAGATGTTGTCATTGAAGGCATTCAAACCCGCCAATCCCAACAGCAGCACGAACGAGATCCGATTCCGTGTAGGAAGCGCCTCCAGTTCGTCCAGTTCCGGCAAGGTCTTATCAGCCGCACTCATTTCGACCACGCCTCCAAAAGACATTCCGCCAAGGCCAAATCACCCGGGAAGGTGATCTTCGGATTCGCCCAGGCATTGTTCACCACCTGCACGCGCACCCCGATTCGCTGCACCGCTGAAACTTCATCCGTCACCAGCACGCCCCCGTCCATCACTTCCGCATAGGCCCGCTCCAGCAACTCACGCTCGAACACCTGCGGCGTCTCCATCACCCACACCCCCTCACGGTCCACCGCCTCCACCACCGCCCCGCTCGAATCCACCCGCTTGATCGTCTCCGACAAAGGACGCGCACACACTGCCGCCCCATGCGCCCTCGCCATGTCCACGCAATGCGAAATCTGCTCCACATGAATCAATGGCCGCGCCCCGTCATGCACCGCCACCACCTCACATTCCTCCCCCAGCGCAACTAGACCCGCTGCAACCGAATCATGCCTCTCAACCCCTCCCGCCACCACTGCTCCCAACTTGCTTAGTCCACCCTCCATTCGCCATTTCTCAATCACTTCCCCCACCTCCGCCCCCGCGACCACAACAATCCGATCAATGGCCGCACATTTCTCAAACGCCATCAAGGACCGCCGTAAAACCGGCACCCCAGCCAACGGCTCCAACAGTTTGTTGAATCCCATTCTTCGACTGCTCCCCGCAGCCACCACAATCACCGTCACGCCCGTTTTCAGCATCATTCAATCTCTATTGGACTGGTTCAAATCGACTCCACACACGCCACCGCCATCGCCGCAATGCCCTCTTCCCTCCCGACAAATCCCAACCGCTCATTCGTTGTGGCTTTCACCCCCACATCATCCGCCCCGATACCCAACGCCTTCCCGATATGGATCTTCATCGCCTCCGCATGCGGCTTCACTTTCGGAGCCTCCGCAACCAGTGACGCATCCACATTCACAATCCGCATCCCCTTCTCCGCACTCAACTCCGCGCACCGCTCCAGGATCTTCAAACTCGAGATCCCTTCAATCGAAGCATCAGAAGGCGGAAAATAATGCCCAATATCCGGCAACCCAAGCGCCCCTAACACCGCGTCCGCAATCGCATGACTCAGCACATCCGCATCACTATGCCCCTGCAAACCCCGCTCATGCGGAATCTCTACACCGCCCAGCACCAACCGCCGCCCTTCCGCAAACGGATGCACATCATAGCCAATTCCAACTCTTGTCATAGCCTCCTGTAAACCACCAAAAACGCTTTGTCACATGCATTGCACACCAGTTCTCCCCCACTCGTCCTCACTTTTTACCCCATCTTCCATCCTTTATGCCACCGGCGTTTCAGCCCTTCATCCCCCAGCACAAACAAACAATTAAAAGATTCAAAACCCACTTGGCACACCCATTGCTTCCTAATCGCACTAAGCGGCACAAGCCGACTTAAAACATCACACCAACGCACTCTAAAACGCTATGCTGATTAAAAAACAAAGTTGGATTGGATGCCTACTAGCCGCTGTTCTCACAGCTGGCATGTTTGGCAGTTCCATGGAAACCTCACTGATGGCACAAGATGCCGCAGCCCCACCAGCCGCTGAAGCCCCGGCCGCACCTGAGGCTGCGCCAGCAGAACCGGCGGCCGCCACTTTGGAGCAGCGCATTTTCGACTTGGAAAAGTATGTGACCAACGGTCAGGCTGGCAAAGATGGTGATGTGACGTGGAAATCCAACATCGCTGGTCCTGGTCCTGGCCACAATGCCTGGCAAATGGTCAGCACCGCCCTGGTGTTGTTCATGACTCTTCCTGGCTTGGCTCTCTTCTACGGTGGCTTGGTCCGCAGCAAAAACGTTCTCTCGGTCTTCGCTCAGTGCTTCGGCATCGCGGGCCTGGTGACCATCCTCTGGTGGGCCTGTGGTTACAGCCTGTCCTTTGGCGCCGGCAACGCGTTCATCGGCGACATGACCTACAAGTTCCTGGACGGCGTTTCCCCTTATGCTTCGGGTGCGGGCTACTGGTGGATCAGTGATGCCATGTGGAGCATGTTCCAACTGACCTTCGCGATCATTACTCCTGCGCTGATCATTGGTGCGATCGCGGAACGCATGAAGTTCATCGCCGTCATGCTCTTCGTGGCGATCTGGATGTTCGCTGTGTATTTCCCCTTCG
>JAIYDW010000038.1 GCA_027487315.1 Verrucomicrobiaceae bacterium | reverse complement strand
GCGGATGGGACGACGCTGTTGGGGACGGCGTGGCGGAACCCGTGGCGGGTGAGCCGGACGCCGGCGCTGAACAACCCAGCGACGGGGTATGCGGCGAACTACACGGTGCGGCTGGATGCGGGGCAGGGTGGGGAGGTATCGCCAGATGGGTATGGATTTGCGAGTTTCACGGTGAGTTCGGCGGGGCTGCTGACGCTGGCGGGGCGGTTGCCGGATGGGAGCGGGATCACGGGGCGGACGCACGTGGGGCCGGAGGGGCAGGTGCTGGTGTTCAACCTGCTGTATGGGAATCGGGGATCGCAGGTGGGGCAGTGGGGGATCGGGAAGGCGGTGGCGGTGGTGGACAATGGAGTGACGGGGAGTACGAGCTGGCTGAAGCCTGGGCCGTTGGCGGGGAGCAAGGACACGGTTTACAGGGCGGGGTTTGGGCCGCTGGGGGTGACGGCAGCAGGTGGGGTGTATGTGGCACCGACGGCGGGGAATCTGGTGATGGGGCTGCCGGTGGTGGCGGAGGGACAGTCCAACACAGCGATCTTTTTCCTCGAGGGAGGTTTGGGAGAACTTGGTGGTTTCAGTCAGGGGCTGCGGTTTTTTACACGGACGCCTTTGGAAGCGGTGAATCGGGTGAGTGTGGTGGGGCCGGTGACGAATGGGGTGCGGGTGACGAGTTTGGATTCGAGGAAGGGGACGTTTGGGGGGAGTTTTGTGATCCCGGGAGCGACAGCGGCCCTGAACCGGTCTGCGCCGTTTGTTGGGCAGGTGGTGAAGATTGGGGCGGTGAGAGAGGCGTTTGGGTATTTTCTGCTGCCGGGGGTGCCGGTGGGGACGGAGACGGTGGGAACGGTGGCGAAGCGGAGTGGGAAGGTGGGGATATCGCGGAAATAGGGGGGGAGGGCGGAGAGGGGGGATGAGGGTTTGGCACCGCGAGAGATTGGATGGCCGCAGAGGGGGAGGCGTTATGGGATGGGGGCAGGTCGGGAGACCTGTCCTCCGGGGGGTGGGGATTGGGGATTGGGGATTGGGGATTGGGGATTGCGGATTGCGGATTGCGGATTGCGGATTGCGGAGGGCGGAGGGCGGAGTGGGGTATGAGGATGTGGGGGGGGGAGTGTGAGCAAGATGCTTGCACTACCTTTTTTGGGGGCGGAGTTGGCGGGACAGACAGGAGTGTCTGCTTCACGGGGGGTGGTGAGTGGTGAGGGAGAGGGGTTTTTGTTTGAGGGTGTTGGGATGGCGGACTGGAAAGTCCGCTGGCCGTTGACAGGTCGGGAGACCTGTCCTCCGGGGGGTGAATTTGGGGAGTTGATGGCTTTGGAATTGCTGGTAGGGGTGACGTGCCTTGGGGCGGATCGATTGGGTGATTTTTCCCGTGCTTTGGCTTTGCTTATGAATGCGGTTTCCTTTCCTTTGCTTTTGATGGTGCGTTGTTTGATGGGGGTTCGGGTGGCTGGGGTGGGGTTGGCGCTGGTCTTGGCGGCGCTGCCAGCTGGTGGGCAGTCTCTGCCGCCGGGGGTGCTGAAGCTGCACAGCCGTGGCACGGGGGATAAGTCTGGCGAGGATTTCGGTGTTTCGGTGGCGGTCTCGGACACTTGGATGGTGGTCGGCGAATCCAGTAATGACGACAGCGCCTCCGATGCTGGGGCGGCCTATGTGTATGCGGCCACCACGGGGCGCTTCGTGCGTCGGCTCACGCCTGCAACGGCGCTCCCTGCCAATGCGTCGTTCGGCAGAAGCGTGGCGATCAGCGGCCCGCTGGCCGTGGTCGGGTCGGTTGGAGAGGATGGGCGGCGGGGAGCGGCCTATGTCTTCGATCTGCGCACGGGCAGGCAGTTGGCAAGACTCGTCGCCGCCGATGGAGTCGGTCAAGATTTCCTTGGGTCGAGCGTCACACTGGCTGGGGATTTGGCATTGGTTGGGGCTCCGGCTTTTTTTACGGGCAGATCGGGAGCGGCCTATCTGTTCCACGCCCGGACGGGACAGCAGTTGGGAAAGATCACTGCGTCCAATGGGGTGGCGAATGATTCGTTTGGGTTTAGTGTCTCGTTGAGCGGATCGCTAGCGGTGGTGGGTGCAAGTGGGGCGAGAGGGGGGCCTGGGAGCACCGTGGCGAATGCGGGAGCCGCCTATGTCTATGACGTGAGCGGAGACTTTGTGCTTGGGGGGGGCGTCTCCGAGTTGGCCATCTTGACGGCGTCCGACGGAGCGGGCGGCGATTTTTTCGGCGGGTCGGTCTCCCTTAGCGGCCATCGCGCTCTGATCGGGGCATTTGCTAAAGGTCTGGGTGGCATTTCCCGAGGCAAGGCCTACCTCTTCGATGCGCGCGCCACCACTTCAACGTCGATAGGCAGTTTCCAATTGGGTGCGGCCGCCGCGGCGGACTTCGATCAATTTGGTGCAGGCGTCGCTCTGAATGGGAATTTGGCGGTGATTGGCGCTATTGGAAAATCCACTGTGTTCCTCTATGATACGAACACGGGTGGGGAGATCGGCCAGTTGAGACCGCCAGATGCCGCTGGCAATGATTTTGGGCTTCCTGTGGCGGTAGCTGGTAATCGGGTGCTGGTGGGAGCCAGGCAAGATGCCGACCTCGGCGTCGCTGCTGGGGCAGCCTACCTGTTCAACCCGGTGTCGATGTCGCTGCCGCTGACGGCTGTGGCAAAGGTGGGGGACTTTGCGCCTGGGACGGTGGAGACGAATTTTTCCTCCTTTCCGGCGGCGTATCTCAACAACGAGGGGGAGGTGGGGCTTTCTGGGACGCTGTCGAATCGAGGACGGGGTGTTTGGAGCCAGTATGCGGGTCCGCTGCGCTCGGCGATGCGGGTGGGGGAGGAGGTGGACTCCGGCATCTTTGTGAGTGGAATCGGGGAGATCATCCCTGAGCATGGCGATGGGCTGTTGATCCAGGCGACACTGCGCGGCCAGGGATTTAACGCGACGAACAACCAATTCTGGTTGCGACACAACGGAGGGAACCTGTTCGACATGCTCCAGACAGGGCTGCCCTATGACAAAGAGGACGGATCCCCTGCCGTGCTCAGCTTGCCAGAGGTGGTGCAGCGAGCCGACAGCGGCCACGTGCTGGCGGCTTACACGCTGGCGCGGAGCGCGACGACTGGGGCGACGGCGGCAAATGACTCGGGCGTTACGTATCGGACATCGTCAGGAAGCACGGATGGGGCACGCGATTCGGACACCCGCCACCGGGAGGGGGAGGCCGCGCCTACGGGCAATGCAGGCGACAGGTATGGACAGTTCTTCGGGCGAGTAGGCCTTTCACCCACCAACGTTTTCTTCACCTTCCCGGCCTTTTACCTCGACACCTCTCCGGCAGATCCGCTGCCCGATGTGGTCCGGCAGGGAGTTTTTTTTGACGCGCTTGGCTCGGATACTACGGGGGTGGTCGCCCGGCAGGGGCAGTCCACCGTCGGACTCCCAGGCGTGCCAGCGCCAACCTTCCGCGGCTTCCTGGGTGAAGCGATGTCGGACTTGGGATTTTCCGTCTTCCGAGCGCTTGTGACCGGCACGGGAATTACGGCGGCAAACGATGAGGGGATCTTTCACGAGCAGACCCAGAGACCCTATTTGCGGGAGGGGCAGGCCCTGGACCTGGCGAATGCCCCCGGCTTGGTGATCGCGGGCTTCCTCGGCTATTGGCCGGTCGACGCCGATAGCAAAATCATCGCCTTGGTGAAACTGCGGGGCCCTGGCGTGACGGGAGCCAATGACTGTGCCGTGGTGTTGGCTGGACGCACCAATAACTACCTGCAAATCCTCCTGCGGGAGGGCGATCTCGCCGGCGCGGACGACGCCAGCCGCATCGCCACCCTCCAGCGGGTGGATGCGGACAGCGTGAATGGGCACTACCACATCCTCGCCTCCCTGACTGGCTCCTCCGGCCGCAACCAGGCTTTGTTTCAGGGGAATGTGGAGCTGGGCGATAACGACGACCGTATCGGCAGCCGCCTGCCCGCGATGGTGCTGCGCAAGGGCCAGGGCTATCAGCAGCCGGGCGGGGTGACGAGTACGATCAAGACGATGACGCTGCCGGTGTCGACGGACCGGACGGGAGCGGGGGCGAAGGGGCACGGGCAGGCGATCAACAGCGCGGGAGAGGTGGTCATCACGCTGGAGTTTGGGAATCGGGCGCGGGAGGTGTGGAAGGGGAGGCCGTGAGGGGGGTGGGGATTGGGGAGTGGGGATTGGGGAGGGAGAGGGGTTTTTGTTTGAGGGGGTTGGGGATGGCGGACTGGAAAGTCCGCTGGCCGTTGACAGGTCGGGAGACCTGTCCTCCGGGTGATCGGTTGGGAGACCTGTCCTCCGGGTTGACAGGCTTTTTGGGTGGGTTTTTGGTTGGCGATGTCGTTTGTGGAGGGTCCGCCGAATTTTGTGGGGCTTGACTGGTCGAAGCCTATCGTGAAAAGCCGTCGGAAGCTGCCGCATTGGACCCAGGAGGGGGCGACGTACTTCATTACTTTTCGGCTGGCTGACTCTCTGCCGCAGGAGAAGCTGGTGGCGCTAGAGGCGTTTCGCGCGGAGTGGGAACGGGCTCATCCTGAGCCTCGGGATGAAGCGGACTGGCAGCAGCTTTTTCGTGAAACCCTGCGGCGGGTGGAGGAGTGGCTGGATGCGGGCTCCGGGGAGTGCTGGCTGCGTGACGAGGCCTGTGCCAGCGTCGTGACCCGGGCGATGCGTCATTTTGATGGGGTGCGCTATTTTTTGTCGAGCTACTGTGTGATGCCGAATCATGTTCATGTGACGGTGCAGCCTTTTGCCGGCTACGAGTTGTCGGAGGTGCTGAAGTCTTGGAAGGGTTTCATGGCGCGGCAGATGAATCGGCGTCTTGGGAGGACTGGCGCGGTGTGGGAACCGGAGAGCTATGATACGCTGGTCCGAGATGCTGCGCATTTGTGGAAGGTGGTGCGTTACGTTGGGAACAATCCGAAGAAGGCGCAGATTCCTGAGGAGAAGTGGATTCGCTGGGTGCATCCGTCTTGGGAGAAGGCAGGGTTTGGGTTTGGGGGGTAGGGGGATGGTTGATGGTGTTGGGGGCGGACTGGAAAGTCCGCTGGCCGTTGACAGGTCGGGAGACCTGTCCTCCGGGGGGGGCGTTTTTTTTGGGGTGCGGGAATGGGCGAAGGATTTGCTGATGGGGAGGGGGGGAGGGGCTGGCTCGACGAGGGAGTGCGGGCGAGGGGTTGCACCACCTTGGGTGGCGGCAGAGCGGCCTCATTGGCTGCGTCAGCTGCTTGCCAGCTATTGATTTAATAGCGGGCTGCACGACTTCCTTGCCACTGAAGCCACTGCGCTCGCCGGATCAAAATGACAATCTTTTCGAGAACCGGTCTATGCGGACAGCAGTGTGGTTGTCAGCCTCATCGCTAGAGACAATCGCAGTGAAGGGTGCAAGGCGGCCTACATGAAGCTGGGGCGGCCACGTTTGATGTACACGCCGCTGCATGAACTGGAGGTGGGAAACGCGCTGCGGCTGCGAAGTTACCTGGCGGCGGCGGGTTCTGGCAAGCCAGGGCAAATCAAGAAGCAACAGGTTGAGGCCGAGGGCAGGTTGCAGGCGTTGATTCGGCGGCAGGTGTTGGTGCCGACGCCAGTGAAGTGGGAGGAGATGATTCGTGAGGCGATGCGGCTTTCGGAGACGCACACAACGCGACTTGGGACACGGGCTTTGGACATTCAGCAGGTGGCGGCGGCGCTGGTGTTGAATGCGGAGGTGTTTATCACGGCGGATCTGAAGCAAGCGCGGCTGGCCAAGGCGATGAAACTTGAGGTGGTTAGTGTGATGTGAACGCGGGTCGCCTGACAAGGAGTCGGCGGGTGCCTTTGGGTAGAGAGTGAGAGAGTGGGGAGTCGCAGTGGGATTTGATCGGCTTCAAATGCTACTGGTCCGGTGCTTTCGGAAGGTGCCAGCGAACACCCGACCCATTGAAATGACCCATAGCCATCCTATCGCGAGGCAGCCGATGGCAAGCGATAGACGAAGCATTTCGAATGATTGAGCACTGACCACGTCGCTTTTTGTCAAGTTGTTCCCCGCTTCCCCCAGCCACGTGTAAACCTAAAAACGGAAATGGCTGAGGGCGAATCTGCCGCCGTCATTGGCCCCACAAGGCATCCCGCTTCTCGGGTGGCATCATCTTATCGATGCAACCGCTGCGAACCGGGAAGCCTTGTGGAACCAAGCACGACGCCTCTTCATCCCTTTCCATTTCCGTTTCTAGGATAAAGGGACTGCGAGCCGCAAAGCCTGGGAACGGCAGGCGAGGCAGTGTCTGAGCCACTCCGAATCGCGGAATTCGGGCTTATTTGCCGATGGCACTTGGTCTCGTTGTATGGTTTTTGTAAATTTTATTGCGTTTATTTGTATTTGCGGTATCCGTCTGTATCTATTCCCTAAGTCTAATACATTATTAAATACAATAAACACTGATGTTTAATTCCTCTAAAACTCCTAAAAGGCTATCAAGAACCGGCTTTTCCCTTGTCGAAATGCTTGTGGTGATTGCAGTTGTGGGGATCATTGCCGCTATTGCGATTCCGAGTGTGGGTAGCATTGGTCACGCCGGCAAAGTCGCTGTTGCTCAGCGGAGAGCCCAGGAAATGACGGCTATATTCGCCGCAGGTCGAGTCGCAGGTGCACCTTCCTTTTTGGCTGCCTCGAATGTCAGAGAAGCTCAAGATGCGCTCGGCGTAGGTGCCTTTGGTTCGCAAGCCATGCACAATGTGAAGTTTGTCATCCCAGGAGTGAGTCAGGGCCAAGACGATGCCTTGCCTCTCGAATACAGGTCAGGATACTACCTCTTTTGGTCGAGTAGTGGCTTGCAGTTCGATCCGCATGGGGGTCACATGAACTGATCTTGTGCGACTGGCATTTCGTCGACTCGACCTGCGGGGAGGCCTCAGGCTAAAAACGGGAGCGGCTGAGGGCGAATCTGCCGCCGTCATTGGCAGCACAAGCCGCCGGGAGAGATCTGGGGCAGTATCGATTTTTGCCAGTCGCTGCGGTTTCTGAAGTTGGGTGCGACCCGGTTTGGCGAAGGCCTGCGGTGCGTTGAAGGTTGGAATTCGGTTTACGGCTGCGGGGTAAGCGTGACGCGACCACCTCGGCCGAGGTAGTCTTTGATGCTGGGCGTGGTGCTGAGGAAGAAGCCGCTGGCGCTGTGGACAGGGTTGGTGGTCCTGAGGATGATGCCTTCATACTTGGGCCGGGTGCCGTCGCTGTGGAGAAAGGTGCCGGTGAAAATGCCGGTGCTGCGGTTGAGCTTGAAGGTGAAGCTAGGGTCGGCGGGCACGAGGCTAGTCTTGTCCGCTGTGGTGATGCCCACGGTGCCGGTCTTGGTGCTGGTGAGGCGACCGTCTGTCCACTGGAGGGTGGTGTTGCCATCGCTGTCGATGGCGCTGAGGCCCCCCAGGGCGCTGCTGCCCGGGGCTGGGCGATACTGGCTGGCGCTGATGCTCATGCCGATGCCATTTGGCCAGCCGGAGGGGTAATGCTGGGAGTCAGTGACGGGGCGCAGCCAGCTAGATGGGCCGGTGAAGGTGAGGCGTGGCGCTTGTCCCGCGCCACTCATTATGGCTACGATGACACCCTTGCCTTTGTAAAGCGGGGCGTAGAGTGACCATCTGGCATTGGAGTCGAGCGGGGCGCTGAAGGTGAGGGGTGAGCCATCTGGGAGCTTCCCTACACCTGAGAGGACACCTAGTGAGTTGATTTTCATGGAGAAAAAGCCATCGCCATTGGGGTAGTCGGCGTTGGGGACGCCCGGTGGAGTGATGACGAGGCCGGTGTAGGCCCCTTGAATGGGGGCTGGAAAGGGGTTGGCCTTGCTGAAGCCGGAGGCAGGGGCAGTGAACTCGGACACGGCCACGGGACCCTGAGGGCCGAACTCGGCGACATAGCCTTCGATCTGGGGAAAAGGGGAGCCGACGTTGCGCAGGTCGAACTCGACGAAGAGGCTGCTCTTCCCTGGGCGCGGGACGGTGAGCAGGCCGCTTTTGAGTGTGGAGTCAAAGGCTCCCTTGAGTGGGTAGCTGGTGCCGTCTAGCTTCAGTGCGCCGGTGTAGCTGCCGCTGCTCTGGGTGGTGATGCTGATGTAGCCCAAGGTGCTGATGCTGCCCGCGGTGCCGTCTTCTCCAGCATTGCTGCCGAGGGGGGCGCGGTCGGGTGAGGACGAGGAAGGGAGGACGAGGCCGGTGAAGGTGGTGACGGTGGAGGTGTTGGCGGTGAAGATGTCCAGTTCACTGACGAAGGGGCTGGGGACAAAGTTGGCGCGGAGGACGAGGCCTACCTTGTGGATGAAGCTGAACGTCGGGGAGCTGAAGCTGGTGGCGCTGATGTCTGAGGCGGTGTGGTTGCTCAGGATGCTCCATCCGCCAAAGAGGGCCCCGGTGCGGGGTTTTGCGGTGAGGGTGTAGGGGCGGCCCACCTCGCGGAAGGACTTGGGGGCAAAGCCGGGGTTGACCTCGCCATCCCCCCTGAGGTTGACCTTCAGCGGGCGGAGGATCTTCACGGTGCGGGGGGCGCTGATGGTGGTGCTGCTCCCTGCATCACCTGCAGACGCTAGGAAAGTGAAGAGGCCGGAGGTGACGGGAACTTTGGCGGTCCACTGCAGCTGGGCACCGGTTACTGGCACGCGGGTGGCTTGCACAGGTGCAGGTGGCGCTGGCGGTGGGATGATGAAAGTGGGAGTGCGATCTGAGATGGTGACGCTGATGATGACTTTGTTGTCACTGGCGGTGCCGGTAATGGTGAGCAGGCCGTCGTCATCCACGTTGACGGTGGCATTGGCCGCAGGGCTGATGATGACGGGGGCAGCGGGCCGGGTGGTGTCCTGCCCTGGAGCGGTGGCCGAGGGATCACGGATGACGATGGGGGTGGTGGGCAGGGAGCCGAGCTTTGCCCCGGCGGAGGGGGCGCTGAGGGTGAGGGTGAAGGTCTCGTTGGCCTCGGCCAGGGAGTCGTTCAGGGTGGGAATGTTGATGGTCCGTGAGAATACGCCTTCGTCAAAGGTCAGGGTCTGGGTGGTGCCGATGAAGTCGGCGGCGCTGGCGGTGCCGGGATTGGTCTTCACGGTGACGCTGTAGCTGCCCAGGAGTTGGGTGCTGCGGTAGATGGTGGCGACGGCGATGTTGCCCTCTGGTTGGTTGTAGCTGGGCTCCGAGAAGCTGAAGACGGCGCCGTCCTGTGACTCGTAGGCGCCCACGTCGGGCACGGCTTGGATGGGGAGACCGCGCTGGTCCCGGGTGGCTGCACTGAAAGCAGCATGGAGCGGTTCATTGCTGAGAAAAGCCAGGGTCTGGGTGGGGCCCCCGTTATCCGCTAGCGGGGACATGACTACCGAGGCGATGGAGACAGAAACGCCGGTGGTTACGGCGGGGGCTTGGCTGAGGATGTTGGTGCCATTGCAGACAACAGCACTGGCGCTGCCAGGGACATAAATGTCTCGACCCCGTTGTCCTGCGGTATTCTGAGCAAACAGACAGTAAGCGAGAGTGACGGTGGTGGAGGTAGTGAAATGGTCGATGGCGCCCCCATCACGGCCGCAGCTGTTGTTGGCAAAGGTACAGTGTTGGAATTGGACATTGCAGTTGCTGGTGATCTCAATGGCACCCCCATCAATGGAGGAGGTGTTGCCTGAGAAGGTGCAGCGGGCAAACTTGGCGGTGGAGGAATTAGCGAGATTGACTGCACCGCCATGAGTTGAGGCCCGGTTGAGAGCGAAGGTGCAGTCGCTGATGTCTAGCTGACCGCCGTCGCTGTTGGTGATGGCTCCACCGTCGAATTGGGTTTGGTTGGATCTCAGGGTACACTCTTTCAGGGTTAGAGCGCCTTTGTTGATGATGGCTGTGGCACTGGCACCGGTGAGGCTGAGGCGGGTGAGGCAGAGTCGGGAACCGGCGCGATGGTCAAAGATGATGCCGTCAAAGGCAGGCGCAGCCGCTAGGGTGACGCCCAAGGGCAGGGTGCTGGCGTCGATGCTGAGTCCCTCCGTGAAGCCCGTGATGACAAAGGAGGAGCCTAGGTTGAGGGTCCTGCCATTTAAGGCAGGGCTGAAGGTGATGCGCTTTGGCCCGATCGCCTGGGCGGTGGCATTGGCCAGGGCCTGCCGGAGGGAGCCTGGGCCGGCGTCGTTGGTATTGAGCACGGTGAAGTCTCCCACGCGATTGGTGAGATGCTCTGCTGCAGGGTCGCTGACTGAGACATACGCGCCATCATACGCTGTGCCGGTGGCTTTGGCGCTATTGACCACGGTGCCGATGGTGGGTTCTTCAAACTTGTAGTAGAGCCGCAGGCCTGACTCGCTGCCCGTCAGCGTGCGATACATATCAGCGCGGATGGCGGCCTGGGTGCGGACACCTTTCCAAATGCGGTACTCATCCAAGGCACCGGTCATCTCAGGGCCGATCCGCAGAGCGTAGCCAGCGCTGCCATTGAAATTGGGGAAAAACTCGAGCGCGCCGGCTCTCTGGGCGATCAGCTCACCGTTCATGTAGTAGCGCATGAAGTTCCCGCTTTTGCTGGATACCATGGCGTAGTGTACCCATTTGCCAGCGGTGGGGAAGGGGTTGTCCTGCGCGAGTCTGCCGTTGCCCCCGATATCGCCGACATCCCAATAGGTGGTATCTGCTCCGCCGTAGTTGATGGACCCGGCGAAGCGATTGGCCGGATCATCTGGAGAAAGCCGAAAGACAAAGTGGCCTGCGGTGCCTGCCGTTTTGGCCCAGAACTCGACGGTGACTTCCCCCGTGATGCCCAGCTTGTGGAAGTCTGGCGTTTGAATGTAGCCCGAGTTGAAGAACTCAATGCCACAGTCTCCCGCTGCCGCTCCTGCATGAAGCAAGGGAGCTGTGGTTTGGCTAGACAGCAGGAGCAGACGGGTGATGCCGATGGCGAAGGCTTTTTTCATAGCGCGATGGGGATGCGGTGGAAGACCCTGAGGAAGTGGACGGTGAAATGTCGACGGACTGCCCGGTGCAGAGTAACTTACAGCAGGATGAAGGCCAGCCCTAGTTTTGGCGATAGGGGCTGCCCTGTTGCCTCATAAGTTTTGACACCCTGGGGATAAAGGTTGGGAGAGTGCGTAACAAGGGTTAGAGCTGATCACACCTTGTCTCGGCTGTGGGACTAGGGCCAAATCGAGGGCGACCGAGATGGTCGTGCTACGGGGAGGACTTGTCACTCGGAGAGTGACGGCCACTTTGGTGAGCGGGGGTTGAAAAGGGGGGGCGAGGGGCGTAGGAAAGGGGATGGTTTGCCGTGCTTTTTTGATTTTGGTTTATTGTGTTTCTGCCTGGGTTTCTCAGGGGCAGGAGTTGGAGCTTTTGAAGTGGTCGGGGGAGTTGAATGTGCCGGATCCGGTGGCGGTTTCGGTGGATCCGATGGGGCGGGTGTATGTGGCGGCGACGACTCGGCGGAAGGGGGCGGACTTGGATATTCGGGAGCATGCGATGTGGATCGCGGATGATGTGGGGCTGGACAGTGTGGAGGCGAAGCGGGCGTTTTTGCAGCGGGAGCTGGCGCTGGGGAAGTTGCGGGCGCCGCGCGGGGGGTTGAAGGATCACAACAAGGATGGGTCAATCGATTGGAAAGATCTGACGGTGCATTCGGAGCGGATCTACCAACTGAGGGATGAGGATGGGGATGGGAAGGCGGAGAAGATGACGGTGTTTGCCGAGGGTTTTAATACCGAGGTGACGGGGATTGCGGCGGGGATTCTTTATCATGATGGCTGGGTGTATGTGACGGTGGCGCCGGATTTGTGGCGGCTGAAGGACACGGATGATGATGGGGTGGCGGATGTGCGCGAGGTGGTGGCGACGGGGTTTGGGATGCACATTGCGTATGCGGGGCATGACATGCACGGGCCGCGTCTGGGGGTGGATGGGAGGATCTACTGGAGCATTGGTGACAAGGGGGTGAATGTGACGAGCAAGGAGGGGAAGCGTTTTTATTATCCGCATGAGGGCTGTGTGCTGCGGGTGGAGCCGGATGGGACAGGGTTTGAGGTATTTGCCCATGGGTTGAGGAATGTGCAGGAGGTGGCGTTCGATGCGTGGGGGAATGTGTTCGGGGTGGATAACGATGCGGACATGACGGGGGAGAAGGAGCGGGTGGTGCGGGTGGTGGAGGGGAGTGATGCGGGGTGGCGCTGCGGGCATCAGTACATGAAAACGGAGAGCCGGTGGATGCGGGAGGGGATTTGGCAGACGGCGCATGCGGGGCAGCCGCTTTTTGTGACGCCGCCGCTGGCGCTGTCGCGCAATGGGCCGGCGGGGTTTCTTTGGGAGCCGGGGACGGCTTTGGGGAAGGGGCTGAGGGGGAAGTTCTTGCTGAATCAGTTTCCGTCCGGGGAGATGTCGGCGCTGACGATTGAGGCGAAGGGGGCGAGTTTTGAGCAGACAGCGGAGGTGATGGTGAATCGGGGGGTGATGGGGATCGGAATGGCGTGGGGGCCGGAGGGGGCATTTTACATGGCGGACTGGGTGGGGGGGTATCCGCTGGATGAGAAGGGGGCGATTTGGAAGGTGGATGCGAAGGCTGGGAAGGAAGCGGTGGTGCGGGAAGAGGTGCTGGCGTTGTTGAAGGGGGAGTTCAAGGGGGAGACGGTGGAGGTGCTGGCGGGGTTGCTGGGGCATGCGGATCAGCGGGTGCGGGTGGGGGCGCAGTTGGAGTTGGTGAAGCGGGGGCAGTGGGAGCGGTTGGCGGGGGTGGCGCAGGATGGGGGGGCGTCGGAGTTGGCGCGGTGTCATGCGGTGTGGGGGCTGGGGATGGGGATGCGGCGGGGGTTGTGCGGGGGTGAGGTGTGCGGGAAGCTGGTGGGGGATGGGAGCGCGCGGGTGCGGGAGCAGGTGGCGAAGGTGATGGGGGATGCGCCGGAGGCGGAGGGGGTGGATGGGGCGCGGCTGGTGGGGTTGTTGGCGGATGCGGCGGGGCCGGTGCGGGTGCAGGCGGCGGTGGCGCTGGGGAAAATGAGGGTGGCGGGCGCGGTGGGGGGATTGGTGGCGATGGCGGAGCGGGATGGGGCGGATCCGGTGCTGCGGCATGCGGTGGTGATGGGGTTAGCGGGGTGCGCGGGGGTTGGGGAGTTGGCGGGGCTGGCGAAGGCGGAGTCGATGTGGGTGCGGGCAGCGGGGTTGCTGGCGTTGCGGCAGTTGAGGGCGCCGGAGGTGGCGGTGTTTTTGGCGGATGCGGAGGCGCGGTTGGTGGAGGAGGCGGTGCGGGCGATTCATGATGATGCGGGGGTGCCGGAGGTGTGGGGGAAACTGGCGGGGCTGATGGATGAGAAGCGGGTGTTTTCGGAGATGACTTGGCGACGGGTGATGAATGCGGCGTTTCGGGTGGGTGGGGCGGAGAATGCGATTCGGGTGCTGGGGTTTGCTTTGGATGAGTCGAGGCCGGTGGAGCTGAGGCAGGCGGCGTTTCAGCATTTGGCGGAGTGGGTGGAGGTGCCGAGGCTGGATCGGGTGGATGGGATGGTGCATGATTTGTCCAAGCGGGATGCAAGTGGGGCGGATGAGGCGGCGCTGGAGCGGGTGGGGGAGTTGCTGGCGCTGAAGGATTCGAGTTTGAAGTCGGCAGCGATTTTGATGCTGGTGGCGTTGAAGGTGCCGGTGGCGGCGGAGGCGATGGTGACGATGATCGGGGACCCGTCAGCGCCGGATGCGGTGCGGGCGGAGGCTTTGAAGCTAATGGCGGCGCAGCATGGGGACAAAGCGGAGTTGGATGAGGTGCTGAAGGGGGTATGGAGTGGGAAGGCGCCGGTGGTGTTGAAGGAGGCGGCGCTGGAGGTAACGGCGGAGAGACGTCCGGCTCTGCTGGCGGAGCGGGTGGCGTTTGTGCTGGGGAAGGAGAAGGATTTGGGGTTGAAGCAGAAGGCGCTGGCGTTGGCGGGAAGGTCGAGTGAGGCGGCGATGGCGAAGGTGGTGCAGGAGTGGATGGCGTTGATGCCGAAGGGGAAGGTGCCGATGGAGTTGAGGCTGGATGTGCTGGAGGCGGCGACGGCTTTGGGTGGGTCGGTGCCGGAGTTGCAGGCGGCGGTGGCGGCTTATGAGGCGGCGCGACCTGCACCGGTGATGGGGGCGAATGGCCTGCCGGTGATGCCTTTGCCGAAGGAGTTGCTCAAGGGGGGCAGTGTAGCGATGGGCAAGGAGGTGGTGACGAATCACCTGGGAGGGAACTGTCTGGCCTGCCATGTGGTGGAAGCGACGGAGGGGAGCAATGTGGGGCCGCGGTTGACGGGGATCGGGAAGCTGAAGCCGAGGGAGTATTTGCTGGAGGCGCTGCTGCAACCGGGGGCGGTGGTGGCTCCTGGGTATGGGATGGTTTCGGTGACGATGAAGGACGGTAAGTCAGTGTCCGGGACGGTTTCGGCGGAGTCGGTGGAGGTGCTGAAGGTGAAGGCGGTGGACGGGGCGGAGATGGAGATCCGGAAGGGGGAGATCGCGATGCAGACGCCTGCGATTTCAGTGATGCCGCCGATGCTGGGGATCTTGACGAAGGCTGAGGTGCGGGATGTGGTGGCGTATTTGATGTCGCTGACGAAGCTGCCGAAGAAGGTGGTGGAGGAGCATTGAGGCTGCACTCCGAGGCTGGAGGGAGCATTGGCTGATCAAGGCTTTTGCACCTCAACCATGGCAGTTTTCGAAGCGTTGGCCTAGCCTTGTCTGTGATGGGTCAAACGATCAGATTTCGCAGGGGCCTTCGATGTGGTCGAAGAATGAACGAAGGGATGCGATCAATGCCTTCAAATCGTTGCCGGAGGCTGTGCGCCAGACTTGGTCGAGGTCCACATCACCGTAGTCGTGGGCGATGATGTTGCGCATGCCGCGCATTTGGCGGAATGGGAGATCTGGAAAGAGGGCCTGTGTTTCCGGGGCGAGTCGGTTGGAGGCTTCACCGATGATTTCGAAGCGGCGAAGCACGGCGTCCTGTTTTTCCGTGTTCTGCATGAAGGCTGCCTCTGACACGCCTGAGAGGTAGGTCTGGATGACAGACGCAGAGTCGAGGATGTCCTTTAGCAAGCCGTGTTGTTTCTCACTGAGCATACACGGTGATGGGGTCGGCGAGGATGGAGCGGCGGCGGTAGGGATTGCGACTGCGTTCCACTGCCGGGCGGCTGAGGAGATCGACGGTGTGGCCTAGCTGTTCCTCAAGATCCTCCTTCAACCCGCCCATTTCCAAGAGGCCCGCGTTTGCTTGAGGCAGGAACTCGACGAGAAAATCAAAGTCACTGTCGATGCGTGCCTGTCCGGTGGCGCGCGATCCGAACAACTCCATGCGGGCCACTGAATGATGCTGGCAGACAGGGGCAACTGCGGCGCGGAGGCTGGGCAGGTCGAGCTGATCAGATGGTGACTTCATCGCGAATAGGAGTCTAATCGAAGAGCCAAGGGCGCGCAACTTGGCAAGAATGAGGCGGTGGGGAGTGCTCCGGCTGCAGGCGTGATCGCCAAGCACGTGCGGGTGGACGCCTTTTGGAATAGGCACCTCTGGGTGCTGGATTGCGCGGTCAGACGGAGGTGGGTGGGGGGAGCTGGAGGTCTTTGATGAGGACTTTGGAGTTGCGGCCGGAGGCTTCGTAGGCGGCGCGGCGGGGGGCGGGGAGGGCGTCGGGGGTGGCGACGGTGTAGCCGAGTTTTTCTTCAAAGAAGCGGAAGGCCTGGGTGCTGAGGGCGACGAGGCGATGGCAGCCGCGGGCGCGGGCGGTGTCTTCGGCGAAGGTGACGAGTTTTTGGCCGTGGCCGCGATTTTTGTGGGCGCGACGGACAAAAAGGCAGGCGAGTTCGCCGGTGCGGATGCCGGTGGCGGGGTCGTCGTAGGTGTGGACGGCGACGGAGGCGATGGGGTTGCCGTCGAGTTCGAGGACGAAGAAGTCGCCGAGTTTTTCGTGGATCTGTTCGCGGGTGCGGGGGACGAGGGCGGCGTCGTCGATGGACTGCTGCATCATGGAGAGCAGGGCGGGGACGTCGGCGGCACTGGCGGCATGGATTTGTTGGTAGTCGTCAGCGTGAATCATGGTGCCGACGCCTTCGTTGCTGAAGAGTTCGGCGAGGAGGGCTTCTTCCTGGCTGCCGTCGACGATGTGGACGCGGGGGACGCCTTCCTGGCAGGCGATGCCGCCGTAGCGGAGTTTGGAGAGGAGGTTGATGTCGAGGGTTTCGGTGGGGTGCTTGGCGAGCTGGCGGGCGTCGATGGCAGCGATCTGGGCGATGCGCTGGCCGGCGAGGAAGAGGCCGGATTCGGCGATGAAGATGACTTTGGCGGCGCGGAGGGCGATGGCGACTTCGACGGCGACGGCGTCGGAGTTGAGGCGGAGGGTGGTGCCGCGGCCGTCGTAGCCCATGGGCTGGAGGATGGGGATGATGTCGGCTTTGAGGAGGGCCTGGAGGCTTTCGACGTCGACACGTTCGATGCGGCCGGTGAATTCCTGGTCGACGCCGTTGATGACGCCGGCGGGGTGGACGGCGAGGGCGTTGGAGATGGCGACGGGGATTTCGAGGGCGGTGAGGTCGGCCATGAGGAGGCTGGCCTGGCGGGTGATGGCGGAGACGGCGATGTCCATGCTGGCGGCATCGGTGCGGCCCATGCCGTCGTCACTGGTGAGTTCGACGCCGCGTTCGGCGGCGAGGTCGCGGATCTGAGAGCGGGAGCCGTAGACGAGGACGACTTCGATGTTCAGAGATTGGAGGACGGCGACGTCCTGGAGGAGGGCGGAGAAACTGGGTTGTTTGACGAGGTCGCCGTCGATGGAGATGACGAAGACGCGCTGCCTGAACTGGGGGACGTAGCGGAGGATGCCGCGAAGGTCTTCGAAGCGGGGCGGGTGGGTTTTGGAGAGGTCAGGCTGGGACACGGGGGAAGTTCGTGCAATTGGGGGGGGAGACCAAGGGGTTTTTTGGATTGCGGAGGGCGGAGGGGGAGAGAGCGGTCGTTGGTTGGGTGAGACAGGATTGACAGGATTTTTGAGGATTAACAGGAGGGGGATGAAGGAGGGTTAGTATCTTTGGAGGCGGTGGAGGGGGGTGGGGAGGTCTTCGCTGGTGAAGAGGAGGTGGTAGGTGTTGGGCTGGTAGCAGACGGCTTCCATTTGGCGGGTGAGGGGTGGGTCGATGCGGATGGGGGTCGCGTCGAGGGCTTGGGCGGTGAGTTGGCCGTCGGGGAGGGTCCATTCGTAGAGGCTGTTGTAAGTGGCGACGACGAGGCGGGTGGCGTCGGTGGAGAGGGAGCCGCCGGTGGTCATGAGGTTGTCGATGGGGCGTTTGCCGGGTTTGTGAAGGAGGGGGAAGTTGAGGGTGGTGATTTTTTCGAGGACCTGGACGGTGTCGGGCTGATGGGTGGCGGGGGCGATGTAGAGGGTGGCGGTGCCGAGGAGGGTTTTGGTGAGGATGTGGAGGCGGCCGGTTTTGGGGTGGACGAGGAGGGTTTCGGCGTTGGCGGGGCCGTCGGGGTAGCGGAGGTTCCAGGTGCGGGTGGGGGCGATTTTTTTGGGTTTGGCGTTGGGGGTGAATTCGGGTTCGGGGATTTCGTAGATTTGGATGGAGGGGCGGGCTTTTTTGTTGTCGCCGATGTCTGCGACGAAGAGGGTGGGCTGGGCTTCGGTGTTGGGGCCTGAGGCGAGGTCTTCCCAGTCGATGTTTTTGGCGTTGTTGACGTCAATCTCGGCGAGGGTTTGGCCTTGGGTGTTGAGGGCGTAGAGGGTGGTGGGGCCGCCGGAGTCGTTGAGGGTCCAGAGGAGGTTGGGGGTGCGGAGGCTGGGGGCGAGGCCGGAGCTTTCGTTGATGCGCTGGTCGTCGAGGAGGGCGAGTTGCTCGGAGCGGGCGGGTTTTTCTTCGACGGCCTGGGTGAGGTCTGCGGCGGGGGCTGGGGTGAGCTGCGCGAGGAGGAGGATGAAGAGGGCGAGCCAGCGGCTCGCCCCACGTGAGCAAGGTAAGGGGGCAGTCACTGGGAGGAGCGGGGTGGTTTAACCGAGGGAGCGGGCTTGGCCGGGCTGGATGCGTTTGTAATGGAGTTGGACGCGGCCGAGGAACCAACGCCAGCGGGAGCCCGGGCGGCCATTTTCCATGAGGAAGTGGGGGCAGTTTTTGTTGGGGGGGCTAGCGCCGGCGCGGGGCCAGTGGTAATGGGGGACGACGTTGCTGAGGGGGATCTGGTAGACGTAGGAGATGTAGGCGGCGAGGCGGGCGGTTTTGTCGATGGTGAGGGCGAGGTCGTTGCCTTTGTGCTCGCACATTTCGATGCCGATGGAGTAGTTGTTGCCGGGGCCGTCGAAGTCGGCGTGTTCGCCTTGTTCGCGGCAGGGAAGGTGCTGGATGGCGACGTTGTCCTGGACGGTGAAGTGCCAGGTGAGGTAGCCGATGCGGTTGCCGCCTTTGCGTTTGGTGGCGCGGAGGGCGCCGCGTTTGAGGGCGAGGGCGTGGTTGTAGGCGTTGCCGGAGTAGTTTTGGGTGCTGTGGATGGTGATGTAGCGGGGCTTCATGGGCCGGAACCAGGAGCGGCCGACGGTGCCGGCGCGGATGAGGTCGGGGCGGAGGTTGACCTCGCGGAGGAGTTGGTCCGGGGTGACGGGGCCGAGGAGTTTGTCGTTGTAGCGGGACTGCCAGGGAGCGGAGGCTGGGCCTGAGCCGTAGCGGTTGCCGGTTCCGGAGCGGCAACCGATGAAGATGACGACGCACGCGAGGAGGAGGGCGGGCAGGGCTTTTTTCATAGACGGGAGGCTTGATATTACACCTCTGCTAATCAAATGCCAGCCGAACCTGACGGGAGGGGGGCGCGGCTTGAATCAGGGTGAAGCGGGAGGGAAGGCGTTGCTGAGGAGGGAGAGGAAGCCGCGCTCGGGGTCGGCGACGCCGTCGGGGGAGAGGACTTGGTGGACGAAGTTGTAGGCTTGGAACTGGGCGGGAGAGGTGGTGAAACGCGCGGCGCGATCGAAGATGAAGGCTTTGGTGGCTTCGGCGGAATCGGATGCGGCGCGGGCACGGGGGGCGGCTTTTTGGATGAAGAGGTCTTTGGGAAAGGTCGAGTCCCAACCCAGCTCGGCGATGGTGCGTTCGAGGGCTTCTTCTTCGGTTAACGAGATGTGTGAGTCCGAATAGATGGAGAGAAGCAGGAGGTCGATGACGGCTTCGCGTTGATCTTGGGTCATGGCGGAGGATGGGTTATTCAGGTGGATTTTCCAAGGGAATTTTCGGTTCGGGGGAGGAGGCGGAGGACGATGAGGCCGGTGAGGGTGATGACGAGGAGGGGGGCGAGGCCAATTTTGAGGTTAAGACCGATCCAGGGGAGGTGATCGCCGGCGCGGAGGGCTTTGGAGCTGAGGGTGAGGGCGCTGAAGTATTTGAGGCCGAAGACCCAGCCGCCGTGGAGTCCCATGGAGGCCCAGAGCTGGCCGGTGCGGAGTCGGGCGGCGGCGAGGACGCAGCCGACGGCGAAGAGGGTGGCGAATTCGGCGAGGAGGAAGTCGGTGTTTTTGAAGGTGGCGAGGATGGCGCTGAGGGCTTGGAAGCCGGAGGTCCAGGTGACTTCGTTGAGGGGTAAGGACCAGGTTTCGGGGGGGCGCAGGAAGTGGACGAAGGCGAAGAGGGCGGAGGAGAAGAGGAGGGCAGTGATGGGGCGGAGGGTGCGCAGGAGGAGGCCGAGGATGGCGCCGCGGAAGAAGATTTCCTCGAGGATGCCGGCGCCGAGGGCAGCGGTGAGGGGGGCGGCGAGGGCGGTCCAGGTGGGTTCGGGTCGGAGGCGGTAGATGGTGTTTTGGCAGAAGGACCAGCCGAGGGTGAGGAGGAGGCTGGCGGCGAGGATGAAGCCGAGGAGGTAGTGGGTGAGGCCGGAGCGGGCGGGGGTCCAGGAGGGAATGAGGGAGCGATTGAGGTCGGTGGAGCGGATGAGGGGGAAGAGGAGGAGGACGGCGCAGATCTGGGTGGCGCGGGAGAAGTAGCGGGAGAAGTCGGCTTTATGGATTTCTTTGAGGAGGCCGGATGGGGGCTCGGTCTGGGAGGGGTTGAAGGTGGTCAACAACCACTGGCCGCCGCTGACGAGCCAGGGGCTCAGGAGGGCGCCGCCGATGAGGACTGCGACCACGTAGAGGGTGAGCTTGAGGAGGTCGTGGCTGACAATCGGACGGTTGGAGACTTGCACAGGGGGGATTTTACCTCATTCTGGGGGGTTGCCAGTCAAAGTTCAGATGGCGGCCGGTTCGATTCTTCTTTATACAACACTATGCACAAACATCAGCCGCACGAGTGGCACGAGAATCGGACGAAGGAAGAGGGTGGGGGGAAGATTTACAAGCGGGCGCGCTGGGACTGGCGGGACTGGAAGTTTTCGTTTTTGGTGCCGGAAGTGGAGAGGTGGCAGCCGATTGAGAATCCGGGGATTCCAGAGTTTTTGGAATTGAGAGATGTGTTGTTTCGGAAGTATCAGCGGAAGCGGGTGCCGTTCAAATTTGTGGAGCAGGTGGATCAGATTTTGAAGGATTTGGGGTATGTGCCGGAGGTGGAGGAAGAGGTGAAAGAGGAGGGTGAGGAAGAGGAGTGGTAGGAGATTTTGGATTGCGGATTGCGGATTGGGGTGGGTCGTAAGGCGCAACTTTTTTGAGGTTGGGGGCGTTTTAAGGGAGATGAAAATGACACTTTTGATGGTTGCTGGTTTGATGGGATGCTTGACGTTGGGGGTTATGGCTGCTGACCCGATTCATTCGATTCCGATTGCGACCCTGGATGGCCAGGAGGGGGCGTTGAAGGCGCATGAGGGGAAGGCGCTGGTGATTGTGAATGTGGCGTCGCAGTGTGGTTACACGGGGCAGTATGCGGGTTTGCAGAAGCTGCAGGAGGCGTTTGCGGGTGAGGGGTTGGTGGTTTTGGGGGTGCCGTGCAATGATTTTGGCGGGCAGGAGCCGGGTGGGGCGGCGGAGATCAAGGCGTGTGCCACGGGGTATCAGGCGTCGTTTCCTTTGACGGAGAAGGTGGTCATTAAGGGGGCGGGGAAGCATCCGCTGTTTGAGGCGCTGACGGCTGAGGGTGGTGAGGTGGGATGGAACTTTGAGAAGTTCGTGGTGGGTAAGGATGGGGCGGTGGTGGCGCGGTTTGACTCGGGCACGGAGCCGGATGATGCGGCTTTGATCGCGGCGGTGAAGAAGGCGCTGGCGGGGAGTGCGAAGTGACTTCATTTCATCCCGAACTCCGCCATTGGAAGCGGCCCATTCGGCACCTTCATAGCGGTTCCAAGACTCCGCAGCTCTTGCCCAGTATCGTCAAGATACAGGGACTGCGAGCCGCAAAGCCTTGGAACGGCAAGCAAGGCAGCGCTTGAGCCACTTCGAATCGCGGAATTCGGGTTCAGGGTTCTTCGGGCAGGATGACGCGGGCGCCGTGGGGGGCGCCTAGTCTTTGGCCGATGACGATGTCGGGGAAGTGGAAGCGCTGATTTTGGAGGCCGACGCGGAAGCGTTTTTGGGTGGCGAGCCGGAGGCCGGTGATGCCGCCGAGGGCGAGGATGGAGAGGAAGCCGAGGAGGAGAGGGGTTTCCTTTTTTTGGAAGGGGGCGAGGCTGAGTTGGCGTTGGGATTCGAGGGCGCGGACTTCGGTCATCCAAAGGCGGGCGGTGGCGAGGAGTTTTTCCTGGCTGGGGAGGGTGTCGTCTGAGGCTTCGCTGAGGGAGTGGCGGAGGACTTCGACCATGTCCGGGAGGGGGTAGCGCTGCCAGAGTTCGGGGGAGTGGGAGATGCCGAGGCCGTTTTTGCCGCGATCGACCATAATGATGGCGACCGGGCCGGAGGAGGCGGTGGCGAGGCGGGCCTGGCGGGCGGCGGTGCGCATGGTGACGCCGGGGTCAAGGTAGGAGACGGCCTGCACGGTAAGGAGGACGCCGGTGTCGCGATGGAACTGGGTGAGTTCTTGTTCGAGGGCGAGCTGGGTGGTGTCGTCGAGGGCTCGGGTGGTGTCGTTGACGTAGGTGAGGGAGGGCTCAGCCAGAGCGGGGAGAGTGAGAGCGAGGAGGAGGCTGTGGAGGCGGGGGGGCATTGGGATTGCGGATTGCGGATTGCGTTGAGTGTATGGTGGGAATTATAATGGGGAATTGGGGTGGGGTAAATGGGGATGATGGGAGGGTGGGGAATTGTGAGAGGGGAGCTTGTGAAATTTTTCACAAATTCGTGTTGCCGCTTCTTGGGGGGCGTAGAATAGTCGTAAATCTGCTGTTATGCCTACTGTTACCCGCGAATTCGAAGCCCCGGACACTGCCACGAAGGCGGCGCGACAGCTCGAAGCGCTTGAGGAGACGACGACGGATTTGGTAGGTGAGAAGTTGGTGTTGAACATGGGGCCATCGCATCCGGCGACCCACGGGGTGCTGCGATTGGTTTTGGAATTGGACGGGGAGATGATCGACAAGGCGGATCCGGATGTGGGTTACCTGCACCGGGGCGACGAGAAGATTGCGGAGAGCATGCATTACAACCAGTTCGTGCCGTATACGGATCGGTTGGACTATTTGGCGCCGCTGGCGAACAATGTGGCTTACGCGTGCGCGGTGGAGAAGCTGATGGGGTGGGAGTTGCCAGAGCGGGGGCAGGCGTTGCGGGTGTTGTGTTGTGAGATGGCGCGGATTTCGGCGCACTTGCTGGGGGTGGGGGTGTTTGCGATGGATGTGGGGGCGATGACGGTGTTTCTTTACACGTTCAACGAGCGGGAGAAGATTTACAATCTGTGCGAGCAGCTCACGGGGGCCCGGTTCACGACGAGTTACACGCGGGTGGGGGGGCAAATCCGGGATTTGCCACCGGGGTTTGTGGAGGCGCTGTCGAAGTTTTTGGATGAGTTGGAGCCGGTGATTGAGGAGACGGAGAAGCTGCTGTCGAAGAACGCGATTTTCATCGGGCGGACGCAGGATGTGGGGATCATTTCGAAGGAGGATGCGATTGCGTACGGGATGACGGGGCCGAATTTGCGGGCTTCGGGGGTGGAGTTTGACATGCGCAAGGCGCATCCTTATCTGGGTTACGAGAAGTACGATTTTGACATTCCGATTGGGGCGAAGGGGGATTGTTATGATCGCTACCTGGTGCGGATGGAGGAGTTGCGTCAGAGTGTGCGGATTTTGAGGCAGGTGTTGAAGACGATGCCGGGCGGGCCGATCAATGTGGCTGAGGCGAAGGGTTTGCTGCCGAAGAAGGAGGGGGTGATGATGAAGATGGAGGAGTTGATTCACCATTTCATCATTGCGACCCAAGGGATCGATGCGCCGCCGGGAGAGGTGTACTTTGGGGCTGAGAACCCGAAGGGCGAGCTGGGTTTTTACATTTGCAGCAAGGGCGGCGGGGTGCCGTTCCGCTTAAAGATTCGGAGCCCGAGCTTCATTAACCTGTGCATTCTGCCGAAGCTTCTGAAAGGGGCGATGCTGAGTGATATTCCATCCATCCTGGGGAGCCTGGATTTCGTGATGGGCGAGTGCGACCGTTGATCGCTCGCTGAACCAATTGACCTTATCGTTTACCCGCATCATGGCGTTTGAAGTTTCTTCCGAGTTGGAAAAAAAGATAGACGAGGTAATCACGCATTACCCTGTTTCGAAGCGCAGTGCGGTGTTGCCGTTGCTGCATCTGATTCAACACGAGTTCCGCTACATCCAGGATGAGGCGGTGAATTGGGTGGCGGCGAAGTTGGGGCTGGAGCCGATTCAGGTGTTGGAGGTGGTGACGTTTTATCCGGGTTTTCGGCAGAACGCGCCGGGGAAGTATCACATTCGGGTGTGCCGGACGTTGTCCTGTGCGATGGCGGGGAGTTACGAGTTGATGGATGCGCTGTGCGCGGCGACGAAGATTGACCGGTCCCATGCGGATCATCATCATCCGATTTCGGTGAGTGAGGATGGGAAGTACAGCATTGAGTTTGCGGAGTGTTTGGCCTCGTGCGGATTTGGGCCGGTGTGCATGGTGGAGGATGATTTCCACGAGAAGGTGGATGTGAGCAAGGTGGGGGAGTTGCTGGCGAAGTATCCGGTCTGAGTGGGGTGCTTTTGAGGTCGCGGTGAGACGGATTTAGGGACCCAGCTTGCTGAGGAGGCGATGGAGGAGTGTGGCTGGCTTTGTGCCTGGGGCATTCAACGTGGGGTGGTGATGGGGGAGGGATGGATTCTTGGATTGGGGGGAGGAATATGATTGAGTTTTCCTGATATTTTGGTATTTTTAATAGCTCTGTTCACTTTTCTCGTTTTGTTGGTCTCTCACACATGAAGCGCGCCCGTCCTGAACGCTCCCGGTCCACTGATCAATCCGACAGTCCGTGGGATGATGCCTATGGCATCGCCCTGCTGATGGTGGCGGCGATGTTTTTTTTGGCGTTGATGTCTTATGATCCGGGGGATTTGCCGGGTTGGGCGCATCTGGTGCTGAGTGATGAGACGAATGCGGTGACGCACAATTTCATTGGGCAAGTGGGGGCGATTGTGGCGGGGTATTCGCTGTTTTTGATGGGGTTGGGGGCGTACATTTTGCCGATTTCGCTGACTTGGTTGGGGGTGTGCAAGCTGGCGTCGGGAATGAAGATCACGCGGGTGACGTGGCTGGGGGTGGTGCTGCTGTTGATCAGTGGGACGGCTTTGATGACGGTGAATCATTTGTTTGAATGGGAGGACGGTCATTTGCCGCATGGGGGCGGTGGCGGGTTGGGGCGACTGGTGGGGGAGACGTTGTTTGGGGCGCTGCTGGGGCGGGTGGGGGCGACGCTGATGCTGGGGATGGTGTATTTGATGGGGTTTTTCATGGTGACGAACATTCATCCGGTGCGGTTGCTGGAGGAGTTGAAGGTGGAGGTGAGGAGCTGGCTGGAGCGGTGGCGGGTGAGGCGGGAACTGGCGGCGGCGGCGAAGATGGTGGAGGAGCCGATGGAGGTTGCGGTGCCTGTGAAGGCGAGGCGGAAGCGGAAGGTGGACGAGGGGGAGGTGACCGAGGAGGCGCCGATCCCGGCGCTGCCGCTTTCGAACATGGAGTTGCCGCTGAAGTTTGCGCCGCCGGCACCGAAGATCATTGATTCGTCTGAGCGACGGCAGCATGGGGCCGATGGCGACAAGCCGAAGCTGGCGGAGGTGTGGGGGAAGAAGCGGGCGCAGAAGATCGAGCAGGCGCCGCATGGGAGTCTGGGGAATTTGACGGTGCGGTTCAAGAACTACGAGCTGCCGGAGTTGGAGCTTCTTAACTGGCCGGAGGAGGATGTGAAGCCGGCGGACAAGGGGGAGTTGCTGGCGATTCAGGCGACGATTGTGCGGACGCTGTCGAGTTTCGGGATCACGGTGGAGCCGGGGGACATTACGCGGGGGCCATCGATCACGCGGTATGAGGTGCGGCCGGCGGATGGGTTAAGGGTGAGCCGGATTGCGAATTTGGATGCGGATTTGGCGCGGGCGACACGGGCGGAGCGGATCAATATTTTGGCGCCGATTCCGGGGAAGGATACTGTGGGGATTGAGGTGGCGAACAAGGACAAGGTGATTGTGCCGATTCGGGAGCTGCTGGAGGATGACATTTTTCAGAACGGGAAGGCGAAGCTGCCGATTGCGCTGGGCAAGGATGTGTATGGGAAGACGATCATCGGGGATCTGGCGGCGATGCCGCACTTGCTGGTGGCGGGGGCGACGGGGAGTGGGAAGAGTGTGTGCATCAACGGGATCGTGACGAGTTTGCTGTGTCGCTTTGCGCCGGATGAGCTGCGGTTTATTTTGATCGATCCGAAGGTGGTGGAGATGCAGAATTACGCGGAGCTGCCGCATTTGGCGCTACCGGTGGTGACGGATCCGAAGAAGGCGCTGCTGGCGCTGCGGTGGGTGGTGAAGGAGATGGAGAATCGGTATCAGATTTTTGCGCAGGAGGCGTGCCGGAATTTTGAGACGTTCAATACGAGGAATCGGCGGAAGGCGGAGAAGGTGGAGGCGGACAAGCTGAAGGCCGGGAAGAATGGCAAGGCGCCGACGAAGAAGATGGCTGAGGTGGTGATCGAGGCGAAGGATGAGCGGGATGATCCGCGGGTGGCGCTGGCGTTTGCGGGGCTGGACAGTGAGCTGGGGTTCCCGCCGGATGAGGAAGGGGAAGTGGCGCGGGTGGGGCATGACTGGTCGAGCGATGCGACGCCACCGCCGCCGAGGAAGCAGGAGTTGGTGATTCCGGACACGCTGCCTTACATTGTGGTGATCATTGATGAGTTGGCGGATTTGATGCAGACGGCGCCGGCGGACATTGAAGGGGCGATTGCGCGGATCACGCAGATGGCGCGGGCGGCGGGGATTCACCTGATTGTGGCGACGCAGACGCCGCGGGCGGACGTCATCACGGGGGTGATCAAGGCGAACATTCCGACGCGGATTGCGTTTCAGGTGGCGTCGGCGCTGGATAGCCGGGTGATTTTGGATCGCAAGGGAGCGGAGAATTTGGTGGGCAAGGGGGACATGCTTTATGTGCCGCCCGGGGGGGCGCAGCCGATTCGGTCACAAGGGGCGCTGGTGACGGATGAGGAGATTCACTCGGTGGTGCAGCGTTGTGTGGATCAGGGGAAACCGATCTTTGATGTGCCTGTGAACGAGATCACGGGGGACTTTGAGGGCGAGGGTGGTGGCGAGGCGATGGATGAGGAGGAGGAATCGCTGCTGGAGGATTGTTTGGAGGTGATCCGGCAGGAGAAGAAGGCTTCGACATCGCTGTTACAGCGTCGGTTGAGGCTGGGTTATGGGCGGGCGGCGCGGATGATCGATATTTTGGAGGATCGGGGGATCATTGGGCCGCAGGAGGGGGCGAAGCCGAGGGAGATTTTGGTGCACATGGATTGAGTGCTCAGTTCTCTGTTCTCCAGAAACCTTCATGTCTCTCGATCTACACACGCTGGCAGACCAAGTCACAGATGAGTCATCACTGATCGATTTCATTTCTGCGCTGGCTGGTGATCGGGAAGACGAGCTTGCGAAGGAAGCCATCAGCCCGACATCACCGTTTGGACCCGGTGCCAATGGTTGGGAGAACGGCACCATTGAGGCGTTTCTGGGGGCCGCCTCAGCGTGGGCCGAGGGATCGAAGAATGGCCTGCCTCTTTACACGCCACCACAGAACCCCTGGACTCGGATGGCGCACATTTTGCATATGGGTAAGCTTTATGAGTGATCGCGCCGCCCAATGAGAAAGACCGGAGAACAAGCCGGCACATCAAACGGCGGGTAACTTCCTACTTTGAATTCGAGTTTCAATTCCCGCCGTGGTTGGCCTAGACGTTCTCTGCTTGCGGATTTTTGGGGTTATTGGCGGAGTAGGGAGTGGAGGAGGGTTTGGGGAGGGAGGTCGGTGAGGTTTTCGGTGGGGGAGGTGAGGAGGGTGATGTTTGGGTTTTGAGGGGCCCAGAGGGTGGGGTCGGTGGGGCCGAAGAGGAGGGTGCAGGGGAGGCCGCAGGCGGCGGCGAGGTGGCTGATGCCGCTGTCGTGACCGAGGAAGCGGGTGCCGGACGGCGCGAGGGATTGGAGGCGGGGGACGAGGTTGGGGAGGGGGATTTGGTGCCAGGATTCGAAGGTGAGGTTGGGATGTGAGAGATTTTGGAGGGTGGGGAGGAGGCCGCGTTCGGCTTCGGCTTCGCCGGTGATGAGGACGATGTGGAGGGGTTGGGTTTGGGCGAGGGATTGGAGGACGGAGAGCCAGTTTTCGAGGGGCCAGGTTTTTTGGGTGGAGCCGCTGCCGGGGTGGAGGATGAAGTGGGTGGGGGTGGTGGGGGAGGGAAGGTCTGGGGGGACGGGGAAGTGGGGGGCGGGGTGTTCGAGGAAGAGGGCGAGTTTTTCGAGGGGGCGGGCGAGCTGGGTGGCGGCGGGGCCCTGGCCGGGGAGGATGCGGTGGGGGCACTCGATGAGGGTTTTGACGCCGAGGCGTTCGAGGTTGCCGCGGAAGTAGCCGTCGGGGTCGAAGAGGTAGCTGACGACGAGGTTGAAGGAGGCGAGGTACTCGGCGATCTCCTGCTGGACGGGGGCTCCCGGGGCGAAGAGAGGGGCGAAGTGGCGGTGGCCGAGGCTGCGGGTGTGGTCGGCGAGGCCGGCGGCGAGGGCGAGGTCGGCGATGCCGGGGTAACCGAGGACTTCGAGGTGGCAGTTGGGGATGCCTTCTCTGAGGAGGCGTATGGCGGGCAGGGTGAGGATGAAGTCACCGATGGCGCCGCCACGGATGACTAGGACACGCGGTGCGGCCATTGGAATGGGCTAGTAGAAGAGGACGGCGGCGACGAGGAGGAGGGCGCCGTAGATGATGCCGGAGATAGAGGCGAGATTCCAGCGGGCGGGATTGGCGGTGACCCAGGTGATGGCGTCGCGCATGAGGAAGGGCATGCCGACGAAGAACATGCCGGCGATGATCCAGGCGTAGGCGAGGATGGGGATGAGGAGGCGGCTGAGTTGGGGCTGGAGGAAGGCGGCACAGAGCATGGGGCCGGCGGCGAGAAGCATGAGGGAGCCGAGGGCGCGAACGGAGATGAACTCGCGAACATAGAAAAGGACGCCGACGAAGCCTGCGGGGACGATGATGAGGAACCAGCGGCGGAGGTGGAAGAACTCGCCCATGTCCATGTGTTGAATGATCATCATGCTCCAGAAGAAGCAGATGGTGAGGAGGATGACGCCCCAGGCGTAGTTGCGGGGGAAGTCGCGGAGAAAGGCCTGGGTTTGGGCGGGCTTCAGATATGCCCAGAGGTGGCCGGCGAGCAGGATGAGACCGAGGAGAATGCCCGTCCCTTTGAGGGGGATACCACCGTCAGGGGTGAGGTGGTAGAGGTAGTGGTAGAGCTCTTCGATCATGGGTGCGGAGGGGGGAATGAGGAATGACGAATGGGGAATGACGAATGACGAATGACGAGGACGAGGACGAGTGCGGAGGGGGGTTAGGTGAGTTGGAGGCGCTCGAGGAGGGCGGGGATGGGGAGTTGGAGGGAGATGTAGAAGTCGCCGAACTCTGCGTAGACGGCGGAGACTTCGTCGAAGCGCATTTCGTAGATGATGCTTTTGATTTGGAAGAGGTCGTGGGCGAAGAGGGTGACGCTCCATTCGTGGGTGTCGAGGCCGGTGGAGCCGGTGACGAGTTGGCGGACTTTGCCGGCGTATTTGCGGCCGGTGCGGGCGTGGCTGCCCATGAGTTCGCGGCGTTTGTCGAAGTCGAGCGCCCACCAGTTGGCGCCGACGTTGCGGTGTTTGTTCATGGGGTAGAAGCAGACGACCGGCCAATCCGCGAGGTTGGGATAGAGGCGGTCGTTGTAGTACTTCTTCATGTGGGTGCGCCATTCTTCGAGCCGGGCGGTGTGGGCCTCGGTGCCGACTTCGAGATTTTCGGTGCGGGCGATGCGAGCGGAGGCGTCCTCTTCTTTTTCGGAGTATTCGGTCCACTCGGTCATGGAGAGGTAGCTGTAGGTGGGGCTGAGGACGTCGGGACCGAGGCAGAGGGCGAGTTGTTTTTCGAAGCGGTTGGCGTCGTGGAGGTCGGCGGTGACGAGCATGAAGCCGAGGTCGGCTTTGGGGGTGAGGACACTGAGGGTGAGGAGCTGGGTTTTGTCGTGGGCGCGGATGGTTTGGAGGGTCTGGGTGAGGCGGGTGAGGCGCTGGCGTTTTTCGTCCTGGGTGAGGGCGGCCCAGAAGCCGTGGTCGATGTGATAGAAGAGGTGTTGGACGAACCAGCCTTCTTCAGCGGTGAGGGCGGCAGGGGAGGTGGATTCGGAGGGGGAGGGGAAGGGAGTGGGGGTCATGGGATGGAGGTGGGGAAATTTTTTTGGGCTGATGGGACGGGGGAAGATGAACTAAGCGGGGCAATTTCTCATTGCAACCGATAGACCGGGCACTATTCTTGCTTCCCCAAGAAAAACAAACCTCAGATTCATCATGGCAGACGCTTCAAACAAGTATTCTCAGAACACGAGCGGCGAGTATTACGTGGACGATCAGTGCATTGATTGCGATCTTTGCCGCGAGACGGCGCCAGCGAATTTCACCCGTGACGATGACGGGGGGCATTCGTTTGTGTTCAAGCAGCCTGAGACGGATGAGGAGCGTGCGCTTTGTGAAGAGGCGCTGGCGGGTTGTCCGGTGGAAGCGATTGGCTCGGACGGGGAGTGATGGGTTGGTGGGCTTGGCGTTTGCGCTGAGTGTCTGATTGATCAAGTGCTGGTGTAAGGGTGGGGGTCTTTTGGGATTCGTGCTCTGGACCGCATTCTGCCGAATGCGCCTACGGGGTGGGGATTTCGGTGGCGTGGGGTGGATGGCGGGTGCAACGTGGGGGCGAACTTGTTTTCGATATGTCCGCAGCGAAACCTACCCGGCACCAATGGGCGCGACATGCGTTGATTTCGGCGTGGCGAGGGGCGCCGGAGCCGTCGCTGGTGAATGTGCCGACGCGGATGGCGGGGGATTTGATTGCGGGGATTTTGAAGCAGGCGGGGTTGGCGGAGCGGGCGCAGTTGGAGGAGGTGCTGGAGGTGTGGCGTGAGATTGTGGGCGAGTATTTGTTTGGGCAGACGCAGCCGGATTCGGTGGTGCGGGGGGTGTTGATGGTGAGGTTGATGCAACCGGCGGTGCATCATGCGTTGATGATGGAGAAGCCGCGGATTTTGGCGCGGTTGCGGGAGAAGCTGGGGCATGTGGGCATCAAGGATCTGCGGTTCAAGCATGGGTGAGTGAAATTTTGAGGAGGCTGATGGTGTGATGACGACTGACGAATGGGAACGGTGTTGTTTTTGGCGGGCGGTGGAGAGTGTGGATGAGAAGGGGGTGTTTTTGGCGCAGGCGGTGGCGATGGAAGCGACGGTGGCGAGCCGGGGTGAGTTGGAGTCGCAAGGAGTGAATCCGGTGGGAATGGAAGGGGAGGTGGAGGCGTTTTTGGTGCGGCGGGCGAGGCGGTTGGACGACTTGGCGATGGGGGTGTCGAAGGAGCCGATGTTGCGGCTGTTGGCGACGGTGCGATTGCCGGTGATTCCGGGGTGGGTGTTGTGGGCGGGTGGGGTGGGGGCGTTGGTGCTGGGGTTTGGGATGACAAGTTTGGGGAATGAGCGGGAGTTGAATTTGCTGGCGCTGCCGTTGGTGGGTTTGCTGGTGTGGAATGCGGTGGTGATGCTGGGGGCGTTGGTGATGGAGTTTTGGCCGAGGCGCGGGGCGAGGCGAGTGGGGATTTGGCGGAAGCGGAGTGAGGGAGGCGATGTGGAGGTGGAGCGGGTGGCGGAGGCGTTTGCGACGCTGACGGGGGAGACCGGGAGGCGGTTGCTGGCGAGGCGGGTGCGGGTGTGGCTGCATGTGGGGGCGGCGGTGGTGGCGCTGGGGTCGATGGTGGCGTTGTTTGCGAGGGGGTGGTCGAGGGAGTATCGGGTGGTGTGGGAGAGCACGATTTTGGATGGGGCGGATGCGGAGGCTTTTCTGGGAGGGTTGTTTGCGCCGGCCGCGGCGGTTTTTGGTCCGGCGGTGCCGGTGGCGGAGCTGGCGGGGATGCGGCGTGGGGAGGGGTTGGAGACGGTGCCAGGGAAGGCGCTGCCGTGGTTGAAGTTGTATGCGGGGACGCTGTGTTTGGGGGTGATGCTGCCGCGGCTGGGGTTAGCACTTTTGACGAGGTGGCGCGGGCGGAGTGATTTGGAGCGGACGGTGGGTGGGCAGGGATGGGGCGGGTATGCGTTGCGGTTGTTGAGGGGGGTGGAGGGATCCGGGAACGTGGTGCGGGTGGTGGCGGCGGGGGGCGCGCCGGATGAGAAGGTGAGGGGGCGCTGGCGGGAATGGCTGGGGAGGGTGTATGGGGGCCGCTGTGAGTTCACGATGGAGGGGGTGAATGAGGCGGATCAGGATGATTGGGTGGAGGCGTGGAGGCCGGAGGATGGCCGGGTGGTGGTGGTGTTCTTTTTGGCGGCGACGCCTGAGGAGGAGGTGCAGCGGGCGTGGTTGATGCGGGTGCGGGAGGCGCTGGTGGCGGCGCATTACGAGCCGGAGGTGGTGGTGCTGCTGGATGCGGCGGGATTGGCGACACGGTGGTCGGGTGAGAAGCGGAGGAGTCGGGAGCAGCTTTGGCGGGAGGCGGTGTCCGGTTTGGCGACACGGACTTGGGTGGGTGACGAACGAGGATTGACCGATCTGAATAGTGACATGCCGCAAAAGGGCCTTTAGATAGAGGCATTCTCGACGTTGTTTGTTTATGCCTGCCGTAATGAAATCCGCGACTGCCGCACCCTCTGCTGAGATGGTGACGCTGAGCTTGATTTCACATACCAATGCGGGGAAGACCTCGCTGGCGCGGACGTTGTTGCGGCGGGATGTGGGAGAGGTGCGGGATGCGCCGCATGTGACGCTCTTTAATGAGTCTTACACGCTGATTCAGGAGGGCGGGAAGGTGCTGCGGTTGTGGGATACGCCGGGGTTCGGAGATAGCGCGCGGTTGTTGAAGCGATTGCAGCGGGAGAGCAATGCGTTGATTTGGTTTTTGTCGCAGACTTGGGATCGGATCACGGACAAGCCGCTGTGGTGCAGTCAGCAGGCGCTGAAGAATGTGCGGGATGAGGCGGATGTGGTTTTGTATTTGGTGAATGCGGGGGAGCCACCGGAGTCGGCGGGGTATTTGGCGCCGGAGATGGAGATTTTGAGTTGGGTGAAGAAGCCGGTGGTGGCGTTGTTGAATCAGACGGGGCCGGCGGGATCGAGCGAGGCGGACGAAGGCGAGTGGAGGGAGCATTTGGCGAGGTATCCGCAAGTGGTGCGGGTGCTATCGTTGGATGCGTTTGCGCGGTGCTGGGTGCAGGAGGATTTTTTGATGGCGACGCTGGAAGAGGTGTTGCCGGAGGAGCGGCGGGAGTTGTTTGGGGAGTTGAAGCTGGCGTGGCAGAAGCGCAATCAGGCGATGTTTGATGATGCGATGAGGCGGGTGGCGGACTTGCTGGCTTCGGCTGTGCTGGACGGGGTGGAGGTGAGGGCGGAGTCGCTGTGGGAGAAGGTGGGAATCGGGCGGGCGGAGATCAAACAGGAGTATGCGGAGGCGAGGCAGCAACTGGCGACGCGGTTGGCGGAGCGGATG
Source organism: Verrucomicrobiaceae bacterium (assembly GCA_027487315.1). GTDB lineage: Bacteria > Verrucomicrobiota > Verrucomicrobiia > Verrucomicrobiales > Verrucomicrobiaceae > JAGRPD01. Next base: position 1,368 of record JAIYDW010000038.1, on the reverse strand, counting down.
GAGCGGACGACGAACGCGCTGATCCTGCTGCATGGTTTAGAAGGGGAGTCGGGGACAGTGGCGTCGTCGGCCTTGGCGGGGCAGTTTTACACGCCGGAGAAGATTTCGGAGAGCATTTGGGGAGCGATGAGTGGTGTGGCCGGTGGGGCGATGCTGGGATTGATCGCGGACTTGAAGGCGGGAGGGATGACGTTTGGGGGTGGGGCGCTGGTGGGCGGGATCGGGGTGGGGTTGACGACGTATGCGGTGATCCGCAGTTACAACTTGGTGCGTGGGGGCGATCAGCGGATGCACTGGTCGAAGGAGCACTTTCGCGAGCAGGTGCGACTGGCGGTGCTGTGCTATTTGGCAGTGGCGCATTTTGGTCGTGGGCGCGGCGCGTGGCAGGAGGGGGAGCAGCCGAGGCAATGGCGTGAGGTGGTGGAGCAGGTGACGGAGATGGAGGTGATCTCGGTGGATGATCTGTGGAAGCTGGGGGTGGAGAAGCAGACGATGCCGGATGTGCTGGTGCGGGAGTCGAATCGGCTAGTGAAGCGGATGACGTTGCGGGTGTTGGAGACGCTCTACCAAGCATGAGCGAGGCAAAAAAAATGGCCCTGCGGCATGCGGAGCCGCAGGGCCAACGATCCAGCAACCAACAACGATAGGGACCGCTTCACGAAATGCTAAGCCGAGGAAGCTGGGCACTCCATGGTCCGCGAAGAAGAACCTCAACAGACAGGGGAATGTTAAAAAGTTCTGGGTCACAGTCAACTGTTGGGGGTGTTTTTCCAAAAAACAGGAGGTGATTTTCAGGTTTGAGAGCAAATAAAGGGTAGAAAACCTCAAAATTTTAGCAAATTCTCACTTGACATGGCGAGCGAGGTCGAAAGGCGAGGGGGGGCGGAAATTTGTTAATAACTGTAATAAGTCGGGTGGGGGTGGCGGAGGGTGGTTTTTTGCGTTTTGGGGTTGGGGCTTGTTTTGAGGTTGGATTGGTCTTTGATGGTGGGGATGTTGTTGGATGAGGCGATTGCGAGGGCGGAGGCTCATTTGTTGGGCTTGCGGTCTGATGAAGGGGTGTGGCGGGGGTATTTGTCGGGGAGTGCGTTGGCGACGGCGACGGCGGTGGTGGCATTGCGGGGGGTGGATGCGGTGGTGAATGGGGAGCGGATTGGGGCGGGGGTGCGGTGGCTGGTGGCGAATCAGAATGTGGATGGAGGGTGGGGCGATACGACGATCAGTGGGAGCAACCTTTCGACGACGCTGCTGTGCTGGAGTGCGTTGCGGGCGTTTGGGGGGGATGGGGCGGGGGTGACCGAGGCGGTGGTTCGAGTGGAGGGGTGGATCAGGGAGCGGGTGGGTTCGTTGGAGCCGGTGGTGTTGCAG
>JAIYDW010000118.1 GCA_027487315.1 Verrucomicrobiaceae bacterium | reverse complement strand
TTGACTTTGCCGGCGTCGGAATCGGGTTCACCGAACCAGTGGAAATGGAAATCGCGGACGTAGCTGGTGGCGAGGGAGTTCAGGGCGGTGCTGAGGGAGCCCATGGTGGTGGCGAGGACGCCAGCGATAACGAGACCGCGGAGACCGGCGGGCATGACGGTGAGGACGAAGTAGGGGAAGACTTTGTTGGAAGAGACTACGCCGGTTTCGCCTCGGGGGAGCAGGGCGTCGACGTTTTGTTGATAGAACACGTAGAGGAGAATGCCGATGCCGAGCACGACGAGCGTGATGGGGATATCGGCGAGGCCAGAGAGCATGGTGGCGACGGCGCTTTGGCGTTTGTTTTTGGCGGTGAGCATGCGTTGGACCATGTCTTGATCGGTGCCGTGCGTGGCCAGGGTGACGAAGGTGGAGCCGAGAAAGGCGGCCCAGAGCGTGTATTCCTGCTCCAGAATGTGCTTCACATTGCCCCAAAAACCGAGGCCTTCCTGGGTGCCGAGGTCGATGATTTTGAGGTCGTTAGGACCGGTGAGCAGGGCGGTGGCCCCGCTCCAGCCGCCGGGGATGTGGCTGAGGAGGTAAAAGAGGGAGAAACCGAGGGCCAAAACAAGGACGATGATTTGGAGGACATCTGTCCAGATGACGGCGCGGATGCCGCCAAGTGTGGTGTAGACGGCGGTGAGCAAGGTGATGAGCACCAAGGCGACGGCGGTGAGCCAGAACTCGGTGGAAGGGGAGATGGTCAGGCCTGGATTTTGCAGGTGCCAGATGATGACGATGATCATGGTGGGCACCCAGAGACGGGTGCCGCTGGCGAGCAGTCGGGTGATCAGGAACACGCCGGAGGAGAGTCGATGAGTGACGGGACCGAAGCGAGTGCCGAGAAACTCATAGATGCTGACGACGCCGTGGCGGTAGTAGGCGGGGATGAAGACGGCGCTGACGACGATGCGGGCGAGGAGGTAGCCGAGCATCAACTGGACGTAGGTGAAGTTGCGGAGGGCGTAGCCTTCGCCCGGGGCGCCGAAGAAGGTGCCGGCGCTGATTTCGGCGGCCAGGATGGAGGCGAGAACGGCCCACCAAGCGATCTGTCGATCTCCGAGAGCGAAGCCCTCCATAGAGCCACTTTTGCTGCGTTGGGAGAGTCCTATGCCCAGGATGAGGGCGAAGTAGGCGAAGATGACGATGGCATCAAAGAGATACGGCATCCGTCATTATGAGACGCGAAGCGAGGTTTTGCCAACCCTGAACTTGATTGAGGGAGGACTCTGGAAGGTTATGCGAGCGGGAGGCGCTCGTCTCGGTCGGTGGTGATCAGCTGTTTTTTGGAAGGTAATTCCAGCTGCCGTAGTCGGTTTTTTGATCCTCGGGCGTGGGGCGGAGTTGGTACTCACCGCTGGTGCAGGAGGACAAGAAGAACAGGGGGAGGAGGGCGATGCAGAGGAGAAGGATCCTTGTTTTCATGGCGGTGTTCTGTCTTCGGTAGAGGCACTCATGAGAACTCTGAGGGAACAAGTCCTGGAAGAGGGATGAATGACTGTCGTTAGGGTTACGTATGAGAGATCGCATGAATCGACGAAATTTTCAAATGCAAGTGTTGGCGGCTGCGGCGACGGCGGGCGGATTGTGGGGGCAAAATGGAGGGACGAAGCTTTTAGCGGGACAGATTGGGACGCGGCACGCGCATGCGGACGGGCAACTGATGGCGTTGCGTGAGGGGGAGGATTTTGAGATTGTCGGGGTGGTAGCTGAGGATGATGCGGCGTGGGAGGCGGCGAGGAAACGGGAGGCTTATCAGGGGTTGAAGCGGCTGAGTTTGGAGTCGTTGCTGGCGGTGCCGGGTTTGAAAATGGTGAATGTGGAGACGGAGGTGAAGGGTTTGCTGGATGCGGCGGAGGCGGTGGTGGGGGCGGGGTTGCATTTGGGGTTGGACAAGCCAGCGGGGGAATCGATGGCGCAGTTTCGGCGGATCTTGAAGCGGGCGGATGAGCAGAAGACGATGGTGAAGATGGGTTACATGTTTCGCTACAATCCGGCGTTTGAACTGGCCTTGAGGGCAATTCGTGAGGGTTGGCTGGGGCCGGTGACGGTGGTGCATGCGGAGATGAGTAAGCAGTTGGTGGGCGGGGCGAGGGATGATTTGAAGGGGTATGCCGGGGGTTCGATGTTTGAGCTGGGGTGTCACTTGATCGACAGTGTGGTGCGGTTTTTGGGTGTGCCAGAGAAGGTGACGCCGTTTCTGAGGCGGGCGGGGGAAGATGGGATTGCGGACAACATGACGGCGGTGCTGGAGTATCCGGGGACGCTGGTGACACTGCGGAGTTCGCTGCGGGAGGTGACGGGGAATGCGCGGCGGCAGATGGTGATCAGCGGGGACAACGGGACGCTGGAGATTTTGCCGTTGGAGCCGCCGAAGGTGCGGTTGACGTTGAAAGTGGCGGCGGGTGGATTTAAGGCGGGGGTTCAGGAGGTGCCGATGGAGAAGCGGGCGAGGTATGAGACGGACTGGAGGGCTTTTGCGGCTTCGATTCGGGGGGAGGAAGCGTGGGAGTTTGTGTCGGCGCACGATTTGGCGGTGCAGGAGACGGTTTTGCGGGCGAGTGGGATGTCGACTGAGGATTAGCGTTGGTGATGAAAGGACTTGCCTGGAGGGGTTTTTGATGGCAATTGATCGGCCCGTTCAACCTGTGGATTCAAACACGCACCCGTAGTTCAACGGATAGAACAGCGGTTTCCGGAACCGTCGATACAGGTTCGATTCCTGTCGGGTGTACCAGGTTTAGTTAAGTGAGGGAGGTGCCGGGGAGGAAGGGGGAGTGGGTGGAGGAGGCTTGGGTGTTGGCGACGGTGACGCGGGCGATTTCGGCGAGGGCTTCCTGGGTGAGGAAGGCTTGATGGGAGGTGATGAGGACGTTGGGGAAGGTGAGGAGGCGGGCGAGTTCGTCGTCGTGGAGGATTTGGCCGGAGAGGTCCTCGAAGAAGACGCCTTCTTCTTCCTCATAAACGTCGAGGGCGACGCCGCCGACCTGGCCGCTTTTGAGGGCGTCGATGAGGGCGGTGGTGTCGATGAGGGCGCCGCGGCTAACGTTGATGAGGATGACGCCGGGCTTCATCATTTGCAGCGTTTCTTTGCGGATGATGTGATGGGTTTCGGCGGTGAGCGGGGTGTGGAGGGAGATGATGTCACTCTGCCGGGTGAGGGTGATGGCGTCGGTGTATTGGATGTTGTTTTGAGCGGCCCAGTCGGGGTTCGGGAAGGGGTCGTAGGCGAGGACGCGCATGCCGAAGCCGCGGAGGATTTGACCGGTGATTTGGCCGGTGCGTCCGGTGCCGACGAGGCCGGCGGTTTTGCCGTGGAGGTCGAAGCCGACGAGGCCGTTGAGGGAGAAGTTTAGATCGCGGACGCGGTTGTTGGCGCGGGGGATTTTGCGATTGAGGGCGAGCAGGAGGGCGACGGCGTGTTCGGCGACGGCGTAGGGTGAGTAGGCGGGGACGCGGGTGACGGCGAGGTGGAGGGCTTTGGCGGCGTCGAGGTCGATGGCGTTGAAGCCGGCGCAGCGGAGGGCGATGTGTTTGACGCCGAGGCTGGCGAGGATTTCGAGGCAGGGGCGGTCGGCGCGGTCGTTGACGAAGATGCAGGCGGTGTGCGCGCCTTTGGCGAGGACGGCGGTTTCGGTGGTGAGGCGGGGTTCGAGGAAGCGCCAGTTGATGCCGCTGCCGGCGGAGGCTTTTTCAAGCGATTCGCGGTCGTAGGGTTTGGTGTCGAAGACGACGGCGTCGATCATGGTGGGGTGGGTTTGATTGCAGAACGTCTCTTCTTCGTCAGGCAGGGTCTCACACCAAGGCACTAAGGCACGAAGTTTCCTTCATGATTTCACGCTTTTGGCTTCTGGGTCTTTGTGGGACTTGAGGGGCTATACAGCGTTGACTTTGATGAGGGCTTCGAGGCGGTTGTGGGCGCGGTAGAAGGCGATTTCATCGTGGCCGCAGGCTTCGAGTTGGGCGCTGATTTCCTGGGCGGCGTCGGGTTCGACGAGGTGGCGGCGGATGAGTTCGGATTTGCGACCCTGGAGGGCGAGGAATTCGGGTTCGACGGCGGGGGTATGGGGGTAGAGGCCGTTTTGCTGGCCGGCTTTGAGGATTTGCTTGAAGGGTTGGCCGGTTTTTTTGGCTTCGGCTTTGGCGGCGTTGACGCCTGCGTACCAGTCGGCGTGAATGATGCGGTAGTAGTCGCGCATGGCCTGCTTATTGTAATGGATGACGAGTTTGTGGCCGTCGACTTCGAGGAAGCGGGTGGCGCGGAAGCTGTCGGCGTCGATGGTGTCGACGAACATGAGGGTTTCGCGATCGACAGCGAACTCCCATTTGAGGTCCCAGAGGAGGAGGCCGATTTGGTCGAGGGTGTCTTTGACGGCGTAGCCGCCGAGTAGGGCCATTTTGACGGTGTCGAGGAAGTGCTGGCCGCTGAGGCCGGACATGAGGAGGGCTTCCTGTTTGGAGACGTTGCGATCTTCGGGTTCGTATTTGCTGGTGAGGTCGAAGATGGGAGGGGTGAGCATGGTCCAGGGTTCCATGGCGGAGGCGATACCGAGTTCCTGCTGGTAGGCGGTGCGGGCGGCTTCGCTCATGGACTCGTATTTCCGGAGGATGGAGGAGCCGCTGGTGATGCCGAAGCGGACGATGTATTCCAGCGGGATGACGTAGGTGTCGCTCTGGTGAAACTGGGCGTAGTCGAAGACGAAGCTGCCGAGGAGGGGGCGCTGCGGGGGTGTCATGACGGGGAAGCGTCTGACGACGTTGAAGGTGCTGGGGTGGTCTGGCATGGCGCCGGAGACGACCGTGCCGGTGGTGGCGTCGATCATGCCGACGTGGTGGGTGCGGGCGCCGGATTCGAGCATGGTTTCGAGGGGGCCGGAGAGGAGGGCGGATTTCCAGGCGGCGTCGAGGTGGGGGTCGTTTTCGATGGCGGCTTTGATGCGGACCCAGGTGGCGGGTTGGGCGAGGCGGGTGTACATGGCGTGCCGGAAGAGGGCACGGGAGAGGTCGTTGCCTTCGATGTGGAAGATGGAGCCGACGTCGAAGACGGAGCCGGCTTCGGTGGTCTGGCAGACGAGGTAGGCGGGGTGATCGGGGACGGGGTAGAGGTATTGGACGGAGCCGCGGTAGACGGGTTCACCGAGGGTGGTGGGGTCGATTTGGGTGGGGGGGGCTGGGGGGAAGGACATGGGGGTGGAGAGTGGGCGATGGTTAGGTTAAACAGGATTGCTACGCTTCGCTTCCCTTCGGGCTGCCTTTGGCAGGCTGTCTCCCTTTGGTCGGCTGACAGGATTTTTGAGGATTAACAGGAAGGGGAGGCGGGTTAGGAGAGTTTGCGTTTGAAGTCTTCGTAGCCGAAGCGGCGGATGACTTTGTATTCGGAGGTGGTGGGGTCGTAGGTGGCGATGTCGGGGTGGGGGACGCCGTTGAAGGTGGTGGTTTTGACCATGGTGTAGTGGGCCATGTCAGTGAAGACGATTCTTTGACCGGGGACGAGGGGTTTGTCGAAGGAGTATTCGTTGATGACGTCGCCGGCGAGGCAACTCATGCCGCCGAGTTTGTAAGTGTGGGCTTTTTCGCCGGGCTGGCCGCTGCCGATGACGTGAGGGCGGTAGGGCATTTCGAGGGTGTCCGGCATGTGACAGGTGGCGGAGGTGTCGAGGATGGCGGTGGGGGTCGTCGCGGGCATGATGTCCATGACGGAGGTGACGAGGTAGCCGGTGTTGAGGGCGATGGCTTCGCCGGGTTCGAGGTAGACGTCTTTGTTCCAGCGGGATTTGAAGTCGCGGATGACGCGGATGAGGCGGTCGGTGTCGTAGTCGTCCCGGGTGATGTGGTGGCCGCCGCCCATGTTGACCCATTGGACTTGCTCGAGGAGTTTGGAGAAGCGTTTTTCGACAGCGGCGAGGGTGCGTTCGAGGACGTCGGAGTTTTGCTCGCAGAGGGCGTGGAAGTGGAGGCCTTCGAGGCCGGAGAGGTCTTCGCCTTCGAGGAGGTCGGCGCGGGTGCCGAGGCGGCAGCCGGGGGAGCAGGGGTCATACAAAGCGACTTCGACTTCGGAGTGTTCGGGGTTGACGCGGAGGCCGGGGCTGGGGGTGTGGCGGCCGGCGGCGCGGGCGGCGTCGAGGGCGGGGCGATGGGTGCGCCACTGGGAGAGGGAGTTGAAGCTGAGGTGGTGGGCGATGGGGATGATGCTGGCCATTTCCGCGGGCTTGAAGGCGGGGGCGTAGACGTGGACTTCCTTGCGGAACTCCTCATGGGCGAGGAGGGCCTCGTGCAGGCCGCTGGCGCAGCAGCCGTGCAGGTATTGGCGGACGAGGGGGAAGGTGGAGAACATGGAGAAGCCCTTCAGAGCAAGGAGAATGCGGCAGCCGGACTGCTCCTGGACGTGGGCGAGTTTTTCGAGATTTTTGCGCAGGAGCCCGAGGTCCACGACGAAGGCGGGGGTGGTGATTTGGGCGGGGTCGAAGGAGGTCATTTGGAGGGATTTTGGTCCACTAGGCTGAGGGGAAAAGCAACTCGGGAAAAAAATAGTCTTGATGCGGGTTGCCTTCGTCGTTCAGGATAGGGATGGCCGATTGGGATGTTGGTTCCGAAGTCGTCGTGTTCTCAAGATCCGTGTGGGCGTGAGTCAGGCATATGAAACGATCATGAAACTGGGCTGCGCCGTCTTTGGGTTGCTATGGGGCACGACTTTGCTGGGGGCGGTGGAGAAGGTGGTGGTGCCTTGGTCTTTTGCGGCGTTGAAGCGGCCGGCTTTGCCGCAGGTGGAGGGGGCATGGCAGGAGATGGATCGGTTTGTGATGGAGCAGTTGATGAAGGAGGGGGGGAAGCTGGGGGAGGCGGCGGATCGGGAGACTTTGATTCGGCGGGCGACTTTGGATTTGCATGGGTTGCTGCCGACGGTGGAGGAAGTGGAGGCGTTTCTGAGGAGTCCGGGTTCGGATGAGGTGGCGTATGGGGAGGTGGTGGACCGGCTGTTGAAGTCGCCGCGGTTTGGGGAGCGATGGGGGCGGCATTGGTTGGATGTGGTGCGGTATGCGGATTCGACGGGGCGGAGTTGGAATGCGCCGTTCATCCAGGCGTTTCGGTATCGGGACTGGGTGATCGATGCGTTCAATGCGGACATGCCTTATGCGAAGTTTGTGGCGGCGCAGGTGGCGGGGGATTTGCTGCCGGGGCGCACGGTGGAGGAGCGTGCGCTGAATGTGACAGGGACGGGGATGCTGGCGCTGGGGAGCATGGATCTGACGGCGCTGGAGTATGAGCAGTTTCGGTTGGATCGGATTGATGATCAGATTGATGTGACGAGCCGGGCTTTTTTGGGGCTGACGATTGCGTGTGCGCGGTGTCATGATCACAAGAAGGATCCGGTGACGCAGGTGGATTATTATGCGCTGGCGGGTTTGTTTGAGAGTTCGCAGACGTGGTCGGGCACGGCGCACAAGAGGGAGCATCGGGGGAACTTGTATGTGGAGCCGGAGTATTTGTTTCGGGTTAGCGGTGAGACGAAGCTGGGGTCTGCGATGCGTGCCGGGGGTGGATTGAATGCATTGGATGCGGGGTCGGGGACGATGATGAGTGAGGAGGTGGTGCAGCCGAGGAATGGCAATGAGCCGATTCGATATGGCTACGACGCGTCGTTGGTGATGGCGGTGACGGAGGGGGAGATGTCAAACTGTGCGATCCGGGTGGCGGGGGATCCTTATGAGGAGGGGAAGGTGGTGAAGCGGGGGGAGATGGCGATACCGAGTTTGCCACCGATGCCGAAAGTGGGGCCGCAGGAGAGCGGGCGGTTGCAGTTGGCGCAGTGGTTGGTGGCGCCGACGCATCCGCTCACTTCGAGGGTGATGGTGAATCGGATTTGGGCGCATTTGTTTGGGCAGGGGATTGTGCGGACGGTGGATGATTTTGGGATCACGGGAGAGAAGCCGACGCATCCGGAACTGCTGGATCATTTGGCGGTGAAGTTTGTGGAGGGCGGGGGATCGATGAAGGGGTTGATTCGGATGATGATGATGAGTCGGACGTATCGGCAGAGCAGTGAGCGGGCTGCGGGGAGCGAGGTGGCGAGGGAATTGCTGGCGGGGATGCCGTTGCGGCGGGTGGAGATGGAGGTGCTGAGGGATGTGATGCTGCAGGTGAGCGGGCAGCTTGATTTGACGCGGCCGGAGGGGGTGCAGGTGATGGGGAATGGTGGGAAGGGGAACAGTGGGAGGACGCGGGCGGTGATCGGGGTGGAGTCGCCGTATCGGACGGTGTATTTGCCGGTGTTGAGGGATTTGCTGTCGCCGATGCAGGAGGTGTGGGATTTTCCGAATCCGAGTCAGATTCAGGGTCAGCGGGTGGTGACGACGGTGCCGGGACAGGGGTTGTTCATGCTGAACAATGACTTTGTGATGGAGGCGGCGGAGCGTTTTGCAGAGGGGTTGATGGAGGTGACGAAAGGCGATGAGGTGCGGGTGGAGAGGCTTTATCAGGTGCTGCTGTGTCGTGAGGCTGAGGACGAGGAGAGGGCAGAGGCGCTTGAGTTGGTGGCGGAGTTGGGAGGAGGGGTGGAGGGATTTTCGGGGTTGGCGCAGATGGTGATGGGGAGTGCGGAGTTTCGGTATGTTCGATAATGCTGTGACTATGAATGCGATGAATTACTCACGACGAGCGATGCTGCAGCAGGCGGGGGTGGGGTTTGGGTGGTTGGCGTTTTCGGCATTGGCCCAAGAGCAGAAGCGGTTTGAGAATCCGCTGGCACCGAAGATGCCGCATCATCCGGCGAAGGCGAAGCGGGTGATCTTTGTGTTCCTCAATGGGGGGCCGAGTCACTTGGACACGTTTGATTGGAAGCCGGAGTTGGCGAAGATGGGGGCGCCGTATTTGGTGCCGCAGTTTGAGTTCAAGCCGCGGGGGCAGAGTGGGATCATGATTTCGGAGGCGTTTCCGGAGTTGGCGAAGCAGGCGGATGAGTTGTGTTTGATCAACAGTGCGACGACGAAGAATCCGGGGCATCAGCAGGCGGTGGTGGCGATTCACACGGGCAATGAGATGTTTGTGCGGCCTTCGATGGGGGCGTGGGTGACGTATGGGTTGGGCACGATGGCGCAGGATTTGCCGGGGTTTGTGACGATCAATCCGATTGGGGATTTGGGAGGGGCGATGAATTATGGATCGGCGTTTTTGCCGGCGACGTTTCAGGGGACGCGGGTGAGTAGTGGGGGTGGGGTGCCGGACTTGGGGAACCGGGTTTGGGCGGAGTCGGATCAGGTGAAGCAGTTGCGTTTCATGCAGAAAGCGAATCGGCGTTTTCAGGAGCGGACGGATCCGGGGAACAGTGAGTTGGAGGGGGTGATCCAATCGTATGAACTGGCGTTTCAGATGCAGCGGAGTGTGCCGGAGGTGTTTGCGCTGGAGGACGAGCCGCAGCATGTGCAGGACTTGTATGGCATTGGCAACGGGGTGACGGACAGCTTTGGGCGGTCGTGTTTGATGGCACGGCGTTTGGCTGAGAAGGGGGTGAGGTTTATTCAGGTGACGTCATCGGGATGGGATCATCACAATCGGATGAAGGAGGCGCTGGGGGAGCGGGCGGGGACGATTGATTTGCCGCTGGCGGGATTGATCGCGGATTTGAAGCAGCGGGACATGCTGAAGGAGACCCTGATTGTGTGCAGTGGCGAGTTTGGGCGGGGGGCGCACATGGACAATGGCGGGGGGCGGGGGCATCAGGCGAGCGGGTTCACGGTGTGGATGGCGGGTGGGGGAGTGAAGGGTGGGTTGCGTTATGGGGCGACGGATGAGTTGGGGGTGAAGGCGGTGGAGCAGGCGATGCCGACGCCTGATTTGCATGCGACGATTTTGCACCTGATGGGGTTGGATCATGAGGAGCTGACGTATCGGTATGCGGGTCGGGATTTTCGGCTGACGGATGTGGCGGGGGAGGTGCACTCGGGGATTTTCATGTGAGGGCTTTACATGGGCGGTAGGACGGGATAGATGGCGGGTCTGTTTTATGAAGTCTGTTCGTCTCTTTGCTCCGTTGGTTTGTTTGGGTCTCGCGCTGAGTTGGGTGTTTGCCGCACCGTCGGCGAAGAAGGCGCGCATTTTGTTTTTCTCGAAGTCGAGCGGGTTTGAGCACAGCGTGATTTCATGGAAGAACGGGCAGCCGAGTCATGCGGAGAAGGTGCTGAAGGAGCTGGGGGACAAGCATGGGTGGGAGTTTGAGTTTTCGAAGGATGGATCGAAGTTTGGGAAGGATTATCTGGCGGGATTTGACGCGGTTTTTTTCTACACGACGGGGAATTTGCTGGAGGCGGGCACGGATGGGAATCCGCCGATGACGGCGGAGGGGAAGCAGGCGCTGTTTGATTTGGTGAAGAGCGGCAAGGGGTTCATCGGGACGCATTCGGCGAGCGACACGTTTCACACGGACAACGAGGCGGTAAAGGGGCCTGAGCGGTTTTTGAATCATGGGGACAAGGCGGATCCGTATGTCCGGTTTTTGGGGGCTGAGTTCATCAAGCATGGGGCTCAGCAGGAAGCGAAGAACACGGTGGTGAATCCGGCGTTTCCGGGGTTTGAAAAGGTGGGGACGGATTACACTTTGATGGAGGAGTGGTATTCGCTGAAGGATTTTACGCCGGACATTCATGTGCTGAGTGTGATGGACTCGCCGTCGATGAAGGGGACGGAGTATCAGCGTCCGGCATTTCCGACGACGTGGGCGCGGAAGGAAGGGGATGGGCGGGTGTGGTATACGGCGATGGGGCATCGGGAGGATGTCTGGACGAATCCGATGTTTCAGGACATCTTGGTGGGTGGGATTCGGTGGGCGTTGGGAGAGGTGAAGGCGGAGGTGCCGCCGAATTTGAAGGAGGTGGCGCCAGGGGCGTTCACGAATCCGCCTTATGTGGCTTCGCCACCGCCGAAGCCGAAGGCGAAAGAGAAGGAAAAGGAGAAGGCGAAGTAAGGAGAGGGGTTGCTTTTGGAGGGGGCTGGCTATGCTTTTGGGATGAAGAAGCTGGTCCGAGTTGGGTTGATCATGGCTGGTGCCGCCGGGGTGGCGTTGGCGGGTGGGGTGTGGTGGGTGAAGGGGCAGTTGAGTCGGGAGGCGGTGGAGCGGCAGTTGCAGGCGGTGTGTGGGGGGCGGGTGAGTTTGGGGGCATCGGAGTTGGAGGTGTGGGGCAGTCCGGCGCGCTGGAAGCTGAGCGATTTGAAGGTGTTTGCGACGGTGGGGCGGGATGGGAAGGCGGAGGCGCCGACGGAGCCAGTGGTGAGTTTGCGAGAGGCGGTGCTAGAGGTGTCGTTGGGGAGTTTGATGAGCGGGACGCTGGATGTGCAGCGGTTGAATTTGGATGGGTTGTCGGTGGAGGAGTATGTGAGTCCTGAGGGAGTGAGTGATTTGAAGTTGGTGATGGCGAAGCCGAAGGCGGATGCGAAATCGACGGTTGAAGAGGTGAAGGAGGCTGAGCCGAAGGTGGAGAAAGTTCAAAAAGCGGGAGTGGCTGAGTTTAAGGCGGAGCAGTTGGGGTTCACTTTGAGGGTGCGGGAGGCGCGGGTTTCGAACGGGCAGTTGTTCATTCACAATCGGGTGAACAAGACGAAGACGCGGCTGGAGGGGTTGCAGTTTGCGCTGACGGACATTGATGTGGATCCGGCGAATCTGGCGGCGCACAACACGGTGAAGATGGCCTTGGAGATGAAGCTGACGCTGGAGGGTCGCGGGAAGGTGGCGGGGGAGATGACGGATGTGACGTTTGCGAAGTTGGACGTCAGTGGGAACGGGAAGATGCAACCGTTTGAGGAGAAGACAGGCGTTTGGAGTCCGGTGAGTGAATGGGAGCTGAGTTTGGCGAAGGGGAGTGTTTTGGCGGGCTACATGACGATGGGGCAGGCGAGTGCGGATGCGGCGAAGAAGATGAAGGATTTTGGTTTGGATCTGAGTGACCTGCCTATGGGGGGAGAGTTGCTGGAGGCGGCGGTGTTGAAGATGGCGTTCAGTGAGAACCGGCTTTTGGTGCGTGAGGATGCGCGGTTTCAGATGCCGGAGTATGAGGTGCGGATGGCGAAGGGGAGTTGGGTGAATAGCGCGGAGGATGCGCAGGATTTGGTGATTCGACTGGTGTGCGGGGAGGAACTGCAAAGGCGGTTGCGCGAGGGCATGCTGAAGTCGGGGCTGCCTGAGAAGATGGCGGACTCGGTGGTGAAGGCGTTTTTGGACGAGACGTCGGGGCGGCTTTCGTTTGATGTGCGAGCGGGCGGTAAGATGACGCGGCCGGAGGTGAAGCCGGCGTGGGACAAGGCGCTGGAGCGGGCGATCCAGGGTGGGGCGATCGAGGGGTTGTTGAAGTCGATTGGGAAGTGAAACGGGGGGCGGCGAGTGGCTGAAGCGGGGGCAACCGAGCCGGTTGCCCCACGGGGTCGCCTGGTGCGAGCGTGTTACTCTTCGTTGGGGAGCCACTGGATGGCGTCGATGATGACGTGGCCGTTGGTGTCTTGGTTGGTGATGACGACGGAGGCGGGTTTGTCGGGGGTGAAGGAGAAGGTGCCGAGGGAGAGGGTGATGCCGTCGATGGGCGGGGTTTCGCGTTGATTGACTTTGACGGTGGTGGGTGAGTCGCCGGAGTGGTGGATGGTAACGGGGACGTTGGTGGCGCGGTTTTTGAGGGCGCTGTAGGCGATGCGGACTTCGTATTCGCTGGCTTTGGGAAGGGTGGTGGTGAAGGTGGCGGTCATTTGGCCTTTGTTGGCGTTGCCGTCGTGCTGGTAGCCGACGCCGACGGTTTTGCCGATGCTGCCGGTGCTCCAGTGGCCGGTGTAGGAGCCTTTGGTGTCGTCGAGCACGATGCCGGGGAGTTTGATGCCTGAGTTGGCGGGGTCCCAGGAGAGGATTTGTTTGTCGGCGAGGAGGCGCTCTTGAAGTTTGCTGTAGGGGACGTCTTGGATGTCGCTTTGGGCGTCGATGGCGAAGCAGGCGGCGGTGGCGGCGGACTGGCCGAGGATCATGAAGACGGGTTCCATGCGGATGCTGCCGTAAGCGATGTGGGTGGCGGACATGGCGACGGGGACGAGGAGGTTGGTGGCTTGGGATTTTTTCGGGATGAGGGAGCCGTAGGCGATGGCGTAGGGGCCCCCGGTGGAGACGCCGATGTCGCCCTCGTTTTGGACGTGGCCTTCGGGGGTGATGTAGCGCTGGGTGTTGTGGGAGTCGATGGTGTAGGAGCCCATGCCGATGGAGTCGGGGGTGGGTTTCTTTTTGCGGAGTTCGTTTTCGGTCATGACGAAGGCGCCGATCATGCGGCGGGCTTCGCGGATGTAGAGTTGGTGGGACCAGTTGCCGTTGTCGGTGAATTCGTCTTTTGGGAGGCCCCATTGGTTGAGTTCTTCACGGACGTCAGCGGGGACGCGGGGGTCGTTGGCGACGAAGTACATGAGGCCCTGCTGGTAGGTGCGGTGTTCGTTGATGATTTCCTTGCGGCGTTCGTAGGAGGCGTTGGGGTAGTCGTAGTTGTAGCCGATGTTGTCGAAGGAGAAGGGGCCGTGGTTGTTGGTGTCGGTCTTCCAGTTGGGGGCGGGGTCGAACTTGTTGAAGAACTCGCGCCAGCCGGCGTCGAAGACGCGGAGGATGAGTTCGTATTGGGTGGGGTCGTAGCCTTCGGGCTTGGGGAAGGGGATGCGGTTTTCGGGGGCTTTGGTGTAGCAGGAGCGGAAGCAGTAGGCCTGGACGCGGTGGTCGCCTTCGCCTTTGACGCCGGGGTTCTCGGTGCTGATGCGAGCGAGCACGCCGCTTTTGGGATCGCCGGGGATTTTGTAGGGGCTGACGGGCTTTTTGAGGACGCCGAAGTGGTGGCCGTGGTGGAGGATGCCGACTTGGATGCCGTTGTGCTCCTCACCATAGACGCTGTTGGCTTCCCGACCGACGTGGAAGTCGACGCCAGCGGCGGCCATGAGGTCGCCTTCGTAGGTGGTGTCGAGGAACATTTTACCGGTGTAGGTTTTGCCATCGAGGGTGGTGATGGAGGTGATGCGGGTGCCGTCTTTTTTGACGCCGGTGGCGCGGTCGAGGAGGGCTTCGCGGATGACTGGGATGTTGAGTTCTTTGACCCAGTCGTCGTAGATGCGTTCGGCGACATGGGGTTCGAAGACCCAGGCGCACTGGGTGGTGTCGTCGAGGGCGGAGTGGCCCTGTCCTTTGTTGCCGTATTCTGAGCGTTTTTGCTGCCGCCAGTTTTCGTCTTTTTGGTAGTGGAGCCAGGCGCGGTGGTAGAACTCGCGGGAGAGGCCGCCGATGACGTCTTTGTTGCCGGAGTCGGTCCAGCCGAGGCCGCCGGAGGTGAGGCCGCCGAGGTGTTTGTCAGGGGAGACGATGATGACGGACTTGCCCATTTGCTTGGCTTGGACGGCGGCGATGATGGAGGCGCTGGTGCCGCCGTAGATGACGAGGTCGTGGTCTTGAGCGGCGGCGGGGAGAGCGAGGAGGAAGGGGAGGACGAGGAAGCGCATGGCGATGGGAAAGAAAAAGGGCACCCACCGGGATGGTGGCTGCCCTTCTGGTTGATAGGCAATAAGAATAGGTCGGTGTTAGGAGCCGATTTCTTTCAGGACACGACGGATGTCGGCGGCTTGATCGGCGGTGCTGGCTTTGGCGTCGTGCCAGACGATTTTGTCGCCTTTGATGAGGAAGCACTGGCGGGTGGCGAGGCCGATGGCGGGCATGCGGGCGACGCCGAAGGCTTCGAGGACCTTGCCTTCGGGGTCGGCGATGAGGTCGAAGGGAAGGGTGTGGTCGGTGATGAATTTCTTCTGGGCTTCGGGTTTGTCGGTGGAAACGCCGAGGATTTGCACGCCTTCTTTGGTGAGGTCGGCGAAGGCATCACGGAGGGAGCAGGCTTGTTTGGTGCAGCCGGGGGTATTGGCTTTGGGGTAGAAGAAGACGACGGTGGGGCCTTTGGCGTAGACGTCTTTGAAGGCGACGGTTTTGCCGTCTTGATTGATGCCGGTGATGTCGGGGGCGGGGAGGCTGACTTTTTCACCTTCGCCGCCGAAGAGGGAGAGGCCGGTGATGGTGCAGAGGGCGAGGAGTATGCGGGACAACATGGTTTTTTGGGGGGCGTTGGGGTTATTTGACGGAGACGGAGAGGCCAGGGATGGCGGCGGCGAGTTGCTTGGCACCAGCTTCGGTGGCTTTCGTCTGCCAAAGGAAAACGTTTTTGAGGCCCTTTAGGTTGTAGAGATGTTTGAGGCCGGCGTCGGAGACTTCGGTTCCGTAGAGGTTGAGGGTGCGGAGTTTGGAGGCGGAGGCGAGGTTTTGAAGGCCGGCATCGGTGATTTTGGTTTGGCGGAGGTCGAGGGAGGCGAGGCGGGGGAGTTGGCCGAGGGTTTTCATGCCAGCGTCGGTGACGGCGGTGCGGCCGAGGTCGAGTTGGGCGATCTGGTCTTTGAGGGGGAGGAGGACTTCGAGTTTGGCGTCGTTGCAGCTGGAGACGCCGGTGAGGAAGTCGGCGCGGAGGAGGGGGGAGTCGGGCTTGAGGAGGAAGATTTGGGCGCCGGAGGTTTTGGCCTTGGCGATGACGTCGTCTTTGGCTGGGGTGACGCCTTGGGCGAGGGCGGTGTAGAAGGTTTCGTGGTCGCGAACGCGGGCGGCTTCTTTGGCGTTGGGGTCGGCGGGTTTGCCTTCGGTGTTGCCTTCCCAGCCGCCGAAGTCGGCGCCGGCGTCGATCCAGGCTTTGAGCAGGGCTTTTTCGGGATCGGTGAGGGGGTCGCCTTTGGGGGGCATGAACATGTCATCGTCCTTGGGGAGGGTGGTGACTTCGTAGAGGTAGCTGCCAGCGCTGTCTTTGGGTTTGAGGACGGGGCCGTTTTCGCTGCCTTTCATGATGGCCCAGGCGCCGTCGAGGCGGAGGCCGGCTTTGGGTTCTTTTTTGCGACCGTCAACCACTTGGGTGGCGCGGTGGCAGTCGACGCATTTTTTGCTGAGGATGGGCCAGATTTCCTTTTCGAACTGGGGGGCGGCGGAAAGCGTGGTGACCTGTGAGGCGAGTGACAGAGCAAAAATGGTTGAGTGAAAGACAGGACGTGACATGAGGGATGTGGCAGTTTAAAAGGTGGAAGGGTGTTGGTGGAACGCACCCGTTTCCGAATGGTAAGGTAACGCTTGCCTAGAGGCCATGTTTCACAGAAAACTCCCCCTGCACCTATGCCCTCAACCATTTCTCAACGTTTTCAGACCGGAACCGTGCTGCGCAATTCCACGCTGGCGATCATCATGGGCGGGGGGGCAGGAAGTCGGTTGTATCCGCTGACGAAAGACCGGGCGAAGCCGGCGGTGCCGTTGGCGGGGAAGTATCGGCTGGTGGACATTCCGATCAGCAACTGCATCAACTCGGGGGTGAGGCAGGTGTTTGTGTTGACGCAGTTCAACAGTGCGTCATTGAACCGGCACATCGCGCGGACTTACAAGTTTGACCAGTTTGCGAGGGGGTTTGTGGAGGTGTTGGCGGCGCAGCAGACTCCGGAGGGTGAGAGGTGGTATCAGGGGACGGCGGATGCGGTGCGGAAGAACCTGCGCTACTTTTTGGAGAGTGATCACGAGTATTACATCATCCTGAGCGGTGACCAGTTGTACCGGATGGATTTTCGGCAGGTGATGACGCAGCACTTGGAGACGGGAGCGGATTTGACGATTGCGACGCTGCCGGTGAATGCGCGGGATGCGAGCGGGTTTGGGATCATGAAGACGGATGAGGAGGGGCGCATTCATGAGTTTGTGGAGAAGCCCAAGGATCCTGAGGTGTTGGAGGGGTTGCGGATGCCGGACAAGACGCTTTTGGAGATGGGGCTTGGGATTGAGGAGCCGCGCTATCAGGCATCGATGGGGATTTATGTGTTCAACCGGCAGGCGCTGGCCGAGAGCCTGGACAATGACTTGATGGACTTTGGCAAGAACATCATTCCGGCGGCGCTGAAGAAGTACCATGTGAATGCCTTTAACTTTCAGGGGTATTGGGAGGACATCGGGACGATTCGGTCGTTCTTTGAGGCGAACCTGGATTTGTGCAAGCTGGTGCCGCAGTATGATTTCTTTGATTCGGCGGCGCCGATCTTCACGCATGCGCGGTTTTTGCCGGCGACGAAGATCAATGGAGCGCAGATTCATCAGGCTTTGATTTCGGATGGCTGCATCATCACGGATGCGCATGTGGAGACGGCGGTGATTGGGTTGCGATCCATCATTGAGAGTGGGACGACGATTCGGGACTGCATCATCATGGGGGCGGATTTTTATGCGGGTGCGGCCGGGACGGATGCGAATCGGCCAGCGCCAGGGATCGGGCGGAACTGCCGGATTGAGAGGGCGATCATCGATAAGAATGTGCACATTGGGGACAACGTGGTGATCACGCCGAGCGGCAAGCCGGACAAGATGGATCACGAGTTGTTCTGCATTCGGGATGGGATCGTGGTGATTCCGAAGGACACGGTGATTCCTGCGAACACTTGGATTTGATTGGAAGTGGCGCGGTGAAAGATTGGAGGATGGAGGGCGGTTGATAGGGTCTTGCTATGCCTACGAGTTTGTTTACGTCAGCCTGTCGCCGCGAATGGATTCGCCGGAGTTTTGCGGCAGGGATGGGGAGTCTTTGGACTTGGCAAGGCGTGGCAGGGGAAGCGAAGGAGGAGTTTTGGGCGTTGCTTTCGGATCCGCACATTGCGGCGGATGAGGCGCTGGAGTCGCGAGGGGTGGTGATGGCGACGAATCTGCGGCGGACAGTGAAGCAGGTGCTTGGGGTGGGGGTGAAGCCGCATGGGGTTTTGATCAATGGTGACTGTGCGTTTTTGGATGGGCAGATGGAGGATTACAGTCAGTTGCTGAGCTGTTTGAAGCCTTTGGCGGAGGAGCGGGTGCAGGTGCATTGCGGGCTGGGGAATCATGATGACCGGGGGAAGTTTCGGGCGGTAAGTTCGCAACCGGGCGTGGATCCGGTTTTGGCGGACAAGCATGTGACGGTGCTGTCGAGCGCGCGGGTGAACTGGGTGCTGCTGGACTCTTTGGATGTGGTCAACGCGCCTCCCGGGATGTTGGGTGGCGGGCAGATTCGGTGGTTGGAGCGGATTTTGAGGGAACTGCCGAAGAAGCCGACGTTTGTGATGGTGCATCACGATCCGCAGTCAGTGGGAGCGGATGGGAAGAAGCCGGGCGGGTTGAAGGATACGGAGGAGCTGCTGCGGGTGTTGAAGGGGGCGCCGCAGGTGAAGGCGTTGATTTATGGGCACACGCATCACTGGCAGGTGAAGGAGCCGAAGGAGGGGCTGCCGTGGATGATCAATTTGCCGCCGGTGGCGTACACGTCAGGGCCGGAGCGGCCATCGGGGTGGGTGGAGGCGCGGGTGATGGGGGATCGGTTGACGCTGGAGTTGCACAGTTTGAACCCGGATCATCCGAGGCATCGGGAGCGGGTGGAGGTGATGTTTGGCTAGTGGAGTGGAGAGTGGAGGGTTTTGGGTGCTACCCTCACCAAGACAAACTGAAACTCTTGAATTCGTAATCGGCATCGAGCTCGATCAAGCCGCGCTCTTTGCCGCCCCAATCCCAATTGCAACTGACGAAGACAACTGAATCTGGGCTACGCGGCTCCCACCTCAATAAACGTAACTCTCGCAATCCAGCGTGCTCAATCGTGCCATCTTGCAGCTTCTTTTCAGGGAGGAAAAGCCGAGACCACTGAATGTCTCCGCTTTCGGAGCGCAACAGAACGACAGGGTTGGTGTGGGACTGCAACTCGTGAACTTCCAATTGTCCGTGCGAGGGAATAGTCAGCACAGAGGTCGGGCTAGTGGTGATGCTGCCATTGTAGAGAACGCCGGTGTATGGACCCCAGAGTTTGAGTTCCCAAAGACGCTGACCAACCGAACGCAAAACCAGAAATGCGGCAAGGATGGCGACTGAGACGAGAAGGAGAATCCATAGCGACTTTTTCACGAAAGGGGGCGAAGGCGGCCTAACGTCGAGGTGTGGCACCGGCTACCGGGAGCGTCACTCCGCAACAGGGTTAAGGGTTGTTTCAGGAGGGGCATTGGGACTCGGGGCGGGTAGCCGGTTGTCGACCACCACCTTGTTCTGCTTCTTGTCTTCGTTTTCCCAGCGATTCCAGTAATTCTCGCAAGCGTCGCATAGCTCATCGAATGAAATCGATGTCCCGTCGTCGAGCGACAACGAAAACTCCTCGAAATCAATGTCCAGCTCTCCAAGCGTCGTGATGATGTGAACCGGGACATCCTCTGAGTCAGTGCTCAGGATCACCGTATCGGTGCTTGCGATGCGCTTTGGATCATCAGTGGTAACATCCTCATTCCAAATCTTCATCGTGAGGCTCGTGCAGTTGCCCAGTTGGACAATGATGTCCTCACCGTCGTCCGAAAACATCTGCCGCAAATATGGAATGTTCACTCGGATGGTTACCTCTCCTGGAACTACCCCATCGATCTCCGCGACACCACCGTCGTGAAGCACGTTCCAGATCTCTGCGCGGGGATTCATATTTTAAGCAGAATAAGTCAATTCGGCCCAAGAGGGGGCTGGAGTGGTGTAGGTGACTCGGGCTTGGGTGATGGGGTGGGTGAGGGTGAGGCGGAGGGAGTGGAGGTGGAGGGGGAGGGTGGTGGTTTGCTGGGTGAGGGTGGTGGCGGTGGTGGGGGCGGCGGGGTAGGTGGTGTCGCCGAGGATGGGGTGGCCGAGGTGCTGGAGGTGGAGGCGGATTTGGTGGGTGCGGCCGGTTTGAGGGTGGGCTTCGACGAGGGCGGTGCCGTCGGGGTGGCGGGCGAGGACGTGGAAGCGGGTGTGGGAGGGGAGGCCGGTGCTTTCGTCGATGCTGCGGGTGCCGAGGCGGCCGGGGTCGTCCGAGATGGGGGCGTGGCAGTCGAAGGTGTCTGTTTCTGGGTGGCCGTGGATGCGGGCGAGGTAGGCTTTTTCGATCTGGCCGCGGGTGAACTGGGGCTGCAAGATGCCGGCGAAGTGCTTGGTCTTGGTGAAGACGACGAGGCCGGTGGTGTCGGCATCGAGACGATGGGCGGGGCGGGGTTTGAAGGGGTGGAAGGCCTGCTGGAGGATGTAGTCGAGGGTGTTGCGGTTGAAGCGGCCGCCGGGGTGCATGGGGAGGGGGGCGGGTTTGTTCAGGACGATGAGGGCTTCGTCCTCATGGAGGAGGTCGATGGCGGGGTTGACGTCGGGCTCCTGGATGGCGGGCTGGCGGTGGAGGATGCGCTGGCCGGCGCGGAGGGGGACGTCGATGGGGAGGGGGCGTTTTTCGTCATCGACGAGGCGGTTTTCCTGCCAGTGGATGAGCCAGTCTGCGGGGGAGATTTTGGGGACGATGCGGTGGAGGACTTCGATGAGGGTGAAGCCGTCGCAGGTGGCGGGGACGTTCAGGGGGCGGAAGTTGTCATAGGGGATGGAGCCGGGGAGGGGGGTGGTGGCGGCGATGAGGGCGGTGCGGCGGGCGGCGAGGGCGGCGATGCGGGCGTCCTCCGGGGGGCGATGGCAGTGGGGGCAGGAGGCGCCGGGGATGTAGCGGGGGTCGGCTTGATCCGCGGCGGTGAGGGGGCTCTGGCAGTGGTAGCACTGGGTGGAGTCGGTCTCGTGGAGGCTGGGGTCGACGCCGGTGCGCTGGTCGAACACGAAGCATTCGCCGTCGTAGTGGGCGCTCTGGCAGTCTTCGAAGTATTTCAATATTCCGCCTTCGAGCTGGTAGATGTGTTTGAAGCCTTCCTGCTCCATGAAGGGGCCGGCTTTTTCACAGCGGATGCCGCCGGTGCAGAACATGACGATGGGTTGATCCTTCAGTTCGGGGGGGAGCTGGCGGACGGCGTCCGGGAAGTCGCGGAATTTGGCGAGGGGGAGGGTGAGGGCGTTTTTGAAGGTGCCGAGTTTGATTTCGTAGTCGTTGCGGGTGTCGAGGAGGGTGACGGGGCGGCCTTCGTCGAGCCATTGCTTGAGTTCGGCGGGTTTGAGCTTGGTGGAGGTGCGATGGGCGGGGTCGATGCCGTCGATGCCGAAGGAGATGATTTCCTTTTTGAGGCGGACGAGCATGCGGTTGTAGGGCTGGTGGTCGCAGGGGTTGTATTTGCCGTCGAAGGTTTCGAAGCCGGGGAGGGTGCGGATGAGGTCGAGGAGGCCGGCGATGGAGGCGGGGAGGCCTGCGACGAAGAGGTTGAGGCCCTCCTGGCTGACGAGGATGGTGCCTTTGAGGTCGAGGTCGGCGCAGTGTTTTTGGAGGCGCTCGCGGAGGGGTCGGAGGTCGGTGAGGGGGGCGAAGCGGTAGGCGGCGAGGTGGGTGAAGGGGGCGTCCAGGGTGGGGACGGGGGGCTTCGAGTGTGGGATTTCGGTGGGCTGACTCACGGTTGAAAAGGCATGGGTGACCTGGATGGTGCGCGGCCATTCAGGAGTGGGTTTTAAGAAGGGGTGAATGGAGCGATTCGCAATCGCAAATGATGGAGGCGTCACTCGGAGAGTGACTGCCACTTTGGGGGACCGCCTAAAGGCGGAACTACAGTACTGGGGAGGGTTTAGAGGGTCCAGCCGGGGCGGGGGGCGTTGGAGGAAGGGGGGCGTTGGGGTGATTGAGGTGATTCGCAATCGCAAATGATGGACTGGTCACTCGGAGAGTGACTGCTACTTTGGGGGCGGAGGGCGACCGGGAAGGGGCGAGGACGAGGGGATTAGAGGGTCCAGCCTTTGCGGGGGGGGCGCTGGAGGAAGCGGGTGGCTTCGGGGTGGTTGGTGGCGGTCATGTTTTTGTGGTCCCAGTGGAGTTTGGTGCCGGTGCGGTAGGCGACGTTGCCGAGGTGGTTGGCTTCGGTGAGGGGGCCGGCGTAGCTGAAGGGGCTGCCGGTGGGGGTGCCGTTGCGGATGGCGTCGAGCCATTCCTGGTGGTGGCCGGGGGAGTCGGGGATGAAGGGGGCGGGTGGGGTGAAGGTGGCGAAGGTGGACTGGGGGAGAAGGAGGTGTTTGTTGTAGTCGGAGAGGAGCATGCCTTTGGTGCCGACGAAGAGGACGCCGCTGGACCAGGTGCTGATGAGGGGATCGCTTTTCCAGACGTCGGGTTTGGTGGCGCCCTGGTGCCAGTGGACGCGGCAGGCGGGGCGGTCGCCACGGGGTCCGTATTCGTAGGTGGCGGACATGGTGGCGGGGGCAATCTCGGGATGGGCCGGGGGGCCGAAGGCTTCGATGGTGAGTGGGGCGTCGAGTTTGAGGGCCCAGAAGGGGAGGTCATTCCAGTGGGAGCCGAGGTCGGACATGGTGCCGTTGCCGAAGTCCCACCAGCGGTACCATTTGGGGCCAGGGTAGTAGACTTCGTTGAAGGGTCGGAAGGGGGCGGGGCCGATCCAGAGGTCCCAGTCGAGATGGGGGGGCGGGGTTTGGGCTTCGGTGGGGCGTTCGGTGACGTGGACGCGGTCTTTGTTGGCTTCGGCGTCGGCTTGGGATTGCAGGCCCCAGGCGCGGGAGACGCAGACGTGGGCGTCGGTGACATCGCCAATGGCGCCGGACTGGATGAGTTCGACGACGCGGCGGTAGTTGGGCAGGCCGTGGATTTGGGTGCCCATTTGGGTGGGGACGCCGGCGGTGGCGGCGGCCTGGGTGATGAGGCGGGCTTCGTGGACGTTGTGGGTGAGGGGTTTTTCGCAGTAGACGGGTTTTTTGAGGAGGAGGGCGGGGAGGGTGGCGAAGGCGTGGGTGTGCTCGGTGGTGGAGACGACGACGGCGTCGATGTCTGACAGGGCGGAGGGGTCGTCGTAGAGTTTGCGGAAGTCGCGGTAGGTGCGGGCTTTGGGGTGCTGGGCGGCGGCGCGGTCGAGGTGGTTTTTGTCGACGTCGCAGAGGGCGGTGATGACGACGGCGGGGTCTTTCAATAGGGAGGCGAGGTTGGAGGCGCCGCGACCGCCGCAGCCGATGATGGCGAGGCGGAGGGTTTTGGCGGGGGATTGGGCGCGGAGGAGGGCGGGGAAGCCGAGGGCGGTGGTGCTGGTGGTGAGGAAGTGGCGGCGGGAGGTGGGCATGGGGAGGAGAACGGTGGGGGGTGGGGGGAACTTTTAATTTTGAATGACGAACGTTGAACGTTGAACGTTGAACGTTGAATGACGAATGACGAATGACGAATGACGAATGACGAATGACGAATGGGGAATGGGGAATGGGGAATGGGGAATGGGGAATGGCGAATGGCGAAGGGCGAAGGGCGAAGGGCGAAGGGCGAATGGCGAATGGCGGAGGGCGGAGGGCGGAGGGCGAGGACGAGGACGAGGACGAGGACGAGGAGGACGAGGAGGAGCAGGGATGGTGGGGATTTTGGTTTGAGGGGGAGTGGAATTGGGGTATTAAGGGGCTGTGGATGAGACGTTTCCAGCGCATGTGGCTTTGCCGGGGAGGGCGGTGTTTGGTGAGGCGTCGAGGGTGGTGATGGGGCGGGTGGTTTGGCGGAGGTTTGTGGCTTTGGTTATGCGGGTGGGGTTTCCGGTGGCGGGGGTGATGGTTTTGGGGGCTTTTATTGGGGCGGTGATGGGTGGGGGGATGGTGGCGTTTTGGGTGGGGTTGGTTGGGGTGATGCTGTTGGGGGTGGGGATGCTGGGGTGGGCGTGGTGGAAGCGGCCGTCGGTGTATGCGGCGTGGGCGTTGTGGGATCGGGAAGCGGGGCGGCGGGAGGCGTTTGCGGCGGCGTGGTGGTATGAGTCGCGGGAGGTGCGGACGGAGGCTGAGGAGAGGCATTTGAAGGCGCAGGCGGCTGAGTTGCCGGGGGCGCTGGGGAGGCTGGGGGTGGAGATGCCAGTGGTGAGGGTGGGTCGGTTGGGGTGGGTGATTTTTGGGTTGGGGATGACGGGTGTGGCGGGGTGGTGGATGGATGCGGTGAGGCGGGGGCCGGAGTTGAGTGCGGAGATGGTGGCGGCGGCGCGGGTGGCGGCGGAGCAGTTGGCGGGGATGGAGGTGAAGGCGGAGAAGTTGGCGGGGCTGACGGAGGAGGAGCGGAAGGGTTTGGAGGGACAGATCCAGGGGGCGGCGGAGGCGCTGTCGCAGAGTGCGGGGAAGACGGCGAGGGAGGTGCTGGATGCGCTGGAGCAGCGGGCGAGGGAGGCGGAGAAACTGGCGGAGCGGGTGGGGGCGGGAGAGGAGGCTTGGGCGTCCGAGGCGTTGACGGAGGCGCTGAGGAAGCAGGCGGATACGGCGGATTTGGGCGATGCGGTGGCGGATCGGAAGGGTGGCGAGGCGGCGGAAGAAGCGGAGGCGTTGGCGGGGAAGATTGAGGCGGGTGGGGAGGAGCAGACGGAGCGATTGGAGGGGGTCTTCAATCAGGTGAATGCGGCGGCGGTGCCGGAGGATGGGGAGCGTTTGGTGGGGAGCGGGGTGAGCGAGGTGGCGAAAAATTTGAAGGGGGGTGAGAGGGCGAAGGCGAGTGAGGCGATGCGACAGATGGCGCAGCGTTTGAGGGAGATGCAGGGGAGGCAGCAGACGCAGGAGGAGTTGGAACGGTTGGCGCAGCAACTGCGAGAGGCGGGGGGGCAGATGGCGAATGCGGGGGCGGAGGGGGAGGCGATGCAGGCTTTGAATGAGGGATCGCAAGGTCAGTCGACGAAGGGAGGTGGGCAGTCGGGAAAGCCGGAGTCGGCTGAGGGGCAAGGGGGTCAGGAAGGGCAGATGGCGCAGGTGAGTGAGGCTCCGGAGTCGGGGGCGAGTGGTCAGGGTCAGGAAGGGCAGGCGGGGCAGCAGGGGCCGCAGTTGAGTTTGGGTCAGGGCAATCCGAACGCGGGGAAAGGTGGGGAGAAGCCGGAGGAGGGGACGCCGATGTTGATGGCTCCGGTGCCGGGGCAGGATGCGGGTGACAAGCCGCCGGAGATGATGGTGATGATGCCTGGGAGTTCGCCGAACAGTGGGGCCATCGTGGGTGCGGGGTCGGGGTTGCCGCCGGGGTCGGCGAAGAGTGAGATGAAGGGGGAGGAGACGGCGGTGCCGGAGAGTGTGAAGTCGGCGATGGCGAAGGCGGAGAAGACGGGAGAGGGGGCGTCGTCGGTGCGGCAGGTGGAGGGTGGGGCTCCGCGAGAGGAGGGTGTGAGTCAGGGGAGTGCGGCTTTGAGTGTGGAGTTCATGGAGGCGCAGGAGGCGGCGATGGATGAGGCGGCGCTGCCGATGGCGCGGCGGGAGCAGGTGAGGCGGTATTTTAATGCGCTGAGGAAGCGGTTGGAGGGGGAGGGGAGGTGAAAGGTGATGGTGTTAGAGGACACGCCTGGGACAGGCGTGGTTCGTTTGGTGGGGACACGCCTGGGACAGGCGTGGTACGTTGGGTGAATTGGGGCTGGTGATTTGATTTGGGTCTGCGTTAATGGGGGTGTTGTTTTTTGATCATGGCTGATTCTTTTCCTGAAATCTTTAAGGGCTTGCGAGCGGAGACGCAGAAGGCGGTGGTGGGGTATGATGAGATGCTGACGCATGTGCTGGTGGCGATTTTTGCGGGGGGGCATGTGCTTTTGGAAGGGGTGCCGGGGTTGGGGAAGACGTATTTGGTGCGGGTGCTGTCGCAGGTGATCGGGCTGGATCCGGGGCGGGTGCAGTGCACGCCGGATTTGATGCCGGCGGATATCCTGGGGACACACATTGTGGGGGAGGATGAGAATGGCCGGCGGGTGCTGCGTTTTGAGCAGGGGCCGGTGTTTCGCAATTTGCTGCTGGTGGATGAGATCAATCGGGCGACGCCGAAGACGCAGGCGGCGCTGCTGGAGGTGATGCAGGAGCGGAATGTGACGACAGGCGGGGAGAGGCATCCGCTGCCGGAGCCGTTTTTTGTTTTGGCGACTCAGAATCCGATGGAGATGGAGGGGACTTATCCGCTGCCGGAGGCGCAGTTGGATCGCTTTTTGTTCAAGGTGAAGGTGCCGTTTCCGGACATTGAGAGTTTGGTGGAGATTTCACGGCGGACGACGGGGTTTGAGGAGCCGAAGTTGAAGGCGGTGCTGACGGGGAAGAATCTGATCAAGTGGCAGAAGCAGCTGGCGCAGATTCCGGTGCCGGACCCGGTGGCGCATTATGCGTCGCGATTGATCCTAGCGACGCATCCGGAGCAGCCGGATGTGCTGCCTGAGGTGAAGCGCTATGTGGCTTATGGAGCGAGTCCGCGGGGATTGCAGGCGTTGATCAAGGGGGCGCGGGTGTGGGCGGCGCTGCATGCGGCGACGAGTGTTTCGACGGAGGATGTGCGGGCGCTGGTGCATGTGGCGCTGAGGCACCGGATCATTTTGAATTTCGAGGGGGAGGCGCAGCAGGTGAAGGTGGATGATTTGATCGACAAGGTGCTGGCGAAGGTGGTGACTCCGGCGGGGGAGGCGGAGTAGGTTCGCGGTTCTTTGTTCTCGGTTCGCTGTTAATTGGGGCGGTGGGCGGTGATGAGGTAGTTGTTGAAGGGGGTTTTGCCCCAGAGGGGGGTGAAGATGAGGTGGAGGCCGGCGGCGCGGAGGGGGGCTTCGAGGGACTCTCGAGTGGGGTGTGACAGGGGGCTGTTGGGCATCCAGCGGATCCAGCGGGCGAAGTGGTCGGTGGAGTGGGTGATGCGTGCGCGCCAGGAGGGGTCGCTGAGGCCGTTGCGGATGATGAGGCGGTGGTTGGGGGCGGTGATGCAGGTGGCGGCGCGGGAGAGGAGGTCGTGTTGGAGCTCTGGTGGGAGGTATTGGAGGACGTCGAGGAGGGTGACGTGGCCTTGATGAGGGGCGGGGTTCCAGGTGGCGAAGTCGCTGGTTTGGAAGTCGATGTCGGGCCAGTGGTGGGTGGCGATGGTGCGGGCGGCGATGATTTTTTGATCATCGATATCGAGTCCGTGGATGGGGCCGAGGTAGTGTTGGGATTTGAGGTAGAAAGGGAACAGGCCAGCGCCGCATCCGAGATCGACGAGGGGTTGATTTTGAGCGTCTGCCAGGGAGCGGGTGACGGCGGGGTAGAGGGGGTCGGTGCGGATTTTCCAGTAGACGTAGGAACGCAGGAAGCGGCCTGGGTAGAGACGGGAGAGGGACTTGGCCAGACGGCGGACGCGGTCAGGCGAGTCGGGGAGTTCGACGGGCGATGAGGCGGCGGGCCGATGCATTCAGCGAGTGAGTGGGGCCGATGCCGGGCGCGAGTTTACAGCATGCCCGGGGTGTAGGTGGGGGGGCGGTTGCCGATGCGGGCGCGCATTTCGCGGTCATCGAGGGCGGCGTCGACGGCGTCTTGGAGGGCGCGTGAGGTGAGCTCGCGGAGGAGGGGAACGGGGGAGCCGGAGCCGGGGCGGTAGGCGGTGCTTTGGCGTTCGCCGGTGTAGATGCGTGAGAAGACGATTTGGCCGCTGCCGGCGCGGATGATGTTGACGCGGAGGCGGGCGTAGCCGTAGGGGTGGACGATTTGCTGGCAGTAGAGGTCGAGTACTTCACCGGTGATGATGTATTTGGCGCGGTCGTTGCCATTGAGCATGCCGCGGGCTTCGAGGGCGTGAGCGAAGGCGTTGGGGACGATGGCCTCGACGGGAGTGCGGGTGGTGACGTTTTCGACGGGGGTGCCGATGGGCATGCGGACGGTGCCGAGGAAGTAGGGGCCTTCGCGGCGAAGGTTGACGAACTGGCCGACGCCGAAGTCAGGGGTGCCGCGCATCATTTGCCCCGGGCGTGGCTGGTAGTCCAAGCTCACCTGGGACGAGACGCAGTTGCTGAGCAGCGTGGCTGCGGCGATGCAGGGGAGGAGGCAAAGGAGGCGGTGAGCTCTTTTCATGGTTGTGGACTATTTAGTGTTCAGTCGGCGGAGAATCAACAGGGGAAGTCGAAGGAAAAATCCGATGAGGAGTCGGGCGTACATTCCGATGAGGAGGAGGTTATCGCGCAGGTATCTGAAATGGGAGACGCCGCCTTCGGAGGGGGTGAAGTAGCGGCAGGGGGTGGGAAGGTTGATGACGGGATGGCCGCGCCAGACAAGGCGGATGGCGGATTCGGGGTCGAAGTCGTAGTGGCGGGCGTAGCGGGTGGAGTCGAGGACGCTGAGGAGGGCCTGGGCGGGATAGACACGGAAGCCGAAGAGGCAGTCGCCGAGATTGCTGCCGAGGGTTTCGAGTCGGGCGAAGAAGTTGGCGATGTGATGGCCGAAGAGGCGTTCGCTGGGGGCGGAGTGATCAAACTGGGGGGCGCCGAGGATGAGGGCGGTCGGGTTTTGGGCTGAGGTGGTCATGAAGGCAGCGATGCTTTGCGGGTCATGCTGGCCATCGGCATCCATGGTGAGAATGTGGGTAAAGTTTTCGGCGACGGCGTGACGGAGGCCATGGAGAACGGCGCTGCCTTTGCCGCTATTGGGGGTTTGGCGGAGGACCCGCAGGTCGGCGGGGGAGAGTTGGGCGAGGGAGTCGAGGAAGTGGTCGCTGCCGTCCGTGCTGCCATCGATGACGACCCAGACGGGGGACCAAGCGGCGAGGGCTTGGCGCACCGTTGACTCTAGTTTGGGTCCCGAGTTGTAGCTGGGGATGAGAACCAGATGGGTTTGAGAGGGCGCGGGCATGAGCGGCGCATTGTGGCGACCTGATCTGGGAAGGCAAGCGTGGGCTTGCATTCCCTCAGGTGCTGGCGCTCAACTCAAGGGATTTGGAAGACCTTGTCGGTGGTGGGATCGAGGGCGAGGGAGCCGCTGGAGAGGCCGGTGACGTCGAGTTCCTGATAAGGAGGGTAAGGGCTGACGACACGACCGGGGGAGGTGGTTTTTTTGCCGACGAGGAACTGGCCGTCCGAGCTAGGGGTGCTGGGTGCGGGGGTCTTTTGCGGCGGAGCGGTTGGCTCGGGCGCGGGGGTCAATTCGGTGGTGTTCGTGCCTGGGAGCGTGTTGTTCAGGCTGGCGACGGAGTTAGGGGACGGGGTGGGTTTGTTGTCGAGCGCAGGAGGAGCATCCGGGGTGGGTGCGGGAGGCGTGTAAGTGGGGGTTGGGGGAGGAGTGGGTTCGGTGCGGGGAGCTGGGGGGGCTTCCTGGGGCTTTTGAGGGGCTGGCTTCGATTGAATGGAGGGAGCGGCCGATTCGGGTTTGATGCGAGGCGGGGTGTATTTGCTGGAGGGCTTTGAGGTGGTTGGCGCAGGTTTTGCGGGTGCCTTGGGTTTGGACGAGGCCACGGGAGCGGGCTTGGTCTTGGTGGATGCAGGAGGGGTGGAAGCGACAGCGGGAGTGGAGCGTGAGGCTGAAGGGGGGGCGTCGAGACTGCGGCCTGAAGGGGCGCGGCGGCTGTATTGGGGCGGGGCGTAGGTGGGCTGGGGCTCTCCGTAGAAGAGGCGTTTCACGAAACCGCCGACGCGCTGGGAAACATTAGGGCTAGCGGCACGATAAGAATCATAACGCGATGGCTGACGGTAGCCGGCAGGCGGGGCGTAGTTTGGGGCTTGCTGGGCGGAGGCGGAATCCAAGTCGATTACGAAAGCGAGGCAGGGGACGAGGAGCGCACGCACTGAACGAGAAGGCCGAGCGGTGAAATCAGTTTTCATATCTTTATCTTTAATAGTTGTTAAAATTTTACTAAGCGCAAGCCATTTTATGGTTTTGTTGGGGAGGATTGGGCTGGAAAAAGAGTTGGGCCGGGAGCGTCAACTGGGGAGTTGGACGCTTCCGGCCCGGATGTATTCAGAAAGAGTGGGGCAGTTTATTGATTGGAGGGGAGGAGGCTGCGGGCTTTGTCGAGGAGTTGGAGGAATTCGGCGCGGTAGCCGTGGGGGTCGGAGCCTTTGCCTTCGAGGGCGAGTTGGCGGATTTGATCCCAGGTGAGGGGGCCTCGGTAGGAGCTTTGGCGGAGCATGAGGCCGTAGGCGGCGACGGCGGTGGTGAATTTGAATTCGGGGGTGGCGGCGGCGAGGGTGGTTTCTTTATCGGTGACGGGGACTTCGATGAGTTGGCTGGTGGTGCCATCGGGGGCTTTGTAGCGGAGTTTGACGGTGAGGAGTTCGGGGGACTTGGCTGTGTCAGGAGAGGCGGCGGTTGCGACAGGTGGGGTTTGGTATTTGAGGGAATCGACGGGGGCGGTGGGTGGGGTGACGCCGACGGGGACGATTTCGTAGAGGGCGGTGACGCTGTGGCCGGCGCCGATTTCGCCGGCGTCTTTGGTGTCGTCATTGAAGTCTTCTTTGGCGAGGAGGCGGTTTTCGTAGCCGATGAGGCGGTAGCTGGCGACCTGGGCGGGGTTGAACTCGACCTGGATTTTGACGTCTTTGGCGATGGTGATGAGGGTGCCTGTCCTTTGTTCAACAAGGACTTTGCGGGCTTCGCTGAGGCTGTCGATGTAGCCGTAGTTGCCGTTGCCTTTGTCGGCGAGGGTTTCCATGGTGCGGTCTTTGAGGTTGCCGGTGCCGAAGCCGAGGACGGAGAGGAAGACGCCGGAGCGGGCTTTTTCGGTGATGAGTTTTTCGAGGTCGGAGGGGGAGGAGATGCCGACGTTGAAGTCGCCATCGGAGCAGAGGATGACGCGGTTGACTCCTTCGGGGATGAAGCCGGCGATGGCTTGTTCGTAGGCGAGTTGGATGCCGGCGCTGCCGTGGGTGGAGCCGCCGGGGGTCATGTTGGCGATGGCGGCGCGGATGCGGTCTTTTTGGTCGCCGTTGGTGGGGGGGAGGACGAGGCCGGAGGAGCCGGCGTAGGTGACGATGGAGACGCGGTCTTTTTCGTCGAGCTGTTCGATGAGGAGGCGGAGGCTTTCTTTGACGAGGGGGAGTTTGTCGGGCTGGTTCATGGAGCCGGAGACATCGATGAGGAAGACGAAGTTGCTGTTGCGCTGTTCGAGGCCGACTTTTTTGCCTTGGATGCCGATGCGGGCGAGGCGGTGTTGGGGCTGCCAGGGGCAGTCGGCGACTTCGACGTGGACGGCGAAGGGATGGGGGTAGTCGGGGGCTGGGGCTTCGAGGTTGTAGGGGAAGTAGTTCACCAATTCCTCGATGCGGACGGCGTCGCGAGGGGGGAGGGAGGTGTGGTTAAGGAAGCGGCGGGTGTTGGCGTAGGAGGCGGTGTCGACGTCGATGGAGAAGGTGGAGAGGGGTTCGCGGAGGACGGGGGTGAGGGGGGGTTCCTGGATGGGGGTGTAGGATTCGTTGGTGGGGGGGGGCTGGCGACGTTGGGAGTCTGGGGAGTCCAAATTGTCATACCCAACTTCCAGGTGAACCGGCGCAGGGCTTTGTGCGGCAAGAGCGGAAGAGAAGGGGTCTGCGGGTGCGGGCGAAGACGGTGAAGCTGGAGCGTTTGAGTAGCTGAGTTGGCGGTCGATGGAATCGCGAGCGACTTCTGCGCGGGTGGCTGGGGCGCTTTCACCGGCCATTTGAAGCGTTCCAGCACTGACAGTGGTCGATCCGGTGTAGGTGGAGGAGGGGGAGAGTTGGAGGGACCCGGCACCGCTTTTTGACAAGTCGGGAGCGATGGAGCTGCTAGAGAGCTCTTTTTTGAAACCGGGTGGGATTTGGGTTTTGAATCCACCTGAGAGGTCAGAGATTAGGGATTCGCCCGGTTTGGGAGCAGGGGGGCTAGACGGTGTGGAGGTGGCCGCCCCGATGGTTGCGCGAGCTGCTGGCAACTCGGCGGGTGGAGCTTCGGGGAGCGAGATGGAAGCGGAGGAGGAGTTGCTGACGATTCGTTTGGTGGGGACAGTTGGGGTGGGGAGTGTGTTTTTCTTGAGATTGGTGACGTGGTTCAATTCTTGATCGTCTTCACGAATCTCAGAGAGACTCTTGCCTTCGGGAGATTCATCAGTGTAAAAGGGAATCTGAGTTTCGGATTGCCACTGTTGGAAGCCGAGGGCGATGAGGGCGGCGGCGCTGAGGGGGAGGATGGTGCGGGTGAGCCAGCGGCGAGGGATGGGGTGGACGGCTTTGGCACCTTCTTTTCGGGCAAGCCAGCGGCTTGCACCACGGTCTGCTGGCGTTGACGCCAGGGCGGCGAGGCGTTGTTTTTGTGCTTCGGTGAGGGTGGCTTCGGGGTGGTCGGTGGCGAGGTTTTGCTGGAGGAACTGGGTGAAGGCTTGGGTGGCTTCGAATTCGGCGCGGGTTTGGGCGTCGGAGGTGAGGGCCTGCTCGAGGGCGGCTTGGTCGGCGGGGGGGAGGGGTTCGCCGAGGGCGTGGGTGGTCAAATTTTCGGGGTTCATGGGATGGAAGAGGGTGAGGGATTAGGCTTGGGTTTCTTGGGCGGTCCATTTTTGGCGGAGGGCTTGGACGCCGTGGTGGATGAGGTAGCCGACATTGCCGATGGTGGTGTCCATGGCCTGGGAGATCTGTTTGTAGTCGAGGCCGGCGATGAACTTCAATTTGACGGCTTCGCGCTGGCGGTCGGGGAGTTGGTTGATGAGGTGATGGAGTGCGGTGGCGGTTTCGGCGTGTTCGAGGTCCTCTGAGGGAGAGGGGGCGGGGTCCGGGGGGGATTCGAGTTCGAGGGTGGCGGAGTCCATGGGGATGAGGCGGTGGAGTTTGCGGTGGTGGTCGACGGATTGATTTTTGCAGACGGTGAAGAGCCAGGGGGCAATGCGGTCGGGGTCGAGGGAGGGGAGGGCGGAGGCGAGTTTGATGAAGGTGTCCTGGACGATGTCGCGGGCGTCTTCGAGGTTGGGGGTGAAGGTGAGGGAGTAGCGGATGAGCGGGCGCTGGAAGCGGTCCAGCAGGGTTTCGAAGGAAGAGGGAGGGGGGCTCATGCAGGGCAGGTTCAGGGTGCGTCACGGGTGGGACGAGATTTTTATTGGGGTGCAATGAAAAAAAATTGGCGAAAACGCTGTGGGAGGGTGTCGGACTAGGGATTCGTTTCCGTATTTGACGCCTCTGGGAGGTGGCATTAGTACAGGGGCTACTCTTATGTTTATGTGTTCATCACGATTCCTTTCGACAGCGGCATTGGCTGTCGCTTTGTTTTTGCCTCCTGTGACTGGATCCGCGGAGAATTTACCGGCGAGTCATCCGACGGCTGCGATGGTGAAGGAGTATTTGACGGCGGTGGTGAATCAGGACTGGAAGAAGGCGGGGACGATGTTGTATGTGCCGTCACTGGAGAAGAAACTGCAGGAGACGGTGTCGGTGATCAAGATGGCGCCGACGATGACGGAGGAAGCGGCGATGCTTGGGAAGCTGGGGGTGAAGGATTTGGCGGAGTTGGAGAAGATGAGTCCGACGGCCTTTTATGCGGCGGAGCGTGAGGCGGTGCATGAGCGGATGACGGTGGATCCGGCGGTGCTGGCGAGGAAGAAGGAAACGCTGAAAATCACGATTGTGGGACTGTGTGGTGAAGACGGTGACAAGATCGTGCACGCGGTGGTGCGGACGTCGCAAGAGACGTTGAAAGAGAAGATTCAGGAGTTGTTTTTGATTTCGCTGCAGCAGGACGAGAAGGATGCGAAGAAGTGGATGATCGTGCCTGACATGATGCGTCCGTTGGCTGAAAAGCTGCCTGGGGCGGAGTGAGGCGGGCTTGACGGGGGCGGTAGGTGCGGTGAAGCATGGGGTCCGCCGGGAGATTGCTCCCGGTTTATCTTCCTTTTCCATGTCTGACTCTGCTGTTTCGCCTGCTCCTGTTGCTTCTGATTTTATTCGTGATCTGATCGCCGATGATTTGGCGGCGGGGCGCAATGAGGGGTGGGTGATCACACGATTTCCGCCGGAGCCGAACGGGTACCTCCACATTGGGCATGCGAAGAGCATTTGTTTGAATTTTGGGCTGGCGCTGGAGCATGGTCCGAAGGCGCGGTGTCATTTGCGGTTCGACGATACCAATCCGACGAAGGAGGAGACGGAGTATGTGGATTCGATTCAGGAGGACGTGCGGTGGTTGGGTTTTGACTGGGGGGATCACCTGTATTATGCGAGCGACTACTTTGAGAAGTTGTACGGGTTTGCGGAGCAGTTGATTGGGAAGGGGTTGGCGTATGTGGATGAGCAATCGGCGGAGGCGATTCGGGCGAATCGGGGGACGCTGACGACACCGGGGGTGAACAGTCCGTTTCGGGATCGGTCGGTGGAGGAGAGTCTGGCGTTGTTTCGGAAGATGCGGGCCGGAGAGGTGGCGGAAGGGGTGATGATTTTGCGGGCAAAGATCGACATGGCGTCGCCGAACATGAACATGCGGGATCCGGTGCTGTATCGGGTCTTGAAGGCGGCGCATCATCGGACAGGGGACGCATGGTGTTTGTACCCGATGTATGATTACGCGCACCCGCTG
Organism: Verrucomicrobiaceae bacterium; assembly: GCA_027487315.1. Classification (GTDB taxonomy): domain Bacteria; phylum Verrucomicrobiota; class Verrucomicrobiia; order Verrucomicrobiales; family Verrucomicrobiaceae; genus JAGRPD01. Next base: position 8,866 of record JAIYDW010000118.1, on the reverse strand, counting down.
AGTGACGCGCTGGAGGGGATCACGCATAGTCTTTGTACGCTGGAGTTTGAGCATCACCGGCCGTTGTATGAGTGGTTGATTCAGAATGTCGAAGGATTGCCGGGGCAGCCGTATCAGCGGGAATTTGCGAGGCTGAGCCTGACTTACACCGTGATGAGCAAGCGGAAGCTGCTGCGGTTGGTGAAGGAGGGGCATGTGCAGGGGTGGGATGATCCGCGGATGCCGACGATTTCGGGGTTGAGACGGAGAGGGTACACGCCGGCGTCGATTCGGCATTTTTGCCGGATGATCGGGCTGACGAAGTTCAACTCCCTGACGGATGTGGCGGTGCTGGAGCACGCGGTGCGTGAGGATTTGAATGCGAATGCGCTGCGGGCGCTGGTGGTTTTGAAGCCGTTGAAGGTGGTGATCGAGAATTATCCGGAAGATCAGGTGGAGTTCATCGAGGCGGTGAACAATCCGGAGAATGAGGCGGCGGGGACGAGGCAAATGCCGTTGTGCCGGGAGATCTATATTGATCAGGATGACTTCATGGAGGTGCCACCGTCGGGGTATCATCGGTTGAAGCCGGGTGGTGAGGTGCGGTTGCGGTATGGATTCTGCATCCGGTGCCAGGAAGTGGTGAAGGATGCGTCAGGTCAGGTGGTGGAGGTGCGGTGCACTTATGACGAAGCGACGCGGCATGGGGTGCAGCCGGAGGGGCGGCCGAAGGTGAAGGGGATCATTCACTGGGTGAGCGCGCGGCATGCGGTGCCGGTGGCGGTGCGATTGTATGATCGGCTGTTTACGGAGGAGCAGCCTGAGGTGGCGGCGGGGGAGGATGGCGATTTTGTCACGTTGATCAATCCGGGGTCGCTCACGAATGTGGAGGGAGCGATGGCGGAACCGGCCTTGGCGGAGGCCGTTGTGGGAGGGCATTATCAGTTTGAGCGCCTGGGTTATTTCTATGTGGATCCAAAAGATTCACATCCGGGGAAACCTGTGTTTAATCGAACGGTAGGACTGAAGGATAGTTGGGCGAAGGTGGTAGCTAAGCAGCAGGGGACAAAGGGGTGACAAAAAAGACAGGTGGAAGGTAAGTTTTTTTGGAATAAAGGCCTTTCGGGCGCATTCTGTTCTTGATAATTTGTCATAATTGATTATTATCTAAGCGAAAGTGGATATGCGCCTGAAACGAAAAGTTATGAAATCTATGGATTTCTGTTGCTTTTACTTTTGAAGATGGTAAATTGACACAAGTGTAAGGCATTTAATCACTCCCAAGCTACCAACGACCCCCTCAAAGCCATGACTGGAAACATAGAAAACCAACAGGACCACGCCAAGCTGGCAGACTTCATTCTGTTCAGCCAGCGGGAGTTCCTGCTCGATCTGTCGAAGGAGCTGAACCGGGATAACATTTCGTTTGCCCAGTTTTTCCTTCTCGGCTTTTTGGCAACGTCACGCGAAATCACCATGACCGACATTGCCCGGAAGATGGGGCATTCGACGGCGGCGGCGACCGGGCTGGTGGATCGGCTGGAGAAGCTGGGATACATGGAGCGGACACACGCGATTGATGATCGCCGCAAGGTGATGGTTCGGATCACGTCGAAGGGTGTGGATCTGGTGGGTCGTCTGCGGACGGAGCTGCAAAACCGGATTGCGGATGCGATGACTGAGACGGAGTCCGATGACGTGGCGAGCTTCATGTCGAGCTACTCCGGGCAGAACGGAATGGTGGCGGGTCGCTAAGCCAGCGGAGGCAAAATTTTTGAAAGGCGCGCTGGGTTGACCGGCGCGCCTTTTTCTTTGAGGATGGGGAATGAATGATGAGCGGACCTGGCTAGGCTATGATGAATTTGATGCGATGGACGGGGTGGTGCATCGGTTCATTTTGAGGCAACCGGAGGTGGATGTGGATGGGGAGAGGGGAGAAGTGATCGCGAGGTTGAGCGTGGCGCATGAGGGGCAACTGGAGGAGATGGGGTTTGGGATGGGGAGTTTGGTTTTGGCTGAGCAGGTGCATGGGTGTGGGGTGGCGGTGGTGCACGAGGGGATGGCTGAGGGGGTGGTGAATCCGGAGGTGGATGGGTTGATTTCGAATGTGCGGGGGAAGGTGATGGGGATTTATGTGGCGGACTGTTGCGCGGTTTTTTTGGCGGATGAGGCGGTGGGGAGTTTGGGGTTGGTGCACTCGGGGAAGAAGGGGAGTGAGTTGAACATTGTGGGGGCGGCGATTGAGTTGATGGTGAGGGAGCATGGCGCGGATCCGGGGCGGATGCAGGTGAGGCTGGGGCCGTGCATTCGACCGCCGAGTTATGAGGTGGATTTTGCGGCGATGATCCGGGCGGATGCGGAACGAGCGGGAGTGCCGGCGGATCGGATCCGGGACGATGGGACGTGCACGGCAAGTGATTTGGGGCGGTTTTACTCGTATCGAATGGAGAAAGGGAGGACCGGGCGGATGCTGGCGTTATTGGGGAGGCGATGAGAGGGAGTGAGCTTGCTTTGAGGTCGAGTTAAGGCTCCCATGCGGAATCCATTATGAAAGAGGTGACGTTATTTTCTCCGGCCAAGATCAATCTTTGGTTGAGGGTGCTTGGGAGGCGGGAGGATGGATTTCATGAAGTGGCGACGAGGATGCTGCGGTTGTCGCTGGGGGATGAGGTGACGATCCGGATGAGGAGCGCGGGGGATTCGTTGAAGATTCGGTGCAGTGATCCGACGGTGCCGACGGATGGCACGAATCTGGTGGCGAAGGCGCTGCGGTTGTTTCAGGAGCGGACGGGGGTGAAGGGGGCGTGGGAGATTGATTTGGAGAAGCGGGTGCCGGCTGGGGCGGGATTGGGAGGGGGGAGTGGCAATGCGGCGGTGGTGCTGCGAGGAGCGAATGAGCTGACGGGCGGGCTTTTGAGTCAGGAGGCGTTGGTGGAGATGGCGGGCGGCATCGGAGCGGATGTGGCGTTTTTTGCGCTGGAGGAGGCGGCTGCGGATGGGACGGGGCGAGGGGAGCGGGTGGTGCCGGTGGTGTCACCGGGGCCGATCACGATGGTGCTGATCAAGCCGCCGTTTCCGGTGGCGACGCCTTGGGCTTATCAGCGCTGGCGGGACAGTCAGGAGATGCCTGGGGTGCTGTATGCGCCGCAAATCACGCCCTGGGGGGAGCTGGTGAATGATCTGGAGCGGCCCGTTTTTGAGAAGTATCTGCTGTTACCGAGTTTGAAGACTTGGCTGTTGAGGCAAGGGGAGTGCCGTGGGGCTTTGATGTCGGGATCGGGTTCGACGATGTTTGCGATCACGAAGGATGGCGTCGATGGTGAGATCCTGGCTGAGCGGGTGCGGGGGTATGTGGGTGAGAGCGCCTGGGTGCAGGTGGTGCGAGCGGGTTAGGGCTTCGCAGGAAGAGATTGGGGGAAGTCGTCGGAGCGGAAGGGGGTGACGGGGAGGCCGTCTTTGGAGTAGAGGTTGCAGACGGGATTGTCAGCCCAGGCGTAGCGGACGGCGACGGGTTTGGTGATGGTGGGGTGGCCGACGGTGATTTGATCCGGGCCGGTGATGAGGGCGTCTGCCCAGACCCATTTGTGGTCTTCACCGCAGATGGCGAAGCCTTTGATTTCGGTGGTGTCGACGGAGCGGAGAGCGCTGCCAAAGGTGTCGAGTGTGACAGTGACTTTGGGGCCTTTGATGGCGATGGATTTGAACTCGGGGCTGCGATAGGGGATTTTGATGCCGTAGTCGTGGGCGATGGCGAGGCGGGCGAGGCGCTCGGCGACGTCGCGTTTGTTTTTGGGGTGGATGTCATTGGCTTCGCCGAGGTCGATGATGACGGCCTGGCCGCCGTTTTTGATGGCGTGCTGGGTTTTGGTTTGGCTTTCGCGGAGTTCGGCCCAGGCGCTGTCGCTAGGGGTTGGGACTTCGGCTTTGAAGTCGGCGAGTTGGACCCAGTAGAAGGGGAAGTCGCCTTGTTTCCATTCTTTGCGCCAGTGTTCGATCATGAAGGGGAAGAGGTGGGCGTATTCGGCGGCGCGTTCGGCGTTGGACTCGCCTTGATACCAGATGGTGCCTTTGATGCCGTAGCCGATTAGGGGGAGGAGGACGCCGTTGTAGAGGTTGCCGGGGCGGTGCTGACCGGTGAGGATTTGCTGGGGGCCTTGGGGAGCGCGAGCGGTGAAGGGTTTGCCGGCGGCTTTGGCTTCGGCGGCCTTGGCTTTCCAGGAGGCGAGGGCGGTGTCGTATTTGGCTTGGGCTTCGGCGGAGGAGAGGTCTTTTTCTTTGACGACCCAACCGTCCATGAGGGTTTTGAAATGGGGGTTCGTTTCGAGGAGGTCACGGCGGACCCAGGCTTCGGCAGCGCTGCCGCCCCAGGCGTTGTCGATGAGGCCGATGGGGACGTCGAGCATTTGGTGGAGGACGCGGCCGTAGAAGAAGCCGACGGCGCTGAAGTCGCCGACGGTGGCAGGGGAGCAGGGCTGCCAGGAGCCTTTGAAGTCGTTTTGGGGTTCCTGGGTGCCGACTTGAGGGACGGAGATGAGGCGAATGTTGGGGAATTTGGCCGTGGCGATTTCGAGGTCGGAGTCCCAGGAGGAACTGACGGTCCACTGCATGTTGGACTGGCCCGAGCAGAGCCAGACTTCGCCGACGAGCACGTTGGAGAGATCGCGGGTGGAGGAGCCTTGGATGGTGATTTTGGCGGGCTGGGCGTTCGCGGGGACGGGATCGAGGGTGACAGACCATTTGCCATCGGAGCCGGCTTCAGCGGATTTGGATTGGCCGGCGAAGGAGACTGTCACCTTGGTGCCCGGGGTATCCCAGCCCCAGATGGGATTGGCGTGTTTTTGCTGGAGCACCATGTTGTCGCCAATGATGGCGGGGAGCTTCAATTCGGCCTGTGAGGAAAGGGCGAGGCTAAGGAGGAGGGCCGGGAGGAGGATGCGTTGCATGGTTGGGAGAGAGTGAGTTATTGGCCAGCGAGTTTTTTGGCTTGGGCTTGGCTTTCGGGGGAGAGTTTGGTGAGGGGGAAGGCGTGGCGGGTGCCGTCGGCGGTTTTGAGGACGACATCGGCGCCCTGCATGCCTTCGAAGGAGGCTTGGATGGCTTTGCCTTCGGTGTTGGTCCAGGAAAGGACACCGCCGGCGGCGGGGGCTGGGGTGGCGGGAGCGGCGGTGGGGGCGGCTCCGGCTTCAAAGTTGGCGCCTTCCTGGATCCAGGATTTGAGGAGGGTGACTTCGGCCGGGGTGAGGCGGTTTTTGCCTTTTGGGGGCATGACTTCCTCGTCGTCGTCGGGGAGGGTGACGGTGTAGACGAGAGTGCTTTTGGTGGGTTCGCCGGCTTTGACGTGTTTCTTCATGTCATCGATGCGATCGATGGCGAATTTGCCTTTGATTTTGTCTTTGGCGACGCTGTGGCATTCGGCGCATTTTTGATTGAGGATGGGGAAGACCTGGGACTTGAAGTCAACGGCGGAGGCGGTTGTGGCGAGGCAGGATGAGGCGACGAAGAGAGAGAGGGCGAATGGGCGACGAGGCATGGCGCGTTTCTAGGGGGAATGTGGGGTTTTGGCAAGTTTCTTCTTGGAGGGGAGGGGTCTGGAGAGGGTGAAGGTGCCGTGATCGAGTGCGCACTTGTAGGTGGCGTTGAAGCTGGTGGGGGAGAGTTGGCCTTGGTAGGTGTAGAGGTCACCGGCCCAAGAGGGCATTTGGTGCTGGCCGGCGAGCGTCCAGGTGGACTGGCCTGCCGGGGTGACGGAGTGTTGGGCGCGATAGGCGCCGCTGAGGAAGCGCATCCAGGTGGCGTGGTAGTGGAACTGGTGGGGTTGGCCGGGGGATTTGGGAGGGGTGACGACGCAGCGGAGGTTGCCGTGGTGTTGGTTGGCCTCGCTTTGCCATGTGCCCTGCCATTGGCCACATACGGGGTCGTTCTGGGAGGCGGTAGCGGCTTGTTTCCAAGCGCGTTGGAAGCCGGGGCTGGCGCACGACGAGAGGCTCAGGTCGAGGAGGGCGGTGAGCAGGAGTCTGATGGAGGTGAGGATGTGGGGTCTCATGCGGGCGGAGGTTAAGAACGGAGGCGGGGAGGGGAGTTTGTCATGGGGATTTTGGTGAGGAGAGGTGTCCACGCTGCTTGACAGGAGGATGAAGCGGACTATTTTGGTGGCCCTTCAAGCGAAAATTCTTCGAATGGGAGGGAACGGCAGGGTAGCTCAGTGGTAGAGCAAGGGACTCATAAGCCCTGGGTCGGGAGTTCAATTCTCCCCCCTGCCACCCCTTTTTTATGGATCAAGGGTTGGCAGATTTTTCTGCGATGTAGAGGGCGGCGATGCCGAAGGTGAGGGGGCGGGTTTGGCAGGTGGTGAAGCCGTGGTCGGTGACGAGTTTTTCCATGGCTTGGCCGGAGGGGAAGCGTTCGATGGAGCCGCAGAGGTATTCGTAGGCTTCGCGTTGGCCAGTGATCCAGCCGGCGATGCGGGGCATGATGCGCTTGAGGTAGAAGAGATAGAGTTGGCGGATGCCGGGGAAGGAGGGGATGGAGAAGTCGAGGATGAAGAGGCGTCCGCCGGGGCGGAGGACGCGGGCCATCTCGTGGAGGGCGACGGGCCAGGAGGCCATGTTGCGGAGGCCGAAGGCGACGGTGAGGGCGTCGAAAGAGGCGTCGTTGAAGGGGAGGTTCATGCCGTCGGCGGCGATGAGGGGGAGGAGGTCGCGGCGTTGAGCCTCGCGCATCATGGGGACGGAGAAATCGGCGCCGATGATGGCGGTTTCGGGGCAGTGCGACTGGATGGTGTGCATGAGGTCGCCGCTGCCGGTGGCGAGGTCGAGGAGGTCTTTGGGGTGGTGATTGGCGATGAGGCGAGCGGTATCGCGGCGCCAGAGGACGTCGATGCCGAAGCTGAGGACGTGATTGGCGAGGACGTAGCGGCGTGCGATTCCTGCAAAGGCTTGTCTGACAAATCCGGCGTCCTGCATGAGTGAGTGGAAGAGGTAACGAGGGTCGCGGCTAAAAAGAAACACCGCCTTGTGGGCGGTGCATCGTTTGATGGTGCTCGCGAGAGGACTCGAACCTCCACGATATTACTCATATGAACCTGAATCATACGCGTCTACCAATTCCGCCACGCGAGCATTTCTGGATAACGGGAGCGGAGTTTCACCCTGAATCGGGGTTTCTCAACCGGAAAAGAGGACTTTTTTCGATGAGGGGATGGGATTGTGCCGGGGAGTGAGCGGGGTGAATTAGCCATTTGCCGAGAGGGGTGAATTCGGGTTTAGTGGCGGGATGCTGGAACCCCGACAAGCCACTATTCATCGCCGCACGGCGGAGACGACCATTGACATTGAACTCGTTGTTGATGGGACAGGGAAGTCAACGATCGACACCGGGGTGCCGTTTTTTGATCACATGCTGACGTTGTTTGCGAAGCATGGGTTGTTTGATTTGACGGTGAAGACGGTGGGCGACATTGAGGTGGATTTTCATCACACGGTGGAGGACACGGGGATTGTGCTGGGGCAGGCGTTTCGGGCGGCCTTGGGGAACAAGGCGGGGATCACTCGTTATGGGTGGTGCTTGCTGCCGATGGATGAGACGCTGGCGCGGGTAGCGCTGGATTTGAGCGGGCGTGCGCTGCTGGTGTATGAGGGACCGGAGCGGGTGGAGTCGATTGGGGGGCGGTTTAATTTCACACTGGTGGAGGAGTTTTTGCGGGCGTTTGCGGGAGCGGTGCTGGCGAACCTGCATGTGGACATTCTGCGGGGGCGCGACGGGCATCACATGGCGGAGGCGGTTTTTAAGGGATTGGCCCGGTCATTGGACATGGCGACTCGGATTGATCCTCGGGTGTCTGGGATACCGAGCACGAAGGAGGTGCTGTGAGGGAAGGCGGGGCGATACGATTGGGGGTGCTGGACTACGGTGCCGGCAATTTGCAGAGTGTGCTGAATGCGTTTGCGACGATTGGGCGGGAGGCTCAGTTGGTGGTGGAGCCTGCGGATTTTGACCGGACGGATGTGCTGGTGTTTCCGGGGCAGGGAGCGTTTGGGGATAGTGTGCGGATATTGAAGGAGCGCGGATTGTGGTTGCCGTTGAAGCAGTGGTTGGAGGCGGATCGGCCGTACGTGGGGATTTGTTTGGGCTATCAGTTGCTATTTGAGAGCAGTGAGGAGTGTCCGGGAGTGGAAGGACTTGGGGTGGCGGCAGGTAAGGTGAAGAAGTTTTTGCCGGGGGAAGGGCTCAAGATTCCGCACATGGGGTGGAATCAGGTGCGATGGTCGGAGGAGCATGCGGAGTGGTGGCGAGGGTTGCCGAACCCGGCGCATTTGTATTTTGTGCACTCGTATTATCCGGATGTGGCTGACAAGGCGGAGGCGCTGTGTCACACGGACTATGGGGTGACGTTTGCGGCGGGGATTGCGCGCCAGAACCTGATGGCGGTGCAGTTCCACCCGGAGAAGAGTCAGGAGCTTGGGCTACTGCTGTTGAAGAATGCGGTCGAGATCTTGGCTGACCGAATGGCTCGGTCGAACTGAAGGGCTTAGCCTAAAAACGGAAATGGCTGAGGGCGAATCTGCCGCCGTCATTGGCTCCACGAGGCTTCCCGCTTCTCGGGTGGCATCACCTAATCGATGCAACCGCAGCGAACCGGAAAGCCTTGTGAAACCAAGCACGACGCCATCTTCATCCCTTTCCATTTCCGTTTCTAGGCTTAGCGACGAGGAGGGCGGCCTGGGTTTGAGATCAGGCGGCTGGCGCGTTCGAGGGTGCGGCGTTCGTCTTCGGTGAGGGAGTGGAGGCCTTCTTCGCTGATTTTGTCGAGGATAGGGTCGACCTCTTCCTGGATGACGTCGATGGTGGGATCCCCTGTGGGGTTGCGCTTGCGAGCGGCTTCGTGGTC
>JAIYDW010000039.1 GCA_027487315.1 Verrucomicrobiaceae bacterium | reverse complement strand
TAGAGGGTGCGGAGGTGGGAGAGGAGGCGTTGTTCGCCATCGGGGCCATCGAAGCGAGCGATCCAAGTGGGGCGATGGGGGACGGAGGCGAGGAGGTGGAAGTGATTGCCCATGACGCAAAAGGTGAGGAGGTGGATGCCGCAGAAGTCTGCGACGCGGTGGAGGATGCGGCGGAGGGCTTCTTTTTCGGTGGGGTCGAAGAAGATGTCGCCGCCGCAGGTGCGGGACATGACGTGGTAGAAGTTGGCTTGGAAGGAGGCGGGGCCGAGGATGCGTTTGCGGCCGCCGGACCAGGAACGCGCGGGAGGGAAGAGGGAGGTTTTGGCGTTGATGGGGAGGAGGGGGTCAGGGGAGGAAGAGTCGGTGGGAAGGGGGATGGGCGATGTTTTCATGGGGGGAGAATAGCGGGGGTGAGGGAGAGGCAAGAAAAATGCCTGGCATCAATTAAGGCATCGATTAGCGTTTTGCGAGTGGGGATTGGGTTACCTTGAGGGTTGTGTGGATGGGGGGGTGTTTGGGGTTTGCTGGGGGGTGGTGGCTTGGGAGGGGGGCGGGAGGGGTTTCATTTCCTCCGGGGCTATGGCTGGGCCGTAGGGTGGGGCTACGGGGATTTCGAAGGGCTGAGACTGTGTTTGAGGCTGACTTTCTTGCAGAAATTGGGGTGGAAGGGCTTCTGCTGTTTTTGGGGGCTTTGAGGGGCTGGTCTTTTTGGTTGAGGGACTGCCTAGGTGCCAGCCCATGAAAATCAGGCCGAATAGGGCGCCGAGGCCTATCAGGATGACGGCGAAACGGGGCTTCATGCGCTCGCCTTTAGAAGATCACCACGATCCAGACTTGGCCTTTGGGGGCGGGTGTTTTGGCTGGCGTTGGGGCGGAGTCGGTCCCGGTGGCTGGCGGTAGGTACCAGTTGAACCAAGTGTCACTGTAACTTAGCGAAGGGGTGGGTGCCTGGGTATAAAAGACAAAAGTGGATGCTGGATCTGTGGCGATGCCGCCGGTGTCTGACTGCTCTTGTTGCGTCTCGGTGTAGTTTTGATAGCGTCTGCCCAGGAGCGTTTTGGTGACCTTGGGATTCATTGAGTGGCCCATGGTCTTTACGGTTGAAGCACTGGAGCCAAGAAACGGTGCCGGCCCTGAGGCATTGGCATCCAAGGTGGCAAAACGATTGCCAGCGGCTTCCTGGAGGGATGTGAATTGTCGCCCGTAGATATGAATGGATCCTTGTTTTGATTCGCTGGTCCAAGTGCCACCGATAAGGCTCCAAACTTGAGCTGACGATTCTTCGAGTGTGGTTGTGAGTTTCACAAACTTGCCATCCGCCCTCTGATAGATATTGGGGACGTGGACCCAGGCGGTTGCTCGGTAAGCGAGGCTGATCTCTGACCTCGCCACTTGGTGAACGAGATCACCACGACGTTGATCCATGGTGCTGCGGTAGCTTTTGATGTGAGGTGGCACGGGTTCCGCAGTCCATTCCGGAATGAAGCAATCTACGGCGGTGAGGTTTGAGTTGTCGTAGAGGGACAACGAGAAGTCATTATTTCCACCGATTGACGTGATTGAAATGGAACCATTGGTCCAACGGTCGGAAGTGCTTTTCCAGCCTTTGGCGTAGTTTGGATTCCAGTTGATGACGTGGTTTTGGTCGTCCACGTAGGTGTCCTGTTCCTGTCCAAGATCTTTGTAACCAAGTCCCTTGGTTGGGTCTTGAGGCAAGAGATTCGTCAGGTTTGCGACTGCCTTGCCTTTTGCATTTTTGGTGGTGGTGAAGGGTTTGGTATTGGGCTGAAACCAACGACTTTGATTCAAATCTTGGCGTCTGGCATAGAAGACTCTGTGGTCGCTCTTCCGAACGGCAGGGCGTTGAGGCAAGGAAGTTTTATCGATCAACTGAGAGCGCCACTGCGTGCCGTCCCAGTAGGTGGCGACAAGGGGCCATTGCTTGAATATGCCGTAAGTGGTCGATTGGTCTGGGATGCCGCGATGATCTAAGTCTGGCGCGTCGGCATGGGATGAGTAAAGTACATGCCAGGCGCTATCGACAGCGCCTTCCGCTCCGGGAAGGCCGATATTGGTGGCAATGCTTTCGGAGGTCCATCGGTTTAGAACCTTGTCCCAATGGAATGCCAAAATGGTGCGTTGAACGTCATCGTAGGCATAGACGATGTGCCAAGACTGGTCGACACCGAGCAGGTGAGTGACGGAGGGGCTGAGCGTCACCACTTTCCATTTGGTGCCTGTTCGGAAGGCAGTGACCAAGCCGTGATCTTGGCTGATATAGTATAGCATGTGCCAGGATTGATCGACCGCGAGAGCGGTTCCGGGCTTCACCTGACAACGAACAAGGGAGCTCTCATCGGTTAGGTTCGAGTTCTTATCAAAAAACTTGGAGGCTAAGCTGACTTGGTTGAAGTGCTTTCCAGTCCAGTAGTTGAGATGCACCTGATTCCAGAGGATCGAGTAAAGGCAGCGCCAGCCAGAATCCATGACAAGAGATGAACCGGCGTCTGCAGTGGCGATGTCCCTATTGCTTCCAGGTGGCCCGATGATCAGGGGTTGCGGCCTCGAGTTCCATCCACCCGCGAATGCTGACGACGCTAGAAGCCCTAAGGCGAGGCCGACTGAAAAAGCTTTTTGATAAAAGTGAATTTGTGACACAATAAGAAGTGAGCCTAGCTGAATGGATTGATTCTGCCAAGCGTGAATTGAGTGAGATGGATGGCTAGGCGAGGCGTTCGAGTTTGAGGGGGTAGGTTTGGAAGGCGTTCCATTGGCAGACGATGAGGTCGCCGTTTTCGAGGACGCAGACGTCGTGGCCGTGGTCGATGACGGGTTCTTTGCGCTGGAGGGGGATCAATTTGCCGTCTTCGTAGATGGGTTCGGTGCCGCCGGGGGCGGAGATGACTTTGCCTTTGGCGTCCAGGATGACGGTGAAGCCGGAGGGGTTGCCGGGGAGTTTGTTGTTGATGGGGTCTTTGGACCAGCAGACGCCGGCGTAGAGTTCCTGGCCGGCGATGACGGGGCGGCAGACCATGCAACCGGGGACGGGTAGGGTTTCGAGGTGTTGGCCGTCGAGGGTGAAGCGCTGGAAGCAGTTGTCGGAGCGGGAGGTGACGAGGACGGTGGCTTTTTCGGTGCCCTGGCGGAGGTCGATGGCAATGCCGTGGGCGTTGTTGAGGCGCTGGGCGACGGGGACGTTGTCTTTGCCGCCGAATTTGCGGATGAACTTGCCTTTGGCGTCATACTGCAGGACGAACTGAGAGCCGTAGCCGTCGGCGATGTAGATGTCGCCATTGGGGGCGATGGCGGTTTCGGTGGGGTTGAAGAATTGGTCGGGTTCGTAGGCGCCGACGGCCATGGGATGGCTGATGGAGAAGATTTCTTTGCCGTCGAGGGCGATTTTGGCGACGCGGCCGGTTTGGCGGTAGCCGGTGGTGCCGGATTTCCAGAGGCCGGAGTCGGTGACGAAGAGGAATTCCTCGCCATTCTCGTTGGCGTAAGTGAGGCCGTGGCCGCCGGGCCAGGCGGCGCCCCAGGAGTCGAGGATGGTGCCGTCGGGTTTGAAGATGAGGAGTTGGTTGTGGGAGTGGTCGCCGACCATGAAGAGTCGGCCGTCCTTCACTTGGACCATTTCGTGGCAGTTGAGGATGGGGTGGTTGCGGCCCTGGCCGGGGGCGACCCAGTCTTTGATGACGCGGTAGCGATGGGTGCCGTGGCCGATGAGGATGTCTTTGGCGGGATCGGGGGCGGCGCGGAGGGTTTGGGTCCAGGTGGCGGCGGCGGCGGTGGTGAGACCGTGGAGGAAGTGGCGGCGGGTAGGCATTGGGATTGCGGAGTGCGGATTTGGGATTGCGGAATGGGGTGGTGAAGAAACGGGTGGAAATGGGGGGGGCTTTCTGGTTAGGATGGGGATTGAGGGTTGATTGCTGATTATGTCGCGCCTTTTTTTCTTTATGAGGGTCCTGGCGGGCTTGATGATGGCGTTATGTGGAGGGTGGTGTTTGGGGGAGGAGTGGGAGAGGGAGTCTTTTGTTTTGGCGCCGGAGGTGGAGGAGCGGTGGGCGGGGTGGATGGAGGGGGCGCAGCCGTTGCGGGTGAAGAAGGAGACGGAGCGGATGGCGGGGGTGATTGAGGAGCTGAGAAAGGCGCATGGGTTGAATGTGGGGGCGGTGGCGGAGTTGAAGGCGGTGGTGCCTGGTTTGGTGGAGGAGACGGTGCGGGATTGGGAGCAGTTTCTCAGGCAGATCTATCGACCTACTTTTCAGGGGACGGCAAAGGAGGGGCTGGAGGGGATGGGGGTGATTCAACAGGAGCCGGTGACGATGATGGCGGGGCATGAGATTGCGTTTTATCTGCTGCCGCAGGAGCGGGCGGCTTTTGTTTCGGCGGTGAAGCGGGTGCTGCCGGGAGAGGTGTTTGAAGTTTGGGAGGCGGGACGGGTGAAGCGGGGGGAGGAGCGGAAGAAGCAGGCGCGGTCCTTGGTGGAGGCGGGAATTCTGGAGCGGAAGCCAGCCAAGATTTATGCGAATGAATTGGCGAAGGCGGTGGAGGGCGGGCTGGCGGTTTTGGGAAAGGATTCGGCAGAAGGGAAGGCGATGGTGAAGCAGGTGGAGGTGTGGGCGGCGGCGTATGAGGAGGTGTGCCGGGAGATGTCGGTGTTGAAAGCGGACTCGTTTGTGCTGACGGGGCAGGGATGGCGGAATGTGACGGCGCAAGGTTGGCATTTGTTTCTGCCAAGGCGGACGGGGGTGATCAACGCGCATCGGGAAAAGTTGAAGGAGATGACGATGGCGGGTGGGGGTGGGGCGCAGTTGGCGGCGCTGGCGAAGCGTTGGGAGCCGGAGGATTTCAAGTTGGATTCGATGGTGGATTTGGCCTGGGAGGCGAACATGAGAGAGGCGCGGGTGCTGCATCTGAAGAAGCGGGAGGAGAAGTTTTTGAAGGAAGTGGTTCGGCTCCAGGAAGGGTATGGGTTGAGCGAGTCGGGAGCGGTGCGTTTGAGGGAAGTGGAACCGGAGTTGGCGAAGGCGGCGATGCCTTTTTGGGAGCAGTCGATGCGGACGTTGTTTCGACAGGTGCTGGTGGGTAAGCCAGAGCAGGCTCTGGAAATGTTGAAGAGTCGTTATGGTCCCGGGGTTTTGGCGGGTTTTCCAGCTCCGGTCCATCAGGAGACGGTGAATTCGGAGGCGTGGGAAAAGCTTCTCAAGCGGGAACTGGATGGGGATGCTTTTGCCAAATGGTTGAAGGATCGGGATGAGGGGCTAAAGAAGCGCACGGAGGAGATGCGGGTGCTGGTGGCGGCAGGGAGGGAGAGATTTGAGCCTGAGAAACTGTTCGCGAAGGCGTTTGATGAGGTGCTGTCTGTTGAGATGTTGGAGGTCGCAGGGGAAGCGGAGTGGCGAAAGAAGTGGGAGGAGGCGGTGAAGGGGTATGCGAAGGATTATGTGGAGGCGTGTGTTCAGCGGTCGGTGGATGGGTTGGAGGCTCGGGATGCTTTGGGTGGGACGTGGGAAACGGCGCGCAAGAACGGGAATTATTTTCAGGCGTTGCCTTTGGAGCCCTGGGTGGAGCGGTATCGGGATGAGTTGATGAAGTTGGTGCCGGCGGAGGCGAAGGTGGCGCATGAGCGGTTGGTGAAGGAGCGGGAGGCGTGGACGAAGGGGGTGGTGGTGCGGGCGCGGGTGATGATCGTGGAGCAGATGGTGCCGCTGGATGCGGCGCAGTTGAAGGCGGTGAGGGAGTTGGCGGAGGCGTTGCCGATTGAGGCGGGGGAGTCTTTGCTGAATCCGGAGGTGGATCCGGAGCATTGGAAGGTGTGGAAGGGGGCGGAAGGGGCGCGGCGATTGAACGAGATTTTGGATGATCGGCAGGAGCGGATGGTAGCGAAGGGGGTGGCGCGCTTTGAGAAGGGGAACAGTGGGATGGGTTCTTCGCAGGAGGTGGCGGCGGAGGTGTTGAGGCATCCGGCGCTGGGGGCGGAGGAGCCTGAGGCGGTGGAGGAGTTGGTGTCCGAGTATCTGGCGGAGAACTCGCAAGAGCATGCGATGAAGGGGCTTGAGTCGATCATGCGGGATGTGGATGCGGTGGTGCGGGTGTTGGGGTTGAACGAGGGAGTGAGGGCGGAGTTGGAACTGGGGGCCAAGGGGACGGTGCAGGCGGCGGCTGAGGCTTACCGGGTCAATCAAGGGCGGTGGGTTCGGAGTCAGACCCAGGGGGCGACGACAGCGACGATTCGGAATCGGCTCAAGAATCTGGGAGGGTACACGTTTCACTTTGGAAACGAGGGGAACACGCCGGTGGAGGAGGTATTGAATGAGGTAATCGATGCGAAGCAGCGGGAGGTGGTTTTGGCGTATCAGGATGAAGTGAAGGGTCGGCGGGATGAGGCGATCGCGGAGGTGGCTTTGGGAAGGTTGCAGATGGCGCTGGGATTGAACACGGCGCAGCGGGAGAAGCTGGGGAAGCTGCTGGTGGGAGTGATGGCGAAGTATGGGCCGGACATTGAGACGAATTTTCGGAGTTGGGGGGAGCGGATGCCGTGGTATTTGCAGAGTTACTACTTGATGCTGCCGGGGGCGGGTGTGGAGGAGGGGGAATTGAAGGGGCTATTGAATGAGCGGCAGCGGGAGATTTGGGACGAGCAGGTGACGGAACGCGGGGGGCATTACTGGGGTCAAATTTTGGAGTATCATGAACGGCGGGTGCAGAGTAAGGGTGAGCGGTTAGCGAATAGGAGGATTCTTTTTCAACAATGACTGCGTCTGATTGCACGAGATGGATGAGAGGTGTTTTGCTGGTGCTGACCGGTGCGGGGTCGATGCTGGCGCAGGGGCCTGAGATTCGCTTTGGGGGTGAGATTCCGCCGGAGGTGGATACGATTTATGAGAGGGGGCTGGGGTGGCTGGCGCAGGCGCAGAAGGAGGAGGGGGGATGGGACGATGGGAACTCGGGTGCGGGAGTGGACGGGCTTTGCATCATGGCGTTCCTGGCGAGCGGGGAGGATCCGAATTATGGGCGGTATGCGGGGAACATTCGGCGGGCGGTGCGCAATCTGGTGAAGCAGCAGAATGCGGAGACGGGGTATTTGCCGAACAGCATGTATCATCACGGGTTTGCGATGCTGGCGCTGAGCGAGGTGTATGGGGCGGTGGATGAGAGTTTGGTGTGGCCGGAAGCGACGGGAAAGGATCGGCCATCGGTGGCGAAGGCGCTGGATTTGGCGATTCGATGCGCGGCGACATCGCAGAAGAAGAATCGGTGGGGAGGGTGGCGGTATTCACCGGATGCGAGTGACGCGGACACGTCAGTGACAGGGGCGATTTTGATGGGCTTGCTGGCGGCGCGGAATGCGGGGATGGAGGTGCCGGATGAGGTGATCAAGGGAGCGATGGATTACATGAATCGCAGCACGGGGAAGGATGGGTCGGTGGCGTATTCGGGTGGTTTTGGGGGGATGGGGGAGTCGATGAATCGGTCGGCGATTGCGACGCTGGTTTCGGCGGTGAGCAAGATGAAGGATGAGGCGAAGTTTGAGGCGACGTTGAAGCATCTGACAACGCGGTTGGATCATCGGGAGAGCAGTTATAAGGAGTACTTTCGGTATTACATGGCGCAGGCGCTTTTTCAGGGGGATTACGAGGCGTGGAAGAAGTGGAACGCGGGGACGGTGAGGCAGTTGGCGGAGTCGCAGCGGGAGGATGGAGGATTTGATGGAGGGGCGTATGGGACGGCGATGTCGATGCTGGCGCTGGCGTTGAACTATCGATTTTTGCCGATATATGAGAGGTGAGATTTGGATTGGGTGGGTGGCTTTGAGTCTGCTGGGGATGGGCGGAGTGGAGGTGCGCGGGCAGGAGTCGATGACGGGGGAAGTGCGGTGGGGGAATGGGGATGTGATGAGTGGGAAATGGCTGGGGGTGGAGGATGGGTGGTTGCGGTTTCAGGCGAGTGAGTTGGCGGAGCCGGTGAGGGTGTGGTTGCCGAGGACGGTGGGGTGGGTGGCGAAGGGGGGACGGGTGGATGGGGCGATGGAGGGGAAGTGGGCGGTGAGGGCAGCGGGCGGTTCGTTTTTTGGTTGCGATGAGTGGGGCATGAAGGGGGATGGGTGGACGGCGAAGACGAGGTGGGCGGGGGAGGTGGTGATGAAGGCGGAAGCGGTGACGGAGTGGCGGCGGACGGGGAAGGCGGGGTCGATGGTGTACGCAGGGCCGGATGGGATGGGGGGATTTGTGGTGGTGAATCCGGGAGAGTTGCCGGGGCAGACGTGGGCGGTGCAGGCGGGTGGGGTGGTGGGGACGAGCTCGATCGATCAGTCGATGGGTTTACCGCTGATGCTGCCGGAGAAGGTGCGGATGGATTTTTGGTTGAAGACGGATGGCACGCGGCCGCAGTTTCGATGGAAGATTCGGAGGGAAGGACAGGGGGTGGAGGTGGGGACGCTGATGGAGGAGTTGGTGGGGCTAGGAGAGGGCCGGGCGAAGCGATTGGGGACGCTTTTTGAGAAGGTGTTGATGGTGACGGTGTGTGTGGATTTTGCCGCAAGGGAAGCGATGGCTTTTGATGCGACGGGGAAGGAGTGGGGGCGGTGGAAGGTGCGCGGGGTGATGAAGAAGGTGAGCGCTGGAAAGGGAGGGTTGTTTGGGGCGTTGGCTGGGGCGATTGCGAAGGGGATGGTGAGGTCGGCGACTGGGAACAGTCAGACCAAGGAGGCGGAGATCGAGAACGGGTTGGTGTTGACGAATTTGGGGGCGGATTTGGTGTTGGAGCGGTTGCTGGTGAGGGAGTGGGATGGGAAGGCACCGATGGCGCGTCCGATGGATCGGTCGTTTGTGGAGACGCTGGGCGGGGTGGTGCATTCGGGGAAGGTGACGGCCGTGAAGGAGGGTCGGGTGGTGGTGAAGGGTGATGGAGGAGCGGTGGAGTTGGCTTTGGATGAGGTGGCGTGGGTGAGGGTGGCGGCGATGAAGGGGGAGAAGACGGTGGCGAAGGTGGAGCGCGCGCCTTTGGAGGAGTCGGTGGTAGCGAGGTGTGTGGATGGCTCTTTTTTTCGGGGGCAAATGGTGGGGGGTGATGTAGATGGGGTGCGGGTGAAGACGGTGATGGATGAGGCGTCGTGGGAGGTGGCGATGACGGGAGTGAAGCGGTTACAATGGGTGGTGCCAGAGCCGATGGCGGGGCCTGCGACGGGGAAGGTGGGGCAGTTTGATTTGTGGGAGCGCGGTAAGGTGGTGACGAGAGGGCGATGGGAGCCGGGTGAGGGAGTGGTGCCGCGCTGGCGGGTGGATGGAGGAGATGTGGCGGTGCCGATTCAAGGGAGCGGAGAGTGGACGATTCGACGGTCGACGGCGGTGGGTTCGAATGGAGCGATGCTGCCGGGATTGGCGCATTTGAACACGGGCGAGATGGTGCCGGCGGAGGTGGTGTCGTGGTCCAAGGAGGGCGTGGTGGTGCGGTCGTTGGTTGCGGAGGATGGGGAAGCGTCGCGTTTGCCAGCGGAGCGGGTGATTGCGCTTGAGTTGGCGGGTCTGGGGTTGAAGGCGCGAGGTTTGGAGGATCCGGGGTGGGTGGTGGTGCGGGGAGGAGAGAAGGGCGCGAAGATGGATCGTGCAGCGGGCAAGGTGGAGATGGAATCTGGCTCGCTGGTGGGGCATGGGTCGTTTTTGCAAGGGAGTCAGTTGAGTTTCAAAGTGGAGAGTGATGAGTCGTATGGAGCGCTGCGGGTGAGGTTGTTTGCGGATGGGTTGCAGGAGAAGTCGGCCAATCT
>JAIYDW010000095.1 GCA_027487315.1 Verrucomicrobiaceae bacterium | reverse complement strand
GCAGCGAAGACAGTAGGATCGATCCGGCGGAGGCGGAGGATTTTGGACCAGAACCATTCGGAGGAGTAGATGCCACCGCATTTGGCCATGATGTGGGGGCGCTGTTCGTTGCCGAGTTGGGTGATCTCGGCGGCTTCGGCATGAGCGGTGTGGTCTTTCCAGAGCCAGACCTGGGCGTTGAGGTTGTCGGCGAATTCGGGGAGGAGACCGAGCGGGGTGCCGGCTTGGTTGACGGGGATGGGGGTGGAGCCGGTGGTGTCGAGGCCGATGCCGACGATGGCGGCGGGGTCGAAGGCGGGGTTGGCGGCTTTGGCCTGGGCGATGGCAGTGGTGACGACGTGGACGAGGCCGTCGAGGTAGTCTTGGGGATTTTGGCGGGCGACGTGGGGATTCTTGGGATCGAGGAGAATGCCCATCTCACCGCTGGGATAAGGGAAGACGGCGGAACCTAGTTCGGAGCCGTTGGCGAGGTCGATGAGGAGGGAGCGGCAGGAGTTGGTGCCGTAGTCGATGCCGAGGGAGTACATGGTGCGGGACGAAGGGGTTGGGGTGAGGGTGCATTGGAGCGGGGCGGGATGGGAATGCAAGTTGGAGTGTGCGGTGGCGGAGGGTTGTTAAAATTTGCTTGGGAAGTCGATGGGTTTAGGATTGCTTTCGGGGTGGGGTTTGAGGGATGATGTCGGCATGCGTGCGGTGTTTCTTTGGGTTCTGATTGGATTCGGGGTAGCTTCGGTGGGGAAGGCGCAGGGGTTGCGCAATGGGCCGATGCCAACGGCGGCTGAGGCGATGGGATCGCTGGTGGGTTTGTCGGAGGTGCAGCGGGCGGCGTTTGAGGCGGATCCGACGTTGTTTGAGAGGATTCGGAAACCTGAGCCGGGTGACTGGCTGGCGGCGCATGCTGAGCCCGGACAGACGGTGGAGGAGTATCGGAAGGTGCTTGCTCAGGTGAAGCCAAGGCCGGCACAGAAATCCTTGGCGATCTTGCCTTTGGGTACTTTTGGAGACAAAGCGCCTGATCTGGAGACACTGCGGAGCTACTGTGCGGCTTTTTTTGCGATGGAGACACGGGTGCTGCCGGGGGTGGTGTTGGATAAGGTGCCGGCGAAGAGTCGGGTCAATCGGAACACTCAAAATCGGCAACTGCTGACAACGGACATTTTGAAATGGTTGCCAGGGATGAAGCCGGCGGATTGTTATGCGCTGATCGCGGTGACGATGGAGGATCTGTATCCGGATGAAGCGTGGAATTTTGTATTTGGACAGGCGATGCTGCAGGGCGGTGTGGGGGTGTTTAGTTTTGCGCGTTATGATCCGGCCTTTTATGGGGAGGCGGCGGCGGAAGGGGATGGGGAGTTGATGCTGCGGCGGAGTGGGAAGGTGCTGACGCATGAGATGGGTCATATGTTTGGGATGCGTCACTGTGTGTTTTATGAGTGCTTGATGAATGGCTCCAATCATCTGGGTGAGACGGACTCACGGCCGATGCATTTGTGTCCGGTATGTCTGAGAAAGCTGCAGTTGGCGGCGGGCTTTGGTGTGCTGTCCCGGGATATGGGGTTGCTGAAGTTTTATGAGAAGGAATCGTTCAAGGCGGAGGCGGACTGGATGCGGCGGCGGGTGATGAAGCTGGCGGGGGTGGAATGAGGGGAGGTGGGGCGAGAGATGAGGGTGGGAGATCGGTTTTACCACGGAGGGCACGGAGAGACGCAGAGGGGGAGTTGGAGGTTGGTGGTGGGTTTGGTTTGCTTGGGGGCTTGTTCGTTGTCGTTGCTGTTCGGGCAAGCTGGAAGCTTGCCCCACCTTGGGGCTGGTGAGCGTGTCGATGATGTGAGAACGCGTTTTTGCAAAGGTGCCTATGGGGCGAGTTAGCGTGTCGAGTCGAGAAGGGTTTCTGAGGTCATACCGTTTGGCGTAGGATCGGGATTGACAGGAGAGTGGCGAATGTGATTGGGTGGAGGGATGAGGCGGATTTGTTTCATCTTCTTTTTGATTACAGCTTGTTTGATGAGAGTTCCTTTGGAGGCGGAAGAGTGGACGGTGAAAAGCTACATGTGTCCTGGGGATTGGTTGAGGGAAGGCTTTGTGGTTGAAGGAAAAGGCAGACTGAAGTTACCGAATGAGCCTGGGGAAAATGCAGAGTCAGTGAGGTCTTTCATTCAACAGAGCAGTCTGGTGTTTCGTGAGTATTTGAAGGAACTGCCGCAGGGGAGCCTTGTGGTGCTGGATCGCGCGCGTCACACTCTGGCAGCCCGAACCACAGAAGAAGGACATGGATTGGTTGAAGCCGTGGTTGAGGAGATAATGTCTGTCGCGCCGAGAGTGTTTTCGGTTCAGGTGACTTTGATCGACGTGTCAACTGGAGAGCTTGGAGCGCTGCTTGAGGAGATTGCCGCAAAAGACAATCATCTTGCAGTCCTGGAACGCTTCGAAAAGGCAGGGGCGCAGGTGGTGGGTAGCGTAAATGTTGAAACGAAGAGTGGACAGCGGCTTATGACCAAGATGGGAAGAGAAGTAAGTTATCTGAGCGAGTTCGCGGTTCGTGTGGACGGTTCTTCAGAGGAGGAGAGTCGAGAAGTGGAACCTGTGGGGCTAAGTTTGGAGTTGGACCCGGTGGTGGGGAATGATGGGCAGACGCTGGACTTGAATATCGCGATTCGACATTCAGCGGAATCGGGGAAGTTGCGCATGGTCCCGGTTGGAACTTTGGCTGGGAAGCGCGTTGAAGTCGGGATACAGGATTTTGCAAACACGAACTGGATGACTGCGGCCACGCTTCTTTCGGGTCAGAGTCGTCTGCTGGGTGTGGCACCAGCCGAGGAAGAGGGTAGGTCTCGGTTGTGCTTTGTAAGTGCGGCAGCTCCGGTTGTGATGGTTAACAAGAGTACAAAAGCGGAAGGCTGGCTCAACGCGCATGGAGAAGCGGTGTCGAAAGCATTGAGGGGGCCAAAGGTGGATGCTCCAGAAGTGGGGTTGATGTCTGGGATGGTGATGAAGAAGTTTCGTGTGCCACCCGATTTTTGGACAAGGGGCTCCGGAGGGAATGCGGCAGCGCCTGCTGACCCTTTTTCCGCAACCGCCCCTGAACCTACATTCATGGTCCGTATGACGGTTCAGGATATTCTCAAGGCAGAAGGCATTCCTTTTCCAGAAGGCTCTTCGGCCACCTTCGATAAGGTAACTTCTTCTATGACAGTGGTAAACTTGCCAGCCAATATGATCAAGGTGGAAGAGTTCATCGACTCCCTCTCGGGGGGCAGTCCTGCGGTTATTCAATTTCACCTTCATGTGCTGGAGGCAAATGGCGCGGTAGTGAGGAAGCTGGGGCGGGAGAGTCTGGCTATGACGGATCATCTCGGGGCGTGGGAGGCGATGCAGGCAGAGATCGCGGCGGGGCGTGGTCGATTGGTGGCGGTGGCAGCGATCGAGACGAAGAGCGGGCAACGTAGCATAGTCGAGTCGGGGCGCTCTTATGCGTGGGCGAAAGCAAATTTGACGGCGCAGGCGCCCGAGGCTAAAGGGGAAAAGGGCACGGTTTTGGTGACAGGGATGCCAGTGGCGGAATTGGTGGGGACGATCGAAAGGGAGCCGCTTGGACTGCAATGGGAAATTGATCCAGTGCTTGGGGCGGATAGGGTAACGATTGATGTCAATACGTCGGTAAGGCGGCACAGCGAGGCGCCGCGCGAGCGGTTTGAGGCTCCGGTGGCTAAGGAGGGCGGGATGACGGTGGATGCTCCTGGGGTGGATTTTCATCCGCTGGAATTGACGACTGCATTCACGACCCACGACGGGATGTGGCGGATGATTGGGACTTGGCAGTCGGTGGGCGCGGATGGGAACCTGGATCCAGCAGTGATGCAGGCGGTGTTTGTGCGGGCGTCGGTGGTGACGGTTGGAGGGGAGTGAGGGAGAGATGGGGAGGAGATGATTTTTTGGTAGGCTTTCGTGTAAACAACAGTTTGCTCTTCGATCGGCGCTTTTAGGGCAAGCTAGAAGCTTGCCCCACCTTGGGGTTGGTGGTTGCTTTGTGGGTGGTGAGCGTGGTGAAGGTGCTTCATCGCATTTTTGCAAATGCGCCTACGTTGGGTGAGTGGCTGGAACGCGCCTTGTTTGCTATGATTTTTTGTGAGAGGTGGAGGTGGTGGTGGGCGTTGAGGGGGGATGCATTGTTTTTTGTTTTTGATGGTTTGGGTGGGGTCGGTGATGGCGGTGGAGAAGCCGAACTTTATTGTGATCAATATTGATGATCTGGGGTATGCGGACATTGGGCCTTTTGGGTCGAAGACGAATGCGACGCCGAACCTGGACCGGATGGCGGCGGAGGGGCGGAAGTTGACGAGTTTTTATGCGGCACCGGTGTGCTCGCCGTCGCGGGCTTCCTTGATGACGGGGTGTTATCCGAAGCGGGTGCTGCCGACGCCGCATGTTTTGTTTCCGGGAGCTGAGGTGGGGTTGAATCCGGAGGAGGTGACGGTGGCGGAGGTGCTGAAGGCGGCGGGCTATGCGACGGCGTGCGTGGGCAAGTGGCACTTGGGGGATCAGCCGGGGATGCTGCCGACTGACCAGGGGTTTGATTACTACTTTGGGCTGCCGTATTCGAACGATATGGGGACGTTGGAGGACGGGGCGAAGAGCAATCCGGGGCAGGTGAAGAAGGTGAATCCGAATGTGGCGGCGCGGCAGAATCAGCCGATCGATGAGACGGGGATCAAGGGGAATGCGCAGCCGCCATTGCCGCTGCTGGAGAATGGGACGGTGATTGAGAGGGTGAAGCAGGACGGGCAGACGAGCATCACGCAGCGTTACACGGAGAAGGCGGTGGAACTGATCAAAAAGCACCAGGATGAGCCGTTCTTTTTGTACTTGCCGCATACGGCGGTGCATTTTCCGCTGTATCCGGGGATGAAGTGGCGGGGGACTTCGAAGAATGGTTTGATTGGGGATTGGACGCAGGAGGTGGACTGGAGTGTGGGCGAGGTTTTGAAGACGCTGAGGGAGTTGGGGCTGGATAAAAAGACGCTGGTGCTGTTCACCAGTGACAATGGGGGGGCGGTGACGCATGGGTCGAACAATGCGCCTTTGCGGGGTCGCAAAGGGGAGACATTCGAAGGGGGTATTCGGGTGTGCACGATTGCCTGGTGGCCGGGGCAAATTCCGGCGGGTACGGAGACGGGGGCGATCACGGGGATGATGGATGTGCTGCCGACGCTGGCGGGTCGGGCGGGGGCGAAGGTGCCGGGAGATCGGGTGCTGGATGGGGTGGATGTGTGGCCGGCTTTGATTGGGGAGGCGAGGCCAAGGGAAGTGTTTCATTATTTCCGCGGGGCGATGCTGGATGCGGTGAGGAAGGGCCCGTGGAAGCTGCATTTGAAGAGCGGGGAGCTGTATCAGTTGGATGAGGACATCGGGGAGACGATGGATTTGGCGGGAGCGAATGAAGGAGTGGTGGCGGAGTTGCGAGCGATGGCGGCGGTGATGAATGGGGAGTTGGGTGAAGGGGTGTTTGGTCCGGGGTGTCGGCCGCTGGGGCGGGTGAAGGATCCGGTGCCGTTGATCGGGACGGATGGGGTGATTCGGGCGGGGTTTGAGCGGAAGTGAGTGGCGTGGTTGCAGTGTCGGTGGTGATGCCGGTGCGGGATGCTTTGGCGAGTGTTCCGGCGGCGGTGGGGAGTTTGCTGGGGCAGTCGATGGGGGATTGGGAGTTGGTGGTGGTGGATGATGGATCGATTGATGGGACGGGGGAGTGGTTGGTGGATTTGGCGAACAGGGAGTCGAGGGTGCGGGTGGTGAGAACGGGAGCGTCGGGGATTGTGTCGGCGTTGCGAACGGGGTGTGTGCTGGCGCGGGGGAGGTATGTGGCGCGGATGGATGCGGATGATGTGATGGCGGTGGATCGATTGGAAAAGCAGATGGGGTTGTTGGAGGCGCGGCGTGAGGTGGGGCTGGTGAGTTGTTTGGTGGGGTATGGCGGAGAGGGAGCGGGGTATGCGGCGCATGTGGACTGGATCAATGGGTTGGTGGAATCGGAGACGATGGCGTTGAGGCGGTTTGTTGAGGCACCGGTGGCGCATCCGAGTGTGATGTTTCGACGGGAGTTGTTGGAGCGATTGGGTGGGTATCGGGAGGGGATGTTTCCGGAGGACTATGAGCTTTGGTTGAGGTGGATGGAAGCGGGGGTGCGGTTTGCGAAGGTGCCGGAGGTTTTGTTGACATGGAATGATCCGCCGGGGAGGCTTTCGCGGACGGATGCGAGGTATTCGATGGAGGCGTTTTTTGAGATGAAGGCGGGGTATCTGGCGCGATGGTTGCAGAGCGAGGTGGCTCATGAGCGAGCGATTTGGCTGTGTGGGGCGGGGAGGGTGACGCGGCGGCGTTTTGCGGCGTTGGGGAAGTATGGGGTGCGATTGGCGGGTTATGTGGATGTGGATCCGGCGAAGGTGGGAAGGGAGTTGGATGGATTGCCGGTGGTGGGGTTGGAGGCGCTGCCGGAGCGGGAAGGGAGTTTTTTGCTGGCTGGAGTGGGAACGCGGGGGGTGAGGGAGGCGTTGACGGGATGGTTGGTGGAGCGGGGATGGGTGGAGGGGAGAGATTTTTTGCTTGTGGCGTGAGGGGGAAATAAAAACGCCGGACTGCGAGCAGGCCGGCGTTTTGGGGAGAGGTTAACGGGTTGATTAGCGCCTGTAGGCGGCGTCCCATTTGGCGATGTTGGTGGCCTGGGCGGTGAAGAGGTCATCGGTGGAGTCGAGGACTTCGATGGACTTGATTTTGTCGCCGCCGCGGATGGCGTTGACGACGTCCTGACCTTTGGTGACTTCACCGAAGACGGTGTGTTTGCCGTCGAGGTGTGGGGTGGGAAGGTGGGTGATGAAGAATTGGCTGCCGTTGGTGCCGGGTCCGGCGTTGGCCATGGAGAAGATGCCGGCTTTGTTGTGCTTGAGGGTTGGGATGAATTCGTCGCCGAATTTGTAGCCAGGGCCGCCAGATCCGGTACCGGTCGGGTCGCCGCCCTGGATCATGAAGTTGGGGATGACGCGGTGGAATTTGATGTCGTTGTAGTAGTCTTTTTTGGCGAGGTTGAGGTAGTTCGCGACGGTCATGGGGGTCTGCGAAGCGAAGAGGGTGGCTTCGATGTCGCCTTTTTCGGTGTGGAGGATGATGCGGATGTCGGTCATAAGAGGGTTTGTGAGGTTGGTTTTTCCCCTGGAGCAGGGGGCGCGATGCTCCATGGGTTTGAGGGGGAAATCAATCGAAGAGTGTTGGGGGGGCGGTGGTCGGTTCTAGAGGGAACGAATTTTTTCGGCGATGGCTAGGGCGAGTTTTTGGTGGTCGGGGGCGTCGAGGTGAATGCCGTCGTCGGGGCTTGGGGTGACGATTTCCTGGCTGTTGAGGTAGGCGCAGCCGAGAGTGGCGGCGAGGGCTTCATAGTGATGGGGGAGTTGACGACTGCGGGCGGGGCCGTCGAAGATTTTGGCGGCGAGATCAGGGAGATGCGACATGTCGCCGACGGGAGGGGGGCAAACGAGGAGGAGTTTGGGAGGTTGATTGCGGGGACCGGAGGGGTGGGAGAGGATGAGGCGGGCGAGAACTCCGGCGCCGGCGGCGATTTCACCTGGAGGAGCGTTGAAGACGGTTTTCAGGTCGTTGGAGCCGAGCATGAGGACGACGGTGTCGATGGGCTTGTGACTTTCGAGGCAGGCGGGGAGGTAGTCGAGGCCTTTGCGGGCGATGTTGAAGGGATCTTCGTGGACAGTGGTGCGGCCATTTTGGCCTTCTTCGATGATGCGGTAGTCGGGTCCGAGTTCGCGGGCGAGGACACCGGTCCAGCGGACGTCGAGGGGGTGGCGGACGGGGAAGGGAGCGGTGATGCTGGCAGGGTGGAAGCCCCAGGTGTTGGAGTCGCCGAAGCAGAGGATGGTTTTCATGGTGGGCCTTTACTGATTTTGTGAGGGATTGACAGGGAATCTTTGAGGGCGGAGGCAATTTGAGGGTGGATTTTCCTTTTGACCCTGGGAGGGGGTGGGGGTAACGAGGCGGTTCCAACTTCATCTATGCCTGCCTCCGACCGCCAACACACGCTGGCCAAACCTGCTTCATTGACTGGAACCTCTTTGCACACGGGGGAACAAGTCACGTTGACCCTGCAACCGGCGCCAGACAATTTTGGGATCAAGTTTCGGCGGATGGATCTGGAGGACAAGCCGTTCATTCCTGCTTTGGTTGAAAAGGTGCAGAAGGTGGAGCGTGCGACTACGATTGCTGAAGGCGGGGTGAATGTGCACACGGTGGAACACGTGCTGGCGGCGCTGTCGGGGATGGGTGTGGACAATGCGATCGTGGAGATGGATGCGAATGAGCCGCCGATTGCCGATGGGAGTGCGATGCCTTTTGTGGAGTTGATCAAGAAGGCGGGGATCGCGGAACAGACGGAATTTCGCAAGGTGTTTGAGATTCGGGAGCCGATCTATCAGGAGACGCGGGATGGCAGTATTTTGACGATTGTGCCCGACAAGAAGTTTCGGATTTCGTGTACGAATGTGGGTCCGAATGGGCGGTTCACGCAGTATCAGAGTTTGGAGATCACGCCGGAGATTTTTGAGAAGGAGATCGCACCGGCGCGGACGTTTGTCTATTACGAGGACATCGCGCACTTGCTGGAGAAGGGGTTGATCAAGGGTGGGACGCTTGAGGCGGCGGTGGTGATTCGGGGGGAGACGCTTCTGTCGAAGCAACCGCTGCGTTTTGATGATGAATTCGTGAGGCACAAGATCCTGGATATCGTCGGGGATTTGATGCTGTCGGGCAAGCGGATCACGGGTCACGTGATTGCGGTGCGTCCGGGGCACGGGCCGAACACGCAGTTGGCGCGGGCGATTGTGGAGCAATACAATCAGATGCGGGCGATGGTTCCAACGGCGGTGACGATCCCGATGGGTGAGGCGGTGTTGGGTATCAATGAGGTGATGAAGATTTTGCCGCATCGGTATCCGTTTTTGATGGTGGATCGCATTGTGGGTTTTGAGGGTGAGAACAAGTGCACGGGCGTGAAAAATGTGACGATCAATGAGCCGTATTTTCAGGGGCATTTTCCAGGGCATCCGATCATGCCCGGGGTCCTGCAGTTGGAGGCGATGGCGCAGGTGGCGAGTGTGCTGATGCTGAGGCGTTCAGAGAATCAGGGCAAGATTGGTTACTTCATGAGCGCGGACAATGTGAAGTGGCGCAAGCCGGTACTGCCGGGCGACACGGTTGTCATTGAGACGGAGATCACAGCGATGAAGCGGAGCATCGGGAAGGCGATAGGGCGCTGTGTGGTTAACGGGCAGGTGGTGTCAGAAGCGGACTTGATGTTTGCTTTGGTGGATCGCTGAGGAACGAAAAACTGGGATCACTATGCCGATTCATTCCACTGCCATCATTGATTCGACTGCTGAGATCGCGGAGGGAGTTGAGATTGGGCCGTATTGCATCGTGGGGCCTGGGGTGATTCTCGGGGAGGGGTGCTGGTTGCAGCATCATGTGACGGTGATGGGGCCGACGCGCATTGGGGCGAGGAATCGGTTCTTTGCTTATTGCTCGATCGGGCAGCAGACGCAGGATTTGAAGTATCATGCTGAGCCGACGTACTTGGAGATTGGTGACGACAACAACTTCCGCGAATTTTGCACGGTAAACCGGGCGACGATGCCGAATGACAAGACGGTGATCGGGAGTCACAACCATTTTTTGTCCTACAGTCATGTGGGGCATGATTGTGTGGTGGGTAGTCATGTGATTTTTTCAAACAACGGCACGTTGGGCGGGCATGTGGTGATGGGGGATCATGCGATTGTGAGCGGGTTGAGCGCGGTGCATCAGTTCTGCCGGATCGGAGAGCGGAGCATGATTGGGGGTTGTTCGAAGGTGGTGCAGGATGTGCCGCCGTTTTGCATCGTGGATGGGAATCCTGGGGTGACGCGGGGTTTGAATTTGGTGGGGTTGCAGCGGGCGGGGTATTCAGAGGAAGCGATCAAGGCGCTGCGGAAGGCTTTCCGTACTTTGTTTCGCAAGGGTTTGAATGTGCCACAGGCGCTTGAGGTCATGGAGGCGGGCGAGGTGACGGATGAGGTGCGGATTTTGATGGAGTTTGCGCGGACGACGAAGCGTGGCTTGTGTCCGGGACCGCGTGGTGGCGCTCAGGATGAGGATTGAGAAACAGGAGGACGAGCATTTGAAACGACTGCTGACGCCGGAGGAGACGTTCGAATGGGGGCGTGTGCTGGGAGAGGGGTTGGGGGCTGGGGCAGTTGTGGCGTTGTGCGGGGATTTGGGGGCGGGGAAGACGCAGGCTTCGAAGGGGATTGTGTCAGGGTTGGGGAGTGGTGAGGTGGTGAGCAGTCCGACGTTTGGGTTGGTGCATGAGTATGTGGAGGGTCGGTTACCGGTGTTTCATTTTGACTGGTATCGAATGGAGACGGAGGTGGAGGTTCTCAACATGGGGTGGGATGATTATTTGGATGAGAAGGGGGTGGTGATTGTGGAGTGGGCGGATCGATTTCCGCATTTGATGCCGGAGGGGACGCGCTGGTTTTACCTGGAACATGCGGGGGAAGAGGGACGGCGGGTGATGGAAGAAGGAGGGGCGCGATGAAGGATGTGGTGTTGGCGCTAGAGCTTTCCACTGTGCAGGGGAGTGTGGCGGTGGTCGCCGGGAGTGAGTTGCTCTATGAAGCTTCTTTTGAGGCGAAGCGGTCGCATAATGCGCAGGTGTTTGGACCGCTGGATGAGGCGCTGAAGGTGGCGGGTGGCAGGCTGCGGGGGATTGTGGTGGGGACGGGCCCGGGGTCGTATACGGGAGTGCGGATTGCGATTGCGGCGGCGCAGGGGGTGGCGTTATCCAGGCGGGTGGGGGTGGTGGGGATTTCTTCGCTGCTGGGGTGTGTGGAAGAGGAGACTTTTGGGGTGGTGGGCGACGCGCGGCGTGGGAGGTTTTATGTGGCGCAGGTGAGGGGTGGGGTGTTGATGGAGGGTATTGCTTTGCTTGCACCGGAGGCGTTGCCGCAAGCGATGGCGGAAACGGGGTTGGGGCGATGGGTCACCTGTGACGCCAGTTCGCCGGTGCCTGGGGTGGAGGCGATGGTGCCAGATGCGAAGCGTTTGGCGATGCTGGGGAGTAGCGTTGACTTTGAAGCCCCTCAAGGTCGGGCTTTGGAGCCGATTTACCTTGAAGGGGCGTTCATTACGCAGCCTCGGAAGAGGTGACTATGCGAGACGGGCGTCGATGTCTTTTTCGATCCAGGACCAGAGAGTGCCGAGGGCGTTGATGACGTGGGTCTTGGCGGATGCGAGGGCGTCCGGGGACATGGGTTGGCCGTCGGCTGGGACTTGGCGACCGAAGAGGTAGTATTTGATTTTGGGTTCGGTTCCCGAGGGGCGGACAGCGAAGCTGCGGCCGTCGGCGAGGTCGATGAAGAGCATTTTTTCTTTGGGGACTTGGACTCCTTCTTCGTCGTGGATGACATCGGAGGCAAAGTTGCGGACGCCTGTGACGGGGCTGCCATCGACTTCGGTGGGAGGATTGGCGGCGTAGCTGTTGGCGAGGGCGGCGATTTGAGCGGCACCCTGAGCGCCTTCGAAGACTTTGCTTTGGTTGACCTCGAGGAAGTAACCAACTTCAGCGTAGATTTCATCTAGCAGTCCAGGGACGGTGAGGCCTCGGCTGGCGGCGTAGGCGGCGAGTTCAGCGAACATCACGACAGCGCCGTTGCCGTCTTTGTCGCGAGAGAAATCGTCGCCCATGTAGCCGTAGCTTTCTTCATCGCCGAGCACCATGAAGGTGCTATGCTCGAGACGAGCGTTGCGGGATTCGACAGGAGTGAGGTCGCGGTAGCGGGCGCGGATGTCATCGGGGAGGGCGGCTTCGTAATCGGCGAGTTTGGAGCTGATCCATTTGAAGCCGGTCAAAGTGTTGACGACTCTGATGCCGTATTTGACGGCGATGGCGTCCTGCATGGGGCTGGTGACGAAGGTTTTCAGGAGGACGGCGCGACTGTGGTTGGAGTCGTTGAGGATGCCGAGATCGAACATGGTTTTGATGCGATACCAGGCGATGAGGGCACCGGTTTGGTTGCCAGTGAGGAGGACCATTTCACCAGCGGCATTGCGGACGCCGACGCCCATGCGGTCGCAGTCAGGGTCGGTGCCAATGACAATGTCTGCGCCTTCTTTGTTGGCGAGATCGACGGCCATTTGGAGGGCGGGGGCGTTTTCTGGGTTGGGTGATTTGACGGTGGGGAAACGGCCATCGGGGATGTCTTGCTCAGGGACGGTGAGGAAATTGAAACCGAGGCGTTTGAGGATGGTGGGCACAAAGACGCTGCCGGCACCGTGAAGAGCGGTGAATACGATCTTTAGTTTCTTGGCAGCATCGTCATTGAGAAGCTCCGGACGGAGCATGATGTTTTGGACTTGGCCAAGGAACGACTGGTCCATTTCGTCGCCAAGAGTAGTGACTTTGCCCCTTTCGGAATCAGGAAGGGCGTCATAGGACTCACCGGCGATGGCATTGACTTCGGCGATGATGCCTGAAGCGTGGGGTTCGACGATGCCGGCACCGTCATTGAAGTTGACTTTGTAGCCGTTGTCGTGAGCGGGATTGTGGGAGGCGGTGATCATGACGCCTGCGTCGGCGTGGAGGCGGCGGACGGCGAAGGACATTTCCGGGGTGGGGCGGAAGCCATCGAAGAGGTAGACATCCACCCCGAGATCGGTGGCGATTTTGGCGCAGAAGTGGGCGAATTCGGAGGAGAAATGGCGAGTGTCGTGAGCGAAGACGATGGAAGGGCGGCCCTCGATGCCGGCGTTGGTGCGCCAGTTGCGGATGTAGGCCACGAGACCGCGGGTGGCGCGGCCCAGATTGTAGAAGTTCATGGCATTGGTGCCGACGCAGGGCTGATCGGGGCGTTGATCAGCAGAAGCGGCGCCTTTTTCGGCGGTGGTGACGACTTTGCCGATGGTGCGTCCACGGAGGCCGCCGGTGCCGAATTTGAGGCGTTGGAAGAATCGGTCGTTGAGTTCTTCAAAATGGCCGCATTGGACGAGTTCCTCGATGCTGGCGCGGTAGATTGGATTTTGACTGGAGGCTAAAAGAGCTTGGATGTTGTTGTGGGCGTCGGAGAGGAGGGTTCCGGCGGTGACGGCATTTTGGAGGGCAGAATCGAGAGACATGGGAAGGGCAGAGTAGCGTGGGAGGCGGGGTGGTCAAAAGGAAAGCGGCGCCCGCGACTGAGGGATATGGGCCGATTTTGGGGCGAGGGTTACGGCCGTGTGACTTTCAGTCGCAAAAAGCGTCGTGAGAGTTGGGTGCCATAGGGTACGGAGGCTTTGATTTGCTGGGTGATGCCGTTGTCGGAGTCTGGGACGAGGGCTTGGGTGACGGCTGAGGTGCTCCAAGTGATGAGGTTTTCGCTCCATTCGACGGTGAAGGTGATGTCGGTGGCGGAACTGTTCTTGGTGTAGATGAGGGAGAGAGAGCCGTCGCTTTCTTCGACATTGAAGGGGATGGAGTCGGCGATGTTGGGGTCCGTGGCCATCGCGTATTCGAGCAGGTTGCTGGTTCCATCGGCATCTTTATCTGAGGTGTCGGCATTGAGTCCGGTATTGGTGATGGTGCCGAAGACCTGGAATCGCCAGGCTTCCACGGGTGTAGCGAGAGTGACGGTGACATCGTTGCCGGTGCCGCCGGTATAGCTGAGAATCCAGGTGTATCCGTCTTCCTGCCAGACGCTGCCTTGGGGTCTGCCAAGGAAAGTGCCGGAGATGGCTCCGGTGCTGGTTTTGTTTAAGATGGTGAAAACGGTGCCGGGAGTGAGGTTCGGGCCACAGACGAGGTCGAGGGTGCCAGCGAGGGTGACGTTTCCGCCTGCAGTGAGCTGATCATAGCCACTGCCCACTGTGCTGCCGTTGAGACGGATTTGAAAGGTGGCGGCTGAGGTCTGGGTCAAATTGGCGGTCGTGCTGGGGGTGCCTTGAGGGGCGAAGATCGCGGCGTTGGTGGTGAGGTTGCTTGTGAGACTGCCTGCGAGTGCGAGACGGCCAGCGTTGATGGTGGTGGCGCCGTGCGTGTTCGCGCCATGGAGCGTGAGTGTGCCATTGCCGACTTTGGTGAGGGTGACGGCACCGCTGACTGCTGGATACAAATCGAGATCACCTGAGCCGCCGATGCTGCTGTTTGTAGCGAGGATTGCCGCCGACATGTTTGCCGTTGCCGTGGTTCCGGTGCCGCTACTGAATGTGACGCCCGGGGCGCTGGTGTAGCCGCTGCCGGGATTCGTGACTTGGATGCCAACGACAACGAAGTTGGTGGCGTTGCCGGTGCCGGTGGGATTGGTGCCTGCGGTGGTGACGGTGCCACCTGAGAAGGCGATGGTCGGTGACGATGTGTATCCGGCGCCTGCGTTGGTGAGGGTGATGGAGGTGACGATCCCACTGGTCAAAACGGCGGTTGCTGTGGCGCCACTGCCACCGCCACCGGTGATGGTCACGGTGGGTGCGGTGGAATAGATCGTGGTCCCACCACTGATCGTGAAGCTGGCAACGCTCAGACCCAAACTGGCCACGGCGGTGGCGTTACCGCTGATGATGACCTCTGGCACGGTGCTGTGGACTCCGCCTGAGGTGGTGGAGATGCTTTGGACACCGTTGTCGATTCTGGCGGGATTTGGGCTATTGTTGACCAATGCACCGTTGCTGCCAACGCCGGTGCCGCGAACGGTGATGGCCTCATTGATGCCTTGCTGTCCGTTGAGGTCCAAGGTGGCTCCCGCGGTAATGCTGGTGGCACCGGTGGTGCTACCGAGTTGCAAACCGCTGCTACCGAGAGCGTTTGGGTGACCGAGCACGAGCGTGCCTGCGGTGACGGTGGTGGAACCGCCATGCGTGTTGTTGCCTGCCACTGTCCAGGTTCCTGTGCCTTGTTTATTCACGCCAGAAAGCCCGATGGCACCGCTGCCATTATTGATTTGCCCCGTGACTTGACCACTGGCAACGCCGTCGAGGAGAAGATTCCTGCCGGCGGCAATTGGGGCGAGGCTCCCTGCCAGGTTGAGTGTGCCAGCGTTGACTAGAATCTTCGTGTCGCCTCCGCCGCCGGTGAGATTGATCGGACCGAGGATCGTGTTATCACCCGCTTCGTTAATGATGGCGCCGCTGGCGCTACTTGTGTTGTAGCTTATGGTGGCGGGCAGTTCGATGGGATCGCTGCTGCCATCGAGGTTGAGGTGGGGAGCGCCTACGGTGCCGTTGGTGAGCGTAACGGTTTTCGTACCATCGCCGAGAGCGGTGCTGTTGGTGATTCGCAAAGTGCCGCCACTGACATTCACGCCGCCGTCGAAGGTGTTGGTGCCGCTGAAAACGACGGTGCCGGCATTGATCGGGCAGTCGATCTGCACGCTGCCGGTGCCGGTGATGGCATTGGGAACCGAAAGCGTGCCGGTGCGGTCGAAGCGCAGCGAGCCGTTATTGATGACGTCGCCGCTGCCCAAGGTGCCGGTGGCTAAATCGTTGCCGATTTGAAGGGTGCCCGCATTGATTGTGGTGTCGCCAGTGTAGCTGTTGGTGCCAGCGAGGATGAGTTTGCTTGAGGTGCCATTGCGAATGAGACCGCCGGAGCCGGAGAGGTCGCCATTGAAGATGAAGGTGCCGCTATTGGTCGCATTGAAGGAGGTGTCGGCACCGAGCAAGACCGGCGTGTTGATGTTGTAGAGCAGTGTCGTGCCTGTGCCGGTGAGGTTCACTGTGGGTAGTGTGGTGCCGTTGTTGAGTAGTTGGAAGGTGCCGCCGCCGATGTTGGTCGTGGTCGCTGCGGTGCTGGAGCCTGCGAGCGTGAGATTGTTCATCTGGAGCATTCCGGCGATGTCATTGGTGGCAGTCGTGGTGCCGGCAGCCAGCGTTTGGCCGGTGAAGAACTGCACGGAGGCTCCGCGAGAGCTTATTGGTGAACTGCCGGCCTGCCAGTTCGTGCCGATGGACCAGTTGCCGCTCGGGGTGCTGGTCCACACGTAGTTCACGGGAGCAGCGGAGAGTGAAATCGTGGCCGTGGTGCCGAGACCGCCGAAGTGCCGTGCGGTCATGCCATTGAACAAAGTGGTGATTTCAGCCGGAGCGAGAGCGGTGTTGAAGACGGCGAGTTCGTCAAGTTTTCCGTCGAACCAGCGGGGTGCAAAAGTCGCCGACACATCGGTGTGACCCCCGAAGATCAGAGGAGGCACCTGAGCTGTGGCGAGCGTGAAGGTATTATCACTGCCGACGAGTGCTCCATTCAGATACAGGCTCATCGTGCTGCCGCTGCGCACCACGGCGAAGTGATGCCACACACCTGGAGTCGCTGCGGTGCTTTCGATGTTCACATCTGGCCCGGGATAGTGATGCAGTGTGAGAGTGGA
Source organism: Verrucomicrobiaceae bacterium (assembly GCA_027487315.1). Taxonomy (GTDB): domain Bacteria; phylum Verrucomicrobiota; class Verrucomicrobiia; order Verrucomicrobiales; family Verrucomicrobiaceae; genus JAGRPD01. The sequence continues at coordinate 18,323 of JAIYDW010000095.1, read as the reverse complement.
GGTGCCCCGGGCCATCAGGTAAAGCTCTTCGCCGGTGCCGAAGCCGTCGCCATTGTTCAAATGCCAGATCATGTCCTCATTGCCACTGTCCCGGCGTTTGAACCAACCCGTGAAAGTCCAGTCACTCGTGTCCCAATCGATTTCGGTGGTGGTGATGACGCGGCTGAGACGTGCGGCATTGGCGCCCCCGTTCTCCGCCAGATCGAGGCTACGCCCATCGCGTCCCAGCGCGGAAGGCACATCGCTCTGCAGTGTGAAGGTGCCGGTGCCGATGGCGTCAAGTGTGCCGTTGCGACCATTGCCTGAGACATCGGGTTGTTCGGTCGAAACCGTTGGATCTGGCGGATCAAAATCATAGGCCAGGATCATGCGAGGATCCGCACCTGTATCGGTGGCGGTGAAGGAGAAGCTGGGCACGCCGGTGTAGCCGGGATTGGGTGTGAAGCGGGCGGTGAAGCCATCGGCGAGCAGGATGATGGTGCCGTTCACCGGATCGCTCAAGCTGAAGCGCATCTGTGAGGAGGGGGTGGAGTCGTCGGTGATGTAGTTGCGCAGATCGATGTCTACCGAATTTTCGCCGTTGCTGGTGGCGACGCTCCTGATGGCCACAGGGGCGTCGTTTGAAGCGGAGATGTTCCAGGTGTTGAGTGCGGTGACGGTGGGTAGCGTTGTGGGGATGGGTTCGCCGGTTTGCAGGGGCACGAACCACACGGCGAGCGTGGTGTTTGTGACGTTCGTGAGATTGATGGCGAGCTTCTTGTGGCCGGTGTTGGCGTTTTGCGCGGGTGTCGTCACCGGATTCGCCGAACCGGGTAACGGCACGGCATCCATGATTTGAAACTGGCCGCCGCTGCTGAGAATCTTGCACCATAGACGCTCTGCGCCCTGGGTGAGCGTGGCGCTGGTGCCATCGGGAGCAACGACGACGCTGGTGGTTGGATGCGTGTAATGCGCGAACCACCACACCGTCTTGCCGGTAGCCGCCTGGATTTCGTCTTGAACGAGCACTTCATCACGAGCGCCCATGAGCCGCACGCCGCGCCAGACTTTGCTCATGCCCGTGTAAACCGGAGTGAGATCATGAATTGAGAAGGATCCGCTGCCGCCTAGCTCGCTTTGATATGCTGTGAGGGGTGCGACGGCATTCAGCACCATGCCGGCGGTGCCATCGGGATTGATGGCGAGGGTGTTTTGACCTTCGGGCCGCATGCGGTAGTAGTCCCAGCGATCGACACCGGAGGCATTGGGTGTGTCGTTGAAGTAGTTGGTCAGTGCGTAGTTGTCGCCGCCAAGATCGTGAAACCATCGCCTACCTAGCGCGTCGAGCACAAAAGTGCCTGCGTCGAGATTGCCATGGTCGGCACCCATTTGACCGCCTTTGGTGCCGACGAAGGTGGCACGGCTGTCGGCCCATTTGCCACGCATGGTGACCATTTCCTGCGGTTGGAAAGCGGTTCCGGCATCGCCATGAAAGGCCATGTCTGCGGCTGAGTCATTGTTGGCGACGGTGATGCCTGCATGATCATTCCACCACAAGGCGCTTAGAGCACTGCCGCTGCCCGAGTTCTCCCAGCCATCATAGGCGGCGATGCCGTAGCGACGAGCCATCCACTGAAACTGCGGCCCGCGAGTGCCTCCGCCGGCGCCTGCATCAGCGTAGTTGAAAATGATGTTGGAGGTGCCAAGCGAGTTGATGGGACCATAGCCAGCCTCGGAGACGTGCTGGGTGTTGCTGATGCCGAAGTCACTGCCAAGCACCCACTCCAGACCAGCAAGCATGCGCATGCCATACTCGGTGGTGTAGCCCCAGTAGCCCGGGCCTTCGTACCAAGCGCCGTTGTCCGTTGTGAAACGTCTCCAGCAGGGGCGGGTGGAGTTGATGGAGCGGTTGAGGATGTTTTCCACCAGCGTCTCGGATTCGGTGCCCACCACGAGGGCGCCCATACTTAGGCCGCCGGTGCAGACTTGGTTCCAGTTGTTGCCATCGCTGCGGGACCAACCGACATTGTTGGTAAACTGCGAGAGTCCGGGTGTGAGTCCTTTGTTGAGGATGGCGTTTCGAATGGTGGTGCGGCGTGTGGCATCCCAGTAGTGGTAAAACCAATCGTAACCGATGGCGCAGCCGTGGGTCATTTCGGCGGTGTCGAGGAAGTGGCTGGGGTTCCAGTTGGGGAAGAGCGTGTTGTCCGCAACAGTGCTTAGTTCCGTCCAGGCACGTTCAGCGTATTGCGGATCGCCGGTGAGTTGCCAGGCGAGGCCGAGTTTGTACATGCGGTCCACCACTTTACGCGAGTCGCCCAAAATGACGCTGCGCACATCCGGCGCATAAACCACCGGCGGCGTTGTGAGAAGGCCATTGGCCGAGTTGATCGCATTTTGCGCCCAAGTCTTCGCCTGCGAGGGCGTCGGGCTCAGGTAGGCCGCTTTCAGCTTCGCGAAGCGTTCCGCTGTGGCAAAGAGGCGAGGGTGATCCTGTGCCATGGTGTTGAGCAGATTTGTCTCCGTGGGTTGCGCTGTTCCGAGGCCCGGCTGGACCAGCGCGGAGCCGGGAACGACGCTGAAATTCGAATCGCCCGGTTTCCTCCAGCCGACGGACCAGTGATCTGTGCCGGTGCTCTCTTTGTGGAGCAGTTCCACGTAGTAACGCTGGCCCTGGATGAGGTTGCGAGCCGTTGAGGATGTGCCCCAGGCGCGGAACGCGGTGGCGGAGGCCACGCTTGCAGCGAGAGATTTGTTTGTGCTGGTTGCATCCGTGCTGAGATACAGTTCCACGACGTCATCGCCACTCACGGCGAAGGTGTAGTCGCCCGTCACTGGGGGCACAATGAAGCCTGTGACTCGCGTCCCAAATGAATCCGCCCAATCCTGTGCCAAGCACTCGAACGAGGTGATGAACTCGCGGCCACCGGGTTTGTTTGGGTAATTCGTGTTTGCTGTGAGCGAGGAGATCAAGGCTCCGCTGATCCCGCTCCAGTGCTCCCGTAACAGGGAACCACCTGCTTTGTCCACGCGAGCTGGGAACAGGCGAGAGGTAGGGATCACCTCGCGCGCCCGGGAGGCGCTGGACCATTCGAGTTTCACGGAGGCGGAGCCTGTTTGTTCGATGTATTCCAGGCGGATGTTGACGCGTTTTCCGGCGGTCAAATTGACCTGACCTCGCATCTCCGGCCCTGCGGCGGCGAACGTCCGGCAGGCGATCATCTGATCATTCACCCAGAGTCGAGCTCCATCATCGGCTGTTACATAGAACGTGTAGAGACCCGAGAACTCGGGTTCGACCTGTCCGCTCCAGGCGATGGAGAAGGTGTCTGCACTGGTGATGGCGGTGCCGGAGGGAATGGCTGAGGCGAAGTCAAAACTGATGGAGGCATCCGTACGGTTGGTTCTCAGGGTGCCGAAGGAGGCGGTGTCGTAGTATTGCCCAGTGAGGCCGGTGCCCTGAGAGAAGGCGGAGATCGCGGAGGCGAAGAGTAGAAGGAGAGCCTTGCGGAGCATTTGGAGGGTCCCAGGGCGAGGTTGGAGATCCGTGGGATTCCCTTTTATCGAAAAATGAGTCGGACTGGAATAGAAAAATGAACTGTTCGCTAGGAGAGGATGCGGAGGGAGTCTTTTTCGGGGTCGTAGTCGAGGCCGCGGGTTTTGAGGCCGTTGCGGGTTTGCTTGTGGATGTGAAGCAGGGTGGAACCGAATTGGAAGCGATCGGTGAGTGGGATGGAGACGGAGGGGATCCAGGTGAGTTGGCACCAGGAGGTGCCGGCCTGGGGGCCGGTGGCGCAGCGGATGTAGTCGAGGGAGAGGACGTCGTCGGGATGGTCATCCCCTTCGAGGCGTTGGCGGGCGTCGAGGTAGTCGGCGAAGGCCTGGGTGTAGATGAGTCCGCAGCGGTGGCGTTGGAGGACCATGATGAAGGCGTGGGGAAAGGAGAAAGAGAAAGCGCGGAGGGGTTCGAGAGTGGAACCCGCTCCGCGCTTTGGAATGCGGTCAGAAACGCCGGAGCGTCAGGTGGCTCAAGCAGCGGCGGCGAAGCGGGCGGCGACGGCGTCCCAGTTCACGGTGTTCCACCAAGCGGCGATGTAGTCGGGGCGCTTGTTTTGATACTTGAGGTAGTAGGCATGCTCCCAGACGTCACAGCCGAGGAGGGGGGTGCCGGAGCCGTCCATGAGGGGGTTGTCCTGATTGGGGGTGGAGGTGACGGCGACTTTGCCGTCTTTGGCGACAAGCCAGGCCCAGCCGGAGCCGAAGCGGGTGGCGCCGGCTTTGGCGAAGGCTTCTTTGAAGGCGTCGAAGGAGCCGAAGGCGGCGGTGATAGCCTCAGCGAGGGCACCGGTGGGTGCGCCACCAGCGTTGGGGGCCATGACGGTCCAGAAGAGGCTGTGGTTGTAGTGTCCGCCACCGTTGTTGCGGACGGCGGCGCGGATGTCTTCGGGGATGCTGTTGATGTTTTTGCAGAGGTCTTCGATGGAGTGGGCTTCGAGGTCAGCTTTGCCAGCGAGGGCGGCGTTCAGGTTGGTGACGTAGGCGTTGTGGTGGCGGCCATGGTGGATTTCCATGGTCTGCTGGTCGATATGGGGTTCGAGAGCGTTGTGGGCGTAAGGGAGTTCGGGTAGGGTGTGGGCCATGATGTTGTAGAATGAGGGTTGAGCTTGGAATACGTGCGGTAAACGGGGATGGGTGGAATTTCAACCTCGAATCGGGTTCGGCTTGATGCCAATTGATTGCGTTAATTTATCCTTTTTCGTTAGACATTCGATAGGGACAGCGTTTGGAATTGCGCGATGCGTTTGTTTTCCCGATCTGTTTTTGTGGTTTGTGGCCTTCTCGGGTCAGGAGCGGTGTTGCTGGGTCAAGAGGCGGAGTTGCCGACGGTGGTGGTGGAGGGGAAGGCGGAGAGTTTGATCGGGATCGCGCCATCGGCGTCGAAAGGGCAGGCGAGCCGAGAGGAGCTGATGCAGCGGCCGCTTTCGCGGAGGGGGGAGTTGTTGGAGACGATCCCTGGGGTGATCATCACGCAGCATGCGGGGGACGGGAAGGCGAACCAGTATTTTGTGCGGGGATCGAACCTGGATCACGGGACGGATTTTGCGATGTGGGTGGATGGGATGCCGGTGAATTTTCGGAATCATGCGCATGGGCAGGGGTATGCGGATTTGAATTTCATCATTCCGGAGATGGTGGAGCAGTTGGATTACTGGAAGGGGAATTACTTTGCGTTTTTGGGGGATTTGAGTTCGAACGGGGGGGCGCGGTTTCGGTTGGTGGATGAGTTGGAGCAAGGGATGGCCTTGTTTACCTGGGGGGAGTTCAATTTTTACCGGGGGGTGCTGGCGGATTCGATTCAGGCGGGGCCGGGGACGCTGACGTTTGCGTTGGAGTATTCGTTTTATGACGGGCCGTGGGAGTTGGCGCAGGGGAGTGAGCGGTTTAACGGGTTTTTGAAGTATCACTGGACGGATGGGACGGATACGGTGCGGGTGACGGCGATGGGGACAGCGGCGGATTGGACATCGACGGATCAGATCCCGCAGCGGGCGGTGCAGCGGGGGCAGTTGGGACGGTTTGGGTTTGTGGATCCGACCAATGGAGGGGAGTCGCAGCGGTATTCTTTATCGGCTGCGTGGGAGCGGATGGAGGGGGATGTGCGAACGTATGCGGATGTGTATGCGGGGTATTATGATTTGGATTTGTTTTCGAACTTCACTTACTTTTTGAATGATCCGGTGCGGGGGGATCAGTTTGAGCAGAAGGATGGGCGCTGGTTCATGGGGGGGAATGCGGGGCGGGAGTGGAAGTTTGAGGCGGGCGGGCAAGAGCAGCGGATGAACGTGGGGTTTCAGACTTACCACGAGTGGATCGACGGGATTGGGCTGCATTTGACGCAGGCGAGGCGGCGGTTTCAGACGATTCGGGAAGATGATATTTATCAGGGGAACTATGCGCTGTTTGCGGAGTTGGAGTGGAAGTTCAATGATTGGTTGAGGGTGACGCCAGGGGTGCGTGGGGACTTGTTTAGCACGCAGGTGACGAGTGATTTGGCGGTGAATTCGGGATCTTCGGTGGATGGGATTGTGAATCCAAAGTTGGGGGTGGTTCTGGGGCCTTGGGCGGAGACGGAGTTTTACTTGAATGGGGGCTTAGGATTTCACAGCAATGATGCGCGGGGGATGACGATCTCGCGCGATCCGGTGACGGGGGATCGGGTGACGGCGGCGGATCCGCTGGTGCGGACGTATGGGGCGGAGTTTGGGATTCGGAACGAGTCGATTCCGAAGGTGGTGAACACGCTGAGTGCGTGGTATTTGAAGAGTGATTCGGAGCTGGTGTATGTGGGGGATGCCGGGACGAGCGAGCCGGGGCCGGCATCGCAGAAGTATGGGGTGGAGCTTTCGAGTTACTGGAGGCCGACGGATTGGGCGATGGTGGATGTGGAGGCGACGGCGACTTACGCGGAGCTGCTGGACACGCCGGAGGGGCGGTTCATTCCGGGGAGTGTACCTTACACGTTGAACACGGGGATCACTCTGGGGAAAGGCGATGGGTTCTTTGGGTCGTTGCGGGGACGGTTCTTTGGGCCGAGGCCTCTGATTGAAGATGGCAGTGTGGAGTCACGCGAGGCGTTCCAGGTGAATGCGCGGATTGGTTACCGGAGGAAGAACTGGGAGGTTGCGGTGGATTGCCTGAATCTGTTTGACCGGAACGACAATGACATTGTGTATTTTTATGAGTCCCAGTTGCGCGGGGAGAGTGCGCCGCGTGAGGACCAGCACTTTCATCCGATTGAGCCGCGGATGTTTCGGGTTTCGCTGACTTATCGGTGGTAGGTGAGTGCGAGAAGACTAGGGTGCAACCAAGATGGTTGCACCACCTTGGGTTAGAGCATGCCGAGCTTCATTTTGCCTTCGATGCTGATCATGTCTTGGTTCCAGGGTGGATCCCAGACGACGTCGACGGAGGCGTCGTCGATGTCTTCGATGGTGAGGATGCGGCTTTGGGCGTCGGCGGCGATGGTGGGGCCCATGCCGCAACCGGGGGCGGTGAGGGTCATTTTGACTTCGGCTTTGCGGCTGCCGGATTCGGTATCGACGACGCGGCAATCGTAGACGAGGCCGAGGTCGACGATGTTGACGGGGATTTCGGGGTCGTAGACGTGGCGGAGTTGGGACCAGACGGCTTGTTCGATGTCGTTGGCGTCTTCGGGGACGTTGGAGGAGCTGCCGGCTTCTTCTTTTTTGGAGGCTTCGGGGTCGATGCCGAGGGCGTCGGCGTCTTTTTCCGAGATGCGGGCGAGGCCGAAGTCGGTGGCGACGGTGTAGGTGCCGCCGAGGGATTGGGTGATGATGACTTTGGTTCCGATGGGCAGGTGGACCTGGTCCCCACTGGGGATTTGGACTGCTTCGACGTCGCGTTTGAGTTCAAGGGAGGCGCTCATTTAGGGGAAGGGGGGATCAGGAATCAGTGATCGGTAATCAGTTGTTGGGTTAGTGGAGAGGCGTTGTTAGGAGGTGAAGACGATTTTGACTTTGCCGGGGGCGTGCGCTGAGGGCAGGCTGTCGGAGAGGGTGGGGGCGGTGTTTTGGGTTGGGGTGATGGGTGCGGGGGTGGGGGAAGCAGATTCGGCGTCGAGGGCGGCTTTGAGGGCACCTTCGACCATTTGGCCGCAGTGGATCTTGATGGGTGGGAGGGGGCCGAGGGGTGCGGAGAGTTCCTGGGCGCTCAGTTGGAGGGCTTCTTCGCGGGTTTTGCCCTGGATGAGACGGGTGGCCATGCTGGCGACGGCGATGGCGGTTTGGCAGCCGAAGGATTGGAAGGAGGCTTTGTCGATGACTTTGCGGCCATCGACCTCTTTGTACTTGAGCCACATCCGGAGCATGTCGCCGCAATCGGGACTGCCGACGGTGCCGACGGCGTCGGCATCGGTCATTTCACCGAGGTTTTCGGGGTTGGCGAGGGTGGCCTGGAGGGTGAGTTCGTCCATGGGGTGTTAGGCTTCGAGTTCTATACGGTAGCGGGGTAGGGATGGATCCACTTCCTGGCTGTAGGCGTCGATGCCGCCGGTGAGGGCTTTGGCTTCGGCGAAACCGTGGCCGATGAAGTAGGCGACGGCGTCGAGGACGCGGGTGCCGGTGTGGTCGTAGAGCACGAGTGGGGCGGTTTTGTCCCAGGAGGAGAAGATAGTGGCGATGAGATCCTGGGTGAGGAGGGTGGAACCGGGGATGGCGACGGCTTCGTGTTCTTCGCGGGTGCGGACGTCGAGGATCTGCAGTTGGGGGTGGGTGCCGCGGAGGGTGTCGAGCTGGACAGGGGTGATTTGGAGGGCGGCGTCGGACTGGTGGCTGTCCTGGAGGAGTTGGATGACTTGATCGACAGGGAGGTTTTCGTTCCGAGCGCAGACTTGGGCGAGGGTTTCGGTGGGGTTGAAGCCGCAGCTTTGGCAGCCGCCGATGTGGTAGGCGGCGAAGAGGGCGCGTTGGGCACCGGGGCAGGTCTTGAGAACCTCGGTCATGGTCATGTCGCCATGGAGGGAGGGTGGTTGAGGGGGTGCTGCGGTCATGGGGGATGTTGGCGCGGGAGGGGCGGGGGGTCAACCGTTGGGCGTGGGGTAATGGAGAGACGAGGCGTGGTTCGGGGTGTTTTTAGAGAGGATGGATCTTGACAAAATAGTTTGTATGTATGAAATTTGTAATAATGAGAGTCAATTCAATTTCCAAGCGGCTGATAGCCTGTTCGGCGATCCTTTGGATTAGTGTGGGGCTTGCGAAAGGTGACGTGGTATTGGAGTGGAACGCGATGATGCGGAATAGCTTCAAGAATGAGGGAAGCGGGGCGACGCCGCCGGAGAATTCGCGGACGATGGGGATGATGGGTGGGGCGGTGTTTGATGCGGTGAATTCGGTGAATCGGAGTTACAGCCCGTATTTGGGGTATTTTGACCCGGTGACGCCAGGGGTGGGGATTGATCTTTCGGCGGCGGCTGCCGCGGCGGCGCATGCGGTGATGAAGGCTGTTTACACGGATTTGTATGGGCCATCGAACGGTTACAATTCGAGTTTTGATTCGTTGTTTTCGACCCAGATGAATGCGATTCCGGAGAGTGTGGCGAAGCAGCGGGGATTGGAAGTGGGGTTGGCTGCGGCGCAGGCGATGATTACTGGTCGGGCGAATGACGGGTGGAATTTGACCTCGACGTATCAACCGCAACCGTTGGGGACGCCTGGAAGGTGGCAACCGGGGAGTCAGACAGGAGGTTGGGGAGCAGCAGCGGGCTCGTTTTTGATGCCTCAGTGGGGCAATTTGACGCCGTTTTCGATGTCGAGCGGGAGTCAGTTCAGACCGGCGGGGCCGGATGGGTTTGCGGTGTCGAATTACACGAACTGGATCCGGAGCAGTGCGTATACGGCGGATTTTAACTTGGTGAAGGACTTGGGAGGGACGAACAGTTCGATCCGGACGACGGATCAGACGAACATTGCGTATTTTTGGGTGGATGGGCCAGGGACGGCGTCGCCGCCGGGGCATTGGAACCGGATTGCAGCGACGGTATCTGCAGAGCGCGGGCTATCGATTGAACAGAACGCGCGGTTGTTTGGGTTGCTGGGGATTACGCAGGCGGATACGGGGATTGCGACGTGGGAGGCGAAGGTGCATTATGACACGTGGCGGCCGATGTATGCGATCAACACCGCGAACTTGGATGGCAATGCTTTGACGATGCAGGATTCGTCCTGGAGCCCGCTGATTCCAACGCCGTCGTTTGGGGCGTATACGAGCGGTCACAGTGCGTTTAGTATGGCGGGGGCGACGGTTTTGGGATCTTTCTTTGGATCGGACAGCATCACCTTCACGACGGATTCGGAGTCGGTCATGCTGCCTGCAAACTACACGAGGACGTATGGGAGTTTTTCGGATGCAGCCAGGGAGGCGGGGATGAGCCGGATTTATGGAGGGATTCACTTCATGTCGGACAATTTGGATGGGGCTGTGCTGGGCGGGAATGTGGCGAATCAGGTGCTGAGCACGCAGATGCTTCCGGTGCCGGAGCCGGGGTCGGTGTTGATGATTGGAGTGGCGGCGCTGGGGGCGGTGATGCGGCGCCGGCGGCGGGTGGCGCACGATTGAGTTGCGCGGTCGGGGAAGCGGCGGTTGAATACGCGGCGCGTTTTGACGTGCGCCGCCGGGTGAAGGCCGGGCGGGATGAATGAATTGTTTTATGCCGCCGAATGCCTCTTTGTTTCTAGGTTTGCGTTACCTGCGGCCGAGGCGTTCGTTTGTGTCGGTCATCACGTTGATTTCAATTTGTGGCGTGATGCTGGGGGTGGCGGTGATGGTGGTGGTGATGTCGATTTTCAAGGGGTGGCAGGTGGAGTTTCGGCAGTTGATGCTGGGGTTTGAGCCGCACGTGACGTTGAGTCAGGATGCGCCGTTCGAGGGGCAGGAGGCGAGCGACTGGCGTGCGGTGCTGGCTTGGGCGGAGAAGCAGAGTGGGGTGACTTCGGCGACGCCGGTGGCGCAGGGGATTGTGGTTTTGGATGCGGGCGGGGAGTTGGAGCCGATGGAGGTGATGGGGTTTCGGTCGGATGCGGCGGCGGGGTTGATGGAGCGGCTGAAGAAGCACTTGGTGGATGGCGAGTTCAATTTGGAGGAGGACAACATCCTGCTGACGGACAAGATGGCGAAGAAACTGGGGGTGAAGGTGGGGGACGTGGTGACGGTGAATTCGTCGCGGAACATTCAGCACATGGTGAACTCGCTGGAGGCGTTGGAGGGAGAGACGGATGAAGCGGTGAAGGATGCGGCGTATGAGGAGGCGTATGTGATCGGGTCGGATTTGACGGTAGTGGGGTTGTTGCGGGGCGATACGGCGGGGGAGCGGGGGTATGTGCCGTTGCATCTGGCGCAGGAGTTGTTTGGGTTGGAGGATCGGGTGTCGGCGATCAACCTGGAATTGGCGGATGCGGAGGCGGCGCCGCTGGTGGCACAGGCGTTGGAGCGTTCGGAGCAGTTGCCGCCGGATTGGTATCCGGGGACGTGGGTGGATGGATCGGCGTATCAGCTGCAGAGTGTGGAGAATCAGCAGTCGCTTTTGTATTTTTTGCTGCTGTTCATTGTGCTGGTGGCGGCGAGTTGCGTGATGAACACGACGATCACGGTGACGGTGCAGAAGCGGCGTGAGATCGGGATTTTGACGGCTTTGGGGTCACGGCGGGGGCAGGTGGTGGGGATCTTTTTGACGCAGGCGCTGGTGGTGGCGGTGATGGGGATTGGGTTGGGAGTGGCGTTGGGGGCAGTGGTGTTGGCGTGGCGGAATGATGCGCGGGCGTGGATTGCGGAGCTGACGGGGAAGGACTTTTTTCCGCAGGACATTTACTTTTTGTCGTCGATCCCGTCGCAGATGGTGGCGGCGGATTTGGTGTCGATTTGCGGGATGGCCTTGGGTTTGTGTGTTTTGGCGGCGTTGATTCCGGCGTGGGTGGCGGCGAGGGTGGATCCGGCGGTGGCGTTGCGGGATTGACTATTCTTCGGTCTTGACGGTGAGGGGGGTGGGGGTGAAAATTGGGGTTTCCTATCATGAGCGATTCATTCTCCACCCCGAAACTCCCGGCATTGGGCATTCTTGAACCCCTGGGCGATGATGATCGCGACATTTTGAGCGGTTACGGCGAGTTTTTGCCGGCGAATCCGGATCATCCGATCATTGAGGAGGGGATGGGTCAGAATGGGCTTTATTTTGTGATTTCGGGCAAGCTGCATGCGACCTCGACGCGGGCTGGGCACAAGGTGTTGTTGGGGACGATTCAGACGGGGGAGACGATTGGGGAATTGAATCTGCTGGATCCTGCGAAGGCGAGTGCGACGGTGACGGCGGTGGAGTTTTCCCAGATTTGGAAGATTGATGCGAAGAGTTTGGAGTCTTACATCAATGCTTATCCGAGGTCAGCGGCGTGGTTGCTGATTGGGATCGGCAAGACGTTGGCGCATCGTTTGCGGGCGGTGAATGAGAAGGTTGCTGCGTTTTACGCGGCTTGAGGATTGAGGCGGGTTGCGTTGATCGGTCTTTCTTTCTGCTTGCGTGCCTGAGGTGCGGGTGGGAGCTTGGAACTTGTTCTTAAACCATGCTGGATTTCCCTTGCCCCGACTGGACTGTGGCCGCGCAGTTGTTTTTTGCGTTGGTGATTGGGCATTCGGTGGCGGATTTTCCATTGCAGGGAGAGTTTTTGGCGATCGGGAAGAATCGGCGGGTTTTGATGCGGTTGAAGGATCCAACACGGCCACCGGAGATGTGGGTGTTTTGCATGGCGGCGCACTGTTTGGTTCATGCGGGGTCGGTGTGGTTGATTTCGGGGTCTGTGGTGTTGGGGGTGGTGGAGTTGGTGTTGCACTGGGGGTTGGACGTGGCGAAGTGCAATGGGAGGACGAACTTTGCGTTCGACCAAATTGCGCATGTGGCGTGCAAGGCGGTGTATGTGATTGTGGGGACGGCTTTTTTGGCGAACTAAGGAGGAGATTTTAGGCGATGGAACGCACGGCGGTATTGAATGTCGTGGGGTTGACCTCACGTTTGATTGGGGGGGCGACGCCGCGGATTCGGGAGTTTTTAGAGAGGAGTCAGTTTGCTCGGATCGAGCCGGTGCTGCCTGCGGTGACGTGCACGGCGCAGTCGACTTATTTGACGGGGAAGCTGCCGCGTGATCATGGGGCGGTGGCGAATGGGTGGTATGACCGGGAGTATGCGGAGCATCGGTTTTGGAAGCAGCCGAATCAGCTGGTGAAGGGGGAGAAGCTTTGGGAGATGCTGAGGCGGGAGGATCCGGGGTTCACGTGCGCGAAGTTGTTCTGGTGGTTCAACATGTATTCGAGCGCGGATTATGCGGTGACGCCGCGGCCGCTGTATCCGGCGGATGGGCGGAAGGTGTTCGATGTGCACACGCAGCCGATGGGGATGCGGGAGAAGATCAAGAAGGACCTGGGGGCGTTTCCGTTTCGGAACTTCTGGGGACCGGGATCAGACATCAAGTCGAGCGTGTGGATTGCGGAGGCGGCGAAGTGGGTGGAGGAGAAGCATTGGCCGAGTTTGTCCCTGGTGTACTTGCCGCATTTGGACTACAACCTACAGCGGGTGGGGTTGGATTGGGATCGGATCCGGCCGGATTTGAATCAGATCGACACGGTGGTGGGGGATTTGATCCGGTTTTACGAGCACCGGAACATTCGGGTGGTGCTGCTGTCGGAGTATGGGATCACGGATGTGGATCGGCCGGTGCATTTGAATCGGGTGTTTCGGGAGAAGGGTTGGATCTCGATCAAGGATGAGTTGGGGAGGGATCAAATTGATTTGGGAGGGTCGAAGGCGTTTGCGATTGCGGATCATCAACTGGCGCATGTGTATGTGGAGGATCCGGCGATGATTCCGGAGGTGCGGGCGGTGTTGGAGGCGACGCCTGGGGTGGAGAAGGTGCTGGCGAAGACGGAGAAGTATTATGCGGGGTTGGACCACGAGCGGGCGGGGGATTTGGTAGCGGTGGCAGATGGGAGGAGTTGGTTCACGTATTACTTTTGGATGGATGATGCGCGGGCGCCGGACTATGCGCGCTGCGTGGATATTCACCGGAAGTGCGGGTATGATCCGGTGGAGTTGTTTTTGGATCCGAAGCTGCGGTTTCCGAAGTTGAAAGTGGCAGGGAAACTGGCGCGCAAGATGCTGGGTTTTCGGATGCTGATGGACGTGATACCGTTGGATGCGACTTTGGTGAAGGGATCGCATGGACGCGTGCCGGAGGACACGGCGGATTGGCCGGTGTTGATTGGGGATTTTGATCAGTTGCCGAGGTCCGGGGTGGTGGCGGCGAATGATGTGATGACGCATTTGTATCGGTTGTGCGCCAGGCGGCAGGGGTATGAGGGGGTGGCGCTGTGAGCGAGCGGGAGGAGCGTTTGGGGAAAAACGCGGGGTGGTTCATCTGGTTTCGGTTGCTGTTTAATTGCCGGTTTTACTATCCGATCTTCACGATCTTGTTTTTGGATTTGGGGCTGACGATTGGGGAGTTTGCGGGGTTGAACGTGATTTGGGCGATCACGATTGTGGTGGCTGAGGTGCCGTCCGGGGCGCTGGCGGATACGCTGGGGAGGCGGAAGCTGGTGGTGTTTGCGTCGTGGCTGATGGTGGCGGAGATGCTGACGCTGTGTTTGATGCCAGTGGGCAACCATGATGTGGTGCTGGCGTTGTTTGTGCTGAACCGGATTTTGAGCGGGTTGGCGGAGGCGGCTGCGAGTGGGGCGGATGAGGCGCTGGCGTATGATTCGTTTCCGGAGGCGGAGCGGGCGATGCAGTGGCCGAAGGTGATGGCGAAATTGAGCCGGTGGTCGGCGATCGGGTTTATGATTTCATCGATCAGCGGGTCGATGCTGTATGATCATGAGGTGGTGAGCCGGGGGTTGTCGATGTTCGGGATGGGGGAGGTGACGAAGGCGGTGACGATGAAGATTCCGTTGGTGTTGAATTTGCTGACGGCGCTGGCGTGTGTGGGAGTGGTGAGGCAGATGGTGGAGCCAGGGGATGGGGTGAAGGCGCGGGTGGAGGGATGGCAGGTGCAGGCGAAGAGGGCTGCGGTGCGCATTTTTGAGACGGGGCGCTGGATTTGGGGGAGTCAGGCGGTTCTGGGGCTGATTGTGACGGGGGTGGTGTTTGACAGTGTGGTGCGGTTGTTTTTGACGGTGGCTTCGAACTACTATCGGCTGGTGCAGATTGAGGAACGGTGGTATGGGGTGATCGGGGTGGTGATGTCTTTGCTGGGGCTGGTGACGGCGGGGATCATGGAGCGGTTGGCGAGCCGGCATGGGGCGCGGTTTAACTTTGGGTGGTTGGCGGTGGTGGTGCTGTTGGGGTTGGTGGGGGCGGCGATGGCGGTGCCGGGGTGGGGCGGGGTGATGTTGATTTTGCCGCTGGTGATGAGCATCCGTTTCCTGCATTTTTTTCTGTCGCACTACATGAATCAGGTGATCGATTCGGAGCGGCGGGCGACGGCGTTGAGTTTTCGCGGGTTGACGCTGAATTTGGCGTATGGGGTGATGACGCTGCTGTTTGCGTGGCAGACGCATTTCATCACGCAGCGAACGGGACTGGGTCAGGATGATGTGCGGGTGTTTGCGCAGGCGCTGATGTGGTGGCCGTGGTGGTTTGCGGGGACGCTGGTGGTGGCGGGGGTGTTTTTGAGGATGCGGCGCAGGGTGTTAGGATAACCTCTGCTTTTGCATGAGGTCGTAGGGGCTTTGGACTCCGGTGGCACCGACTCCTTTGGCGACGTGGGTGTAGATTTCGGTCGTTTTGACATCGGCGTGGCCGAGCAGTTCCTGGATGGTGCGGATGTCTTTTCCAGATTCGAGCAGATGGGTGGCGAAAGCGTGGCGGAAGGCGTGGGAAGTGACCCTTTTGGGGATATTCGCCGATTGGACGGCACGACGAAGCGCGTTGCCGTAGCAGCCGGGATGGATGTGATGGCGCCTGACGGTGCCGGATTCAGGATCAGCTGAGAGATCTGGAGCGGGGAAGATCCAAAACCATTCCCAACGGGTTCCAGCAGCGGAGAACTTTCTGGCGAGGGCGCCCGGCAGTGCGACGCCGGGCAAGGTGGCGGCGCGGTCAGCCTCAAACAAGGTGCGTGCAGCGCTGATGTGGGAGCGAAGTTTTTCGACCAGTTGCTCTGGCAGAACGGTCACCCGGTCGAGGTCGCCTTTGCCTTGGCGGATGGTGATTTGTCGGCGTTCCAGGTCGACGTCTTTGACTCGCAGCTGCGCCAGTTCCTTGAGTCGCAGTCCGCCGCCGTATTGGACTTCCGCCATGAGGCGGTAGGGCTCTTCGAGTCGTTTCAGAATGGCGAGGATTTCCTGAAAATTCACAATCACCGGCACCCTGGGTGTTGTTTTGCGCAACTGCACCTGGAGGTCCACCTCCTCCTGCCCACAGACCTCTTTGAAGAAGAAAGCGAGTGCGTTGAGCGCCTGTTTCTGAGTGCTAAAGCTTTGTTTTTCGACGGTTACCAGATGGCCCAGGAAGTTCCTGGCGTGCTCTTGTTGGAGCATGGAGCGAGCATCGCCGAGTGAGCGGGCGTAACGGACGGCCCAGCGGCCGTAGGTCTCCCGGGTGCGGAGCGCCAAGCCGCGGCGGCCTCCCGCTCGATCCACTGCGTTGTAAACGCGTTGCTCAAGGGAGAGGGCCTCGATGCCGCCAGCCTGGGCATGGCGAAGCCATTCCAGGTACCAACCGATGGCCTCTTTCCACTGGTCCAACTGCCAGTCCTGGCGGGGCTTGGTTTTGACTTGGTGAATCCAAAATGCACGGGCGGCCTCACGTCCAGGTTCCAATTTTTGGGAGATGCGCCAGTCCTCAAACCAGGAGAGGAGGATTTCGAAGCCGGTGCGGCGGGAGTCAGGCACGTTGCGGGCCATTTTGAGGTCCATGCGCCAGGATGGAGAAGCAGGATGATTGCTCATGTGAGCACTGTTCAAAACATCATTGGATTGGCAAGTGTTTTTTGAGTGGTTCAGCCAAACAAATAATCAATCAAAATTGAGTGATTTGATATGTGTGAAGACTCGGAGTTCCGAATATCAGATCATACGAATCTCCAAATAATCAAAATTTACTGATTATTAATGTTTGCCATGAAACATGCTCAGGCCTTGACTTTATGGGCTTTGATCCGCATTCTGGGATGAGTTAAAGGTGCGAAGATATCGCCTTTGGCGATATTGAATCGTACTAATTACACTGTTCTGCAAAATAAACAAGAAAATGAAAATCGCCCAACTAATTATATTCGCCGGAACGGTTGCCATTGGATGCGCCGCCGAAAGAACCGACAAGCTCATTCCGGACGCTCCCGTTGGATTCTTACACTTCACAATTAATACCGAGGAACGCACCAATGAATTTTACCTGAAGACCGACAAGATTTTAGCAGTAAGGATTGCGTCTACGGAGAAGGAAGGTCTTACCTCTTCAGATGTTGAGATATACACGGTGGCACCTGGCATTGAGTATTCCCCGCAAGGCGAGGGTAAGTTCCTACCAAGCAATCAACGCTTTCTTCTCCATTTTTCTTCGGTTGATGAAGCCAAAAAGGCGGTCGCATCGATTTTGGCAGCCATAACCAAAGCAGAACAAGTCGCTACATCCAACGGCGATAAGCCGTCAAAATGAACTCAGGCTACCATCCCGCCGTGGATGAGCTCTAACGTTGGCTAAGAATAAAATGACTCCGCACGAATTCGCAGCCTGTGTCGCCCGCCAGAAGAAGGACATGCTCTCGACATACTTCAATCCTGAATCCGGCGCGGCGGTCGCAACACAGATTGCAGCAATGGGACTGTCCGACGGGCAAGCGAAGGCATTAAGAATTGTTTTGGATGGATCACTGACAGACGCATTCTACACACTACTTCTCGGACTTGATGGCGCGGCGTCTATCGGTGGGGTCCAGAGCGACTATGAGCTGCGTGCCGAAGACGGAACACTGCTGACAGGTGGAGAGCTTGAAGGCGCTGCTTGGGAACATTTTCACGGCGACCAACCAGAATGAAGACAAAGCCAACAAGCCGCGTCATGCAACCACTACCAGCCGCCTTGTTTCTATGATTTTCCGTAATTACAACACCAACCCCGTGATCGACGTGCGCCGCCGCTGGTAGTGGTGCATGCGCTCTACGTTGGGCAAAATATGAAAAAGCCATTCCAATTTATATGGGCATTATTGCTTTTCGGATGCACGCAAACATACCCATTGCCCGAAAGTAGCTCGAATGGCGCTGAGGAGATGTTTGCTTCTATGCGCAGCGAGGTCGATTCGCTAGAGGGTGCATCCAAGGATAAATGGATTTCGGGATCGGGCTCGCATGAAGAGATCAAATCGCTTAAGGAGCTACAAGAGCTCATTCAACCGATTTCATTTACGGATTCCGAGAGAATGCAGCTCATGACTGATTTCGGGAGGGCGCACTCGACAACCCATTTCGGCTTCGATGGCAACTACCATGCGCTCGTTTTTTTTAATTCCTCGGGTATTCCAATCCGTGAGGAGAAGTGGTAGAAGAAGAAGCCCAACAAGACGCGACATGACAACCCCTACCAGCCGCTCTGTTTAGATGATTCCCCGTGATTACAACACTTACCCTGTGATCGACGTGCGCTCTCGCTGGTAGGGGTGCATGCGCTTTACGTTCGCCAGAAACAAATTCCCATTCCACGACACATGAGTAGTGACACAGACAACCTTGACCTACCTCCGTTTCCTCGGATGACCTGGGACGACTGTGATTGGTGGGATGGCACGGTT
>JAIYDW010000042.1 GCA_027487315.1 Verrucomicrobiaceae bacterium | reverse complement strand
GAGGTCCTCCCCAACCGTGATCGCATCTCAATCACCCGCATCGCCGACGAAACCCCAAAAGCTTCAGACAAATGAAATCAACCTTTGTCCTCTTCTCTCTTTTCTGCGGCCTGGCGATCGTTCTCGGCACTCCCTCTCACTCCTTCGCACGAGGCGTCGGAGGTGGCGGCAACTCCCGTCCTGCCCCCTCCAGATCTCCCTCCAAAGCCCCCTCGAAGCCCGCCTCCAGACCAGCACCCAAACCCTCTGCAAGCAAGCCCAGCCACAGCAAACCCGCCCCAAGCTACCGCCCAACAACAAAACCTGCACCAAGTAAACCCAGCTACAGCAAACCCTCGACCGGAAGCAAACCCTCCAAACCCCCAGCTTCAATCAAGCCCCCCACCGCTTCCAAACCCTCCCCTTCGCGCCCGGACATGGGCTATCGCCCGCAAACCCGACCCTCGATTCCCGAAGCAAAACCCAGCAGGCCCTCAATCCCTCAGACCAAGCCAGCCCTCCCAACGACTCGCCCCTCATTCCCCGACAAACGCCCCGGCGGCGGCAATGACCTGGTATTCAAACCCTCCGATCGCCCCACCACCCTGCCCGGAAAACTCCCTCCCATAACCAACCGCCCCACCACCCTACCCGGCAAACTCCCACCCATAACCAACCGCCCCACCACCCTCCCCGGCAAACTCCCCACCATAACCGATCGTCCCACCACCCTCCCCGGCAGACTCCCCCCCATCACCGATCGCCCCACCACCCTCCCCGGCAATCGTTTCCCCGGGATCAGCAATCGCCCCACCATTCCGGATCCTCCAGGGCGTCCAGCTCGCCCTCAGCGCCCGGATTGGCCCGATAATTGGCAGAACAACGATAACCAATTCACCAACATCTCCAATCAATGGAACTCGAACAACCAAACGGTCGTCAACAATTTCCAAATCAATCGCAACCAGCAGTGGGCCAGCGTCAACAGCCATTGGAACCAGCCCGGCTGGCATAACAGCTGGGGAACACCCGCTTACCGCACATGGCACCGGGATGTCTGGGGCTACCGAGGACACCGCTGCAACGAGATTTGGTATCGCACCGCCCCCTTTCACTACCACAACTCCTTCTTCAATGTTCATTGGTGGGGCAGCTGCTGGTGGCACCCTCGCCCGATCGTCTATGCCCACTCCCCTTGGTGGTGGTGGCGGCCCGTCTTGTGGTCCTCCGTGGGCTACTTCTTCGGCCAAGCCATCGCTCCCCAACCCATTGTCTATGACCCCGGCACAACCGTCATTTACGAAGGGGATACCATCTACATCAACGGCCAGTCCGCAGGCAACGCCACCACCTACCGTGAGCAAACAATCGCCCTGGCCAACCCCGTTCTTGAAGACATCCCCGTCCCCACGCCCCCTCCCGACACTGCCGAACCGATCTCCGAGACCCCCGAAACCACCCTCGCCCAACCCCAGGGCGACTGGCTCCCGGTTGGCGTTTGGGCTCTCACCCAACAGGAACAAGGCGACGCCACCATGTTCTTCCAACTCTCTATCGACAAGGCAGGCATCGTCGCCGGTGCCTACAAAAACGTCATGACTGGAGACGAGCAACCCATCACCGGTCAGCTCGACTTCAAATCCCAACGTGTCGCCTGGCACATTGGCCAAGTGGACAACACCGTCTACGAAACAGGTCTCTCGAACTTCGAAAACGATGTCGCCAGTCTCTTCGTCCACTTCGGCACCCAGCAAACCCAAACCTGGCTCCTCGTCCGCATGCCTTCCCCTGAAATGCCTCCCGGCACCGTCAAACTTCCCGAAATCAAAGACAACTGACAACCCTGGTCAATCGCATCATCTTCCACGTCGACATGGACGCCTTCTTCGCGTCCGTCGAACAGCGGGATCATCCCGAATACCGTGGCAAACCCGTCATCGTCGGTTCCCCGCCTGACCAGCGCGGCGTCGTCTGCGCTGCCAGCTACGAGGCCCGAAAGTTCCAGGTCCGCTCCGCCATGCCCTCCCGCACCGCCGGCAAACTCTGCCCCCACGGCATCTTCGTCCGCCCCCGCATGGACGCCTACCGCGCCGAATCCGCCGAAGTCATGCAGATCCTTCGCGCCTTCACCCCCACCATCGAGCAAATCTCCGTCGACGAAGCCTACCTCGACTTCACCTCCGTGTTGGCCCAAGACCCCGCCCAAGACCAGGACAGCCTCCTCGAATCCGCCATCCCCCTCGCCCGCCAAATCAAAGACCAAATCCAAAGTCAACGCGGCCTCACCGCCAGCATCGGCCTCGCCTCCAACAAATTCCTCGCCAAACTCGGCAGCGACTTCCAAAAGCCCGACGGCCTCACCCTCATCCGCAATCGCGACCGCATCACCTTCCTCCGCCCCCTCCCCGTCCGCTCCATCCACGGCGTCGGCCCCGTCACCGCCTCCCTCCTCGAAGAACGCGGCCTCACCACCATCGCCGACATCCAGGACACCCAAATCGACCTCTCCCCCCTCGTCGGCTCCTTCGCCGAACGCCTCAAACAACGCGCCTTCGGCCTCGATGACCGCCCCCTCGACCTCAGCGAGGACCGCAAAAGCATCAGCTCCGAAAACACCTTCGCCCAGGACACCGACCACCGCCCCACCCTCCGCGCCGCCCTCCGCGAAATGTCAGACGACATCGCCCTGACTCTCGAACGCCACGGCCTCGGCGCCCTCACCGTCCAGGTCAAAGTCCGCTACACCGACTTCACCACCCTCACCCGCCAAATCCGCCTCGAAGAACCCGTCGTCACCGCCTCCGAAATCTACCGCCTCTCCTGCTACCTCCTCGCCCGCCACCGCCTCGTCACCAGCCCGCTCCGCCTCCTCGGCATCGGCGTCTCCACCCTCACCGACCCCTCCCACCCCCAGCTCCGGCTCCCCATCTGATACCCTGGAAACTCACTTCCACAGCCCTGGCCTGGATGATTCATGGACATCGCCTTACGCATCCTGAGATAAAACCTTTGCAAGACCCCGCCCCATCATGTTTGATGAAACCAATCAAAGCGTTTCATGGGTGATTCATCTGACCGAAAACCGTTCCGTCGTGTGTTGTTAAAATTGAGTGGCGAGGCCCTTCGGGAGCCTGGCAGCACCGACAACATCTCTCCTCCGATTGTCGAAGACATCGCCACACAAATCAAACAAGCGCACCAGGCAGGCCTCGAAATCGCCGTCGTCGTCGGTGGTGGCAACTTCTGGCGCGGCGTCAGCGCCAGCAACCGCGGCATGGAACGCGCCACCGCCGACTACATGGGCATGCTCGCCACCGTCATGAACGCCCTCGCCGTTCAAAGCATGCTCGAAGCCCTCGACGTCCCCACCCGCGTCCAAAGCGCCATCAAAATGGACAACGTCGCCGAGCCCTTCATCCGCCGCAAAGCCATGCGCCACCTCGAACTCGGCCGCGTCGTCATCTTCGCCGCCGGCACCGGCAACCCCTTCTTCTCCACCGATACCACCGCCGCCCTCCGCGCCAGTGAAATCGATGCCCAATGCGTCTTCAAAGCCACCAAAGTCGATGGCATTTACGACAGCGACCCCAACAAAAACCCGGACGCCAAACGCTACGACCGCATCAGCTTCCACGACTGCCTCGTCCGCCAGCTCAAAGTCATGGACGCCGCCGCCTTCTCCCTTTGCATGGAAAACAACATGCCCATCTGCGTCTTCAGCATGGTGGAACCCGACATGATCCGCCGCGCCCTCACCGGCGAACACGTCGGCACCTACGTCAACTGACCCCTAGAATCCCCGACCCAAAAACACTCCGCACCCATGGACCCCGAACTCACCATGATGGAAACCGAAGAGGCCATGTCCAAGGCCGTCGAATACGCCATCCACGAATTCGCCGCCGTTCGCACCGGCAAAGCCTCCCCGGCCCTCGTCGAAGGCCTCGACGTTCATGTCACCAGCTATGGCTCCAACATGAAGCTCAAGCAGCTGGCCATGATCACCACCCCCGACTCACGCCTCATCCGCATCGAGCCCTTCGACTCCTCAACCCTCCGCGACATCGACCGCGCCATCCGCGAGTCCCGCCTCGGCCTCAACGGCTCCATCGAAGGCAAAGTCATCCGCCTCCCCATCCCCGCCCTCTCCCAGGAGCGCCGTGAGCAAATGGTCAAACTCGTCCGCCAAATGGGCGAGGAAGCCAAAGTCCGCGTCCGCTCCGCTCGCCGGGATGCCATCGAAACCCTCAAAAAAGGCCAAAAAGAAAGCTTCATCACCGAAGACGACCTCCATCGCCTCGAAAAAGAAGTCCAAACCCTCACCGACAAAAGCGTCGCCGACATCGACCAGCACATCGCCTCCAAGGAAAAAGAAGTCCTCACCGTGTAATCCACCCCCTCACGCATGGACTTCCGCTCCCGCGACTACCTGGACCTCACCGCCACCCAGCACGCTCTGCTCTTCCCTGAAGACGAGCCCGTCTGGACCGCCCTCACTCGCATCGAGTCCTACCTCGAATTCCGCCTCAAACGCGAAATCCGCACCGAACTCCCCCCCGGCGTCTACCTCGGCGAACATGTCTTCATTGATGAAGGCGTCATCATCGAACCCGGCGCCGTCATCAAAGGCCCCGCCTGGATCGGCCGGCACACCGTCATTCGCTCCGGCGCTTACCTCCGGGAAAACGTCATCGTCGGCGAAGGCTGCACCCTCGGCAACTCCTGCGAATTCAAAAACTGCATCCTCTTTGACGACTGTGAAGTCCCGCACTTCAACTACGTCGGCGATTCCATCCTCGGACTCGGCGCGCACCTCGGCGGCGGCGTTATCCTCTCCAACGTCCGCCTCGACCGCAAAAACGTCACCATCCACCACGACGACGGCTCCACCCCGACCGGACTCCGCAAATTCGGCGCCGTCATCGGCGATCGCGCCGAAATCGGCTGCAATTCCGTCCTCAACCCCGGCACCCTCATCGGCCGCCGCAGCCTCATCTATCCCCTGTCCAATTTCACCGGCGTCCTCCCCCCGGACAGCATCCTCAAAAACCGCCAGACCCATCAAATCGTCGACCGCCAACGGCTCGGGTGATCTCGACCGGCTCTCGAGAAAAGGGTCAATTGAATCCGGCAAGCGCAGCGACCTCAGTCGCATGGAAGTCGCACAACCCTCCACCGGAAATCGCGCAACGCTACGTCACCACTCGTTCCCCAAAACGAAAAAGGCCGGGACGCTTTCGCATCCCGGCCCAAATCAGATCAATTCAGCAAGATCGCCAAACCGATTAGTGCATTTCGTAGCCGGACTCGCCGTGCTCAGGCTGATCCAAACCCGTTTGCTCAACTTCAGTTGAAACACGCAGGCCAACCACCATCTTGACGATGAACGCGATAACTGCGGTGGCAACCACGCTCCAGACGATCGTCAATGCGACGGCCTTGAGTTGGTTCATCAAAAGGCCTTCCTTGAGGCCTGCCACGATCGAATTTGCCTTCTCATCAGCGAAGACCCCGGTCAGGATCGCACCCAGCGTTCCACCAACACCATGCACACCAAAGGTGTCCAGAGCGTCATCATAGCCGAGCATCTTCTTCAAGTAAGCCACAGCCAGGAAGGGGATGATACCAGCGAGAACACCGATGATGACAGCCGAAGAAGCGGTCACGAAGCCAGCGCCGGGGGTGATCACCACCAGACCGGCCACAATGCCGGAGCAGAAACCGAGCACCGAAGGCGTGCCACGAAGCACCCACTCAAGCAGCGCCCAAACAAAACCAGCGGTGGCGGCTGCCAGCGTGGTGGTCATGAATGCGTTGGCAGCAATGCCGTCAGCACCCAGAGCGGATCCTGCGTTGAAACCATACCAGCCGACCCAGAGCATGCCTGTGCCGATGGCGCAGAGCACCATGCTGTGAGGAGCCATTGGCTCTTTGCCGAAACCTTTGCGAGGCCCAAGAATCAAGCAAAGCACCAGGGCGCTCCAGCCTGAGGTCATGTGAACCACGGTGCCACCTGCGAAGTCGATCGCTTTGATCGCTGCATCAGGATTGAGAGGACCGCACATCAAGCCGGTCGTTGCCCAAACCATGTGAGCGAAGGGGAAATACACAGCGAACATCCAGATCGCCACGAAGAGCATCACGGCGATGAACTTCATGCGTTCCGCGATTGCACCAATGATCAGAGCAGGCGTGATGATGGCGAAGGTCAGTTGGAACATGCTCCACATGGCATCACTGATCCACCAGTAGCCCGCACCCGAAGCGTAAGGGGAAACGCCGTCGAGGAACTTGTAGGTCATGTCGCCGATGAACGCATTGCCAGCGCCAAAGGACAGGCTGTAACCACAGGCCCACCAGAGGATGGTCACCAAGCCCGCGATGCCAAAGCACTGCGCAAAAACCGAGAGAATGTTCTTACTACGAACCAAGCCACCGTAGAAGAGAGCCAAGCCAGGAAGCGTCATGAACAACACCAGGGCGGTGCTGACCATTTGCCAGGCATTGTGGCCAGGACCAGGGCCAGCGATGTTGGATTTCCACGTCACATCACCATCTTTGCCCGCCTGACCGTTGGTCACATACTTTTCCAAGTCAAAAATGCGCTGCTCCAAAGTGGCGGCAGCAGGTTCCGCCGGAGCCGCCTCAGGCGCCGCTGCGGGAGCCTCAGCTGCCGGTGCCGCAGCAGGCGCCGTCTCCTGAGCTGTGACTGGAGAAACGAAAAGAGCGATGGCTGCGGAGATTCCGCCTGCCATGACTCGCCAATGGGTATTAGATGATGCTAGCATGGTTGAAAAGCTGATGAGTTGGATCAGCACATGCTTGACCCAGCAGCAAGTGTGCCAACTTTTTAACAAACAAAAAAACACCTCCCCAAACTCACCACTGCCCTTCCCTCTCTGCCTCTGTCTTCCCCGACCTAAAAACACTCGCTTCCCCTCCGATTTCCGCCAGAGTCGCCCGCTCCTCACGTTCTCTTCTCTTCATCACGCCCCGAATTCCCTATGTCTGACACAGCCGCCGCCACCGCATTCGTCGAAGGATACCACAAACTGAAAGCCGCCTTAGGCCGTCGAATCGTTGGACAGGACGACGTCATTGAGCAGCTCTTCATCGCCATCGCCGCCGGCGGCCACAGCCTCCTCGAAGGGGTTCCCGGCCTCGCCAAAACCCTCCTCGTCAAAACCCTCGCAGACGCCCTCCACCTCTCCTTTCGCCGCATCCAGTTCACCCCGGACCTCATGCCCGCCGACATCACCGGCACCGAAATCATCCAGGAAGACCCCGAAACCGGTCGCCGCAAATTGACCTTCCAACCCGGCCCCATCTTCTCCCAAATCATCCTCGCCGACGAAATCAACCGCACCCCGCCCAAAACCCAGGCCGCCTTGCTCGAGGCCATGCAGGAAAAATCCGTCACCGTCGGCAGCGAAACCTTTTCCCTCCCCAAACCCTTCTTCGTTCTCGCCACCCAAAACCCCATCGAACAGGAAGGCACCTACCCTCTCCCCGAAGCCCAAAAAGACCGTTTCCTCTTCCTCATCAAAGTCAATTACCCCACCCGCGATGACGAACGGGAAATCATCGCCCGCACCACCGGTGGCGAAACCCAGGAAGTCGAGGCCGTCCTCACCGCCGAAGACCTCCAAGCCGCCCAGGCCCTCGTCCGCAAAGTCCCCGTCCCCGATCACGTCGTCGATTTTGTCCTCGATCTCGTCCGCTCCTCCCGCCCCACCGAACCCGACGCCAGCCCCTACGTCAAAGAAATGCTCTCCTGGGGTGCCGGACCCCGCGCCAGCCAGCAACTCGTCCTCGCCGGCAAAGTCCGCGCCCTCCTCCAAGGCCGCACCCACGTCACCACCGACGACATCGAAGCCCTAGCCGCCCCTGCCCTCCGCCACCGCCTCGTCCCCACCTTCCACGCCGATGCCGAAGGCATCACCGTCGACCAAATCATCGCCCACCTCGTCAAAACCAGCAAAAAGTAGTCTCTTCGCCGACGCCGACGAACGCATTCTTGTAGCCCGTCACATTCTTGTAGCCGGGCGCAGTGAGCCCGGTGCGCAAGGAACGCCAAAGTAAAGCCCTTCGCAGGTCGAACAGCGTCATCCCCAAGTTCGCACAACTAAGCTCTGAAGCATTTTGTCCAAAGACTTCAAACTGGGAACGATCAAGTCTTCCCGAGCTTGAAGCCAAGCCACAGCTTCCTTGCTGTAAGCATCCATTTGACGAGTGAAGGCTCCATAGGGTTCAAGGCTCCACCCCAGGTGCTTCTTGTCCACTGAATAATCGGATGAAGGCAGTCCCTCGAGATCGACCGGAAACGTTGCAATGATTTGGCAAGAATGGTCATCAGACATGCCAAGAAACAGGTAATGGAGCCCACCACGGCACATCAAATCGGCTTCAACTATTATCTGACCCAGCATCCGGACGCCTCTGCCGCCTATGAAGCGAATTGTCTTTTTCAAACACAAGAAATCCAGCGATCCATCATGAAATCCCGGATTTTTCGGGAAGTGCTCCGACTCAGCGCATGCCTTCGCCAAGTCCTGACTCATTCCGCTTGAAGTCCATGCGTCATCTCTTGAACGATGGATGCCGTCATTAGAGACGGAGGCCCAACCCTGAGCCTCATGAATCAAAATCTGTGGAGCGGTGGGATCATCGCCCGCAGTCGCGAAATCAAAAGGCTCATTGGGCAGGCTTAGCCGCGGAAATTGAATACTCCAATGCATCGGACGGCAGGCGTATCCCGGTTTCAGGGCATGCATCGGATTTTGCTGGAATGCATCCCACCCTTCACGAGTATACAGCGGCTGCGCAGGCACCTTTTGAACACGCGTGCCTTCCATCCATTCCGTAGGCACCAGAACAGAGAACGGACCCGCCTTCACCTTCTGACTGCTCAACGACTGCTTACCACAGGCAGCCAACGCCAAGCAGCCACTTTGGATCCACCTTCGTCGGTTCATAATGAAAGAACGAGCCCCAAATACCAGCCTTGTGCATTTTGTTTCTTCGACAGAGGGCATTGAAGTCATCTGTCACCGAATTTGGAGTTGGCACACTCTTTTTGATTGTGGCTAAGACTTGCATCACCGCTAACAAAGGGGTCAGGGCTTATCGTTGATTTACCCGTTCCAGTATGCCCCATCCGCTCATCCTTGGCGTTTTCCCTCAAGAAAACGCTCCCATTGACGCCGCCCCCTTTATGCCCCAAGCTCTACCCCCCTATGTCCAAGGCACTTATCATCGCCGAAAAACCCAGTGTGGCAGCTGATCTTGCCCGCGCCCTAGCTCGTGCTCCCGGCATGACTGCCTTCAAAAAGGAGAAAGACTGGTACGAAAACGATACCCACGTCATCTCCTCCGCCATCGGCCACCTCCTCGAACTCGGCATGCCCGAAGTCGATGGCAAAAAAATCGGCTGGGGCTTCAATCACCTCCCCATCGTCCCTCCCGACTTTATCCTCAAACCCATCGAAAAGACCGAGGAACGCTTCAAACTCCTCAAGCGCCTGATGAAGCGCAAAGACGTTTCCTCCCTAATCAATGCCTGCGATGCCGGCCGTGAAGGGGAACTCATCTTTCGTTACATCGTCGAAGCCGCCGGCATCGACAAACCCATCCAGCGCCTCTGGATGCAGTCCATGACCCAGGGCTCCATCCTCGACGCCTACCAGCGCCTCCGCAGCGACCGCGACATGCAGCCCCTCGCCGCCGCCGCCAAATGCCGCTCCGAATCCGACTGGCTCGTCGGCATCAACGCCACCCGCGCCTTCACCGCCCTCAACTCCCGCCACGGCGGCTTCCGCCTCACCCCCGTCGGCCGCGTCCAGACCCCTACCCTCGCCATCCTCGCCGAGCGCGAACTCCAAATCCAAAAATTCGAGTCCCGCACTTACTTCGA
This sequence comes from Verrucomicrobiaceae bacterium, assembly GCA_027487315.1. GTDB lineage: Bacteria > Verrucomicrobiota > Verrucomicrobiia > Verrucomicrobiales > Verrucomicrobiaceae > JAGRPD01. Next base: position 12,509 of record JAIYDW010000042.1, on the reverse strand, counting down.
AGTCATCGGTCTCTTCGAAGTCGAAGCCGGCCGTTACGAAGGCCGCTGGATCAACGAGTCCTTCAAAAAAGACGAAACCGACGAACACCGCAAAGCCGAACGCCTCTGGACCCAAGCCGAAGCCCAGGCCATCGCCGACCGCTGCAAGGGCAAACCCGGTAAGATCGAGCAAACCACCAAGCCCGCCAAACAAGCGCCCCCGCTCCTTTACGACCTCACTTCCCTCCAGCGCGAAGCCAGCAACCGCTTCGGCTTCTCCGCCCGCCGCACCCTGCAAATCGCTCAGGCCCTGTACGAAAAATTCAAGGTCCTCACCTATCCCCGGACCGACTCCCGCTACCTCCCCGACGACTACCTCGACACCGTCAAGGACACCCTCAAAGCCTTCGCCTCCAAAGGCGGCAAATCCGACGCCGTCGCCGGTGAAATCAGCAACCACGCCGCCACCGCCCTCGACAGCGGCTGGGTTCGCCTCAACAAGCGCGTCTTCGACAACACCAAGGTCAGCGACCACTTTGCCATCATCCCCACCGGCGTCATCCCCCCCAAAGAACTTCCCGAAGCCGAACAAAAATTGTTCGACATGGTCCTCCGCCGCTTCGTCGCCGTCTTCTTCCCCTCCGCCGAATTCGAAGTCACCGCCCGCATCACCCGCGTCGGCCAGGACGCCTTCAAATCCGACGGCAAAGTCCTCCGCATCCCCGGTTGGCTCGCCGTTTATGGCAAGGCCGCCGCTGAAGAAGCTGCCGCCGCCGATGGCAAAGACGCCGGCTCCGGTGGCAAACTCCTCACCGCCGCCCGCGATGGCGACACCGCAGACACCCTCGGTCTCGACGTCAACGAACTCCAGACCAAGCCCCCCGCTCGCTTCACCGAAGCCACCCTCCTTGGCACCATGGAAAAAGCCGGCAAACTCGTCGAAGACGAAGAACTTGCCGAAGCCATGAGCGAACGCGGCCTCGGCACCCCCGCCACCCGCGCCGCCATCATCGAAGGCCTCATCATGGACAAATACATCGAGCGTGATGGCCGCGACTTCCACGTCAGCGCCAAAGGCTTGACCCTCATCGACCAGATCAGCACCATCGGCATCGACACCCTCAGCTCCCCCGAGCTCACCGGCCAATGGGAGTACAAACTCCGCCAAATGGAGCACAACGAACTCGACCGCACCACCTTCATGCGGGACATCCGCAGCCTCACCACCCAGATCGTCGAGCGCACCAAAGCCTATTCCAAGGCCGCCAAAGACAAAGTCTTCCCCGAGTTCCTCGCCAAAATGCCACCGCACGGCGAGGTCGCCTTCAAGCAAACCGAAGAGTTCTACGAATGCAAAATCCCCGGCGTCAAACTCCGCGTCTACAAGACCGTCGCCGGACGCACCCTCAGCGAGGACGAAATCCGCACCCTCATTGAAAAACGTGTCGTCGGCCCCCTCGAAGGCTTCCGCAGCAAAAAAGGCAAAGACTTCAACGCCGCCCTCCAAATCGGCGAAGACCACAAAGTCACCTTCCTCTTCCCCGACGGCAACGACCCCGAAGCCATCGACTGGGATAACGCCGTCGCGATTGCCCCCTGCCCCGTCTGCGAAAAAGCCGGACGCAAAGGCCAAATGATCTACGACACCACAGACAGCTACCTCTGCAAACTCGCCGCCTCTCCCAAAGGCGACTGCAACGCCCGCCTCCCCAAAGAGCTCTGCAAAAAAGCCATCTCCCAGGAAAACGCCCGCCTCTTCTTCACCGACGGCAAAACCGCCCTCATCGAAGGCATGATCTCCAAAAAGGGCCGTCCCTTCAAATCGTTCCTCGTCTGCACCCCAGGCGAAAAACGCCTCCTCTCCTGGGAGTTCCCCCCACGCGAGCCCAAAGCCGCCACCAAAAAAGCCAAGACCTAACCCCTTGCCTTTTCCTGTTAATCCCAAAAAATCCCGTTAACCCTGTCTAAAAACGGGCCCATTCACCATGTTCGTCGACCACATCAAAGTTCACGCCCACGCCGGTAAAGGCGGAGACGGCTCCGTCCACTTCTACCGCGGCAAATTCCAACCCAAAGGCGGACCCGACGGCGGCGACGGCGGACGCGGCGGCAGCATCATCCTCCTCGTCGACAACAGTACCGACAGCCTCAAAACCTTCTTCTTCAACGCCAAACTCCACGCCGCCGACGGTGACCCAGGCGGTGGCAATCAGCGCTTCGGCAAGTCCGCCTCAGACGTCGTCTACAAAGTCCCACCCGGCACCCTCATCAGCCGCTGGACCGAGGAAGAAGACCCCGAAACCGGCGAAATCGATGTCGTCCTTGAACCCGTCGTCGACCTCACCAAAGTCGGTGAACAATTCATCCTCTGTCAGGGCGGCAAAGGCGGCAAAGGCAACGTCCACTTCAAATCCGCCACCCATCAAGCCCCCCGCGAATTCACCCCCGGAACCCCCGGCGAAGATGGCGACTTCTACTTCGAACTCCGCTCCATCGCCGACGCCGGCTTCGTCGGTTTCCCCAATGCAGGCAAATCCACGCTGATGTCCAAACTTAGCGCTGCCCGCCCCAAAATCGCCAGCTACCCCTTCACCACCTTGCAGCCCATGGTCGGCGTCATGGAGTTCAACCCCATCCGCCGCGCCACCATCGCTGACATCCCCGGCATCATCGAAGGCGCCCACGCCAACATCGGACTCGGTCACCAGTTCCTGCGCCACATCATGCGCTGCCGACTCCTCATGTTCGTCGTCGATACCGCCGGCAGCGAAGCCCGCGACCCCATTACCGACCTCGAAACCCTCCGCACCGAGATCTCCCTCTACTCCGACGAACTTGCCAAACGCCCCTGGTGCATCCTCGCCAATAAGATGGACCTCCCCGGCTCCGAAGAAAACCTCGCCCTCATCAAAGACCGCTTCAAACGCGTCAAAATCCTCCCCATCTCCGCCGACTCCGGACTCGGCATGGACAAACTCCACAAATTCCTCGACCAAAAAATCGGCCACAACACCGAGTAGACGGGTCACTCCGGTTGAACCCCACCCTCACTTCAACCGCTCAATCTTCACCCTCGCCAACCCCATCCGCCGGTCAAATCCGATCGCCTTCGCCGCCGGCGGGGTCAGGTCAATAATCCGCCCCCGCGTGAACGGCCCCCGGTCATTGATCCGCACGATCACATGCCGTCCCGTATTGAGATTCGTCACCCGCACCTTCGTCCCAAACGGCCATTTCCGATGCGCCGCCGTCATCCCGTTCGGATTGAATCGCTCCCCGCTCGCCGTCCGCGTCCCCTGCCAGTAAAGACTCGCAATCCCCGTCTGCGTCTCCACCACCTCATGCGCAAACACCGAGTGAAACCTCCGCCCGTCTGGAAGTGGCTTCGTCGCACAACCACTCAACGCCACCATCAGCACCAGCACTGCCGACTTCACTCTTAAAAGGCGATTCACAACCAGGCTCCCTCTCAAGCAAATCGTTCCCAGGCTGGCCGCAACTCACCCCGCACCTCCTCGTGCGGCAGCCACAATATCCCCGTCGCTTGCGGTTGAATGTTCTTTTTCAGTGGCGTGATCCGCGTCTTCTCCAGCACCAGTTGATCCGGCTCATACTGATCCTTCACCTTCTGCACCGCCTCCTCCGTCTGCGCTTCCAGTTCCGCCATCTCCACCTTGAGCCGTTCCAACTCCGCCTCCGCCGCGTCCGCATCCTTGCTCTCCTTCCACGCCTTCGACACCCCGGTCACCGTTGTCGAACTCGCCACCGAAGCCAGCCCGCTCTTCCTCCCTCCCAACAGCGCTCCCAGGATCGAACTCCCCACCTTCATGAACGTCGACATCTTCGCACTGCTCGCCTGCGCCTTCTGCGTCTCCACCTTGTCCAGCGCCTTGATCACCTTCGCTTCCAATGCCTTCACCGACTTCGCCGACTTCGCCTTTAACTCTTCCACCGCCTTGTCGCGCAACTCCCTCGCCGCATGCGCCACCCGCGCCTTGAAGTCCCCTTCCGTCTCTCCGGGATTCGAGTAGCTCTTGATCAACGGACTGAAAAACACCTCGATGCTCTCCTTGTTGTAAAGCTCATCCACAAAGTCCTTCTCAATGCTCGAATACGTCCCGCTCTTCAGCGCCGCACCCGGCAAATCCGCAAACGCCGCTCCCTCCTCCGAGGCCCCCTCAAACTTCGCCACCTCCAACTCCCTCGGCAACTCAATGAACTTGTCCCAACTCACCCGCTGACCCTTCACATCAATCTCATTCGCCAACGTCACCACCCGCTTCCCGGAAATCCCCTTCTTCGTGTCCTCAAACAGCACCTCCGCCGATCGCAGCATCGCCGGCACATAAGTGAGATGCTCCGCTCCCACGCCCCCGCTAGCACGCAGGAAATACTCCTCCACTCCCTCCGGCAACTTTGGTTTGATCGTGTTGCGCACCCCTGAACTCGCACCCTTCGACGCCCCCGGCGGCGCAAAGCCATCCCCTTCACCTTCCTCCACAACCGCCTTCTTCGCCGGCCGAATCGGATCCATCAACTTCTTGATCAGATTCCGCGACAACGGCCCGCTCAAATAACTCATCACCCACCTCACCTGAAACACCACCGGATGATCCTCATGCACATTGTTCATCAGGAAAACTCGGTTCCCCAGCGACGCCAGCAACTTCTGCAGCATCCCCCGGTCAAAAGCCACCCCACTGCTGCTCGCCGCCCCCTGCAAACCATCCAGCACCCGCTGCATGTCCCGCTCCGTCTGCAACCGCCCCAAAAACCAAGTCCCAATGTTCGACAGCGCCTTGTAATCCAGATCCACCGGATTCTGCGTCCCCAACAACAAACCCAGCCCGAACGCCCGCGCCTGCTTCAGCAAAATCATCATCGGCTTCTTCGATGGCGGATTCGCCGTCGGCGGCAGATAACCAAAAATCTCATCCATGTAAAACAGCGCCCGCAAACTCGTCGTCCCGCTCTGCTGCCGCATCCAACCCAAAAGCTGATTCATCAGCAAGGACACAAAAAACATCCGCTCACTGTCACTCAGATGCGAAATGCAAAAGATCGAAATCCTCGGCTTCCCTTCCGGCGTGAAATACATCCGCTGAATGTCCAAAGGCTCCCCCTCCAGCCACACCCCAAACCCCGGACTCGCCAGCAAGTTATTCAGCTTCATCGCCAAATCAGACCGCTTCGCCTCCGGCAAAAACGAATCAATATCCACCACCCCCACCTTCCGAATCGGCGGCTGTTGAATCGCGTGCACCAGCACCTCCAAAGACAAGTTCTGCCCCTTCGCCCAAAAATGCGCCACGATGTTCGAAAGTAAGATGTGCTCCTTACTCTGCACCGGATCCGCATTCACCCCCATCAACCCCAGCATCGACGACACCGTACTCTCGATCCGGTCCGCCAGCATCTCCCGATCCTCCATCACCGCCTCGCTCGGCGCATCCAGCGAACTCAAAATCGAAACTGGCAATCCCGCGTTCGAACCCGGCGTGTAGATCGCCATGTCCACCTTCTCACGCAGCGTCTGAATCCGCTCCTTGCTCTGTCCCCAATCCGCCAAACCCTTCGTCCACGTCTCCGCCTCCTTCGCCGCCTGCTCATCCACCGTGCGTTCCTTCCGCCGCGCATCATCCTCATTCACCCACGGCTTGAACTCCTCCGCGCTCAGATTCGGAAACTGCAGCAGCAAATTTCCAATGTCACCCTTCGGATCAATCGCAATCACCGGCACCCCATCCATCGCCGCCTCCTCCAGCAGGGCCAAACAAAGCCCCGTCTTGCCAGACCCCGTCATCCCCAGCACCACCCCGTGCGTCACCAAATCCTTCGAGTCATACATCACCAGACTCTCCGCCATCGCCTTCGTCGTCACATCGTATTCACGCCCCATGTAAAAGGCGCCCAGCTTTTCGTACAACTCAGGTGTGATGGTCATAATCAGAAGGAAAAAGAAACCGTCCCGCAGAACGGCCATTCTTTTACCGCATCCCTTCCATTCACACAAGCTTCCCAAGCAAATTCCCCCCGATATCTCCTCCCCGCTTCCATGCCTCCTTTCACAGGCTTGCTATCCACCCCCAAGCCACTCATGCTACCCCAATCTCATTCCGCTCACGAGCGGCCGTTCTTCCAACTCCGACCCCGTCGCCTCCCATGCCCGTCGAATTCCAAGACTACTACTCTACCCTCGGCGTTTCCCGGGAGGCGACCGAGGACGAAATCAAAAAGGCCTTCCGCAAACTCGCCCGCAAACACCACCCCGACGTCGCCGCCGACAAATCCACCGCCGAAGCCAAGTTCAAAGAAATCAACGAAGCCTACGAAGTCCTAGGCGACCCCGAAAAACGCCGCAAGTACGACCAACTCGGCGCCCGCTGGCAAGACGCCGCCGCCGACCAACCTCACCCTTCGCAATCCTGGCAACCCGGCGGCCCGGAGTCCGAATCCCAAGACTTCCACTTCACTGGAACCGGCTTCAGCGACTTCTTCGAACAATACTTCACCGGTGCCAGCCATCACGGCTACGCCCAACCCCCACCCGGCCCAAGCAATCGCCCCCGCCGTGGCTCCGATGTCGAAGGCGACATCCTTGTCACCCTCGAAGAAGCCATGCACGGCACCACCCGCCCCATCTCCCTCCAAACCCTCAACCGCCAAACCGGCCAACGCGAAACCCAGTCCTTCCAAGTCCGCATCCCCCCAGGTGCCACCGACGGGCGCCGCATCCGCGTCCCGGCCCAGGGCAGCCCCGGCATCGCCGGCGGCCCTCCAGGCGATCTCTTCCTCCGCGTCCGCCACGCCGCTCACCCCGACTTCACCACCCGCGACACCGACCTCCACCACGAACTTCCCCTCGCCCCCTGGGAAGCCGTGCTCGGCACCGAAGTCATCGTCCCCACCCTCGACGGCTCCATCAAACTCCGCATCCCTCCAGGCAGCGAAAACGGCCAAAAACTCCGCGTCCGCAGTCGAGGTCTCCCCAAAGGCAAAACCGGCGAGCGCGGTGACTTCTTCGTCACCCTCGACCTCCGAACCCCCTCCATCCTCACCGACGAAGAACGCGCCCTCTGGGAAAAACTTCGCGACACCTCCTCCTTCCAACCCCGCAAATCTCCCACCCCATGACCACGCCCGACTCCCCTTCACCAGAGCACGGCCCCGCCTACACCCTGGACATCATCGCCAGCGCCTGTGGCATCTCCTCACAGACCGTCGTTCATTACCACGAGCAGGGCCTCCTCTCACCCGCCTCGTTGGACGAAAGCGGTACCGCGCTGTATGATGACGACTGCCTCCACCGCCTCCGCCGCATCGAACACCTCCGCGAAACCTACGCCCTCGAAACCGCCGCCCTCCGCCTCACCCTCGACCTCATGGACGAAGTCGAACGCCTCCGCTCCGAACTCCGTCATCGTCGGTAAGCACACCCCATCGCATCCGGCCACCAATCCAAACCGTTTCCTTTCGCATGAAACGCATGCTCTGGATCATTCCCCTCCTCGTCCTCCTTCTCGCCGGAGGCTTTTTCATCTCCACCTCGCGCGCCTCCACCGAGACTGCCCCCTACACCGTCCTCGAAACCGACGACAAGATCGAAGTCCGCCTCTACGACACCCTGCACCTCGCCAAAGTCTCCCTCCCCGCTTCCGATCCGAAAGCCGAGAACATGGATGGCGCCTTCATGAAACTCTTCCGCTTCATCGACGGCGGTAACGAAACCGGGGAAAAAATCGCCATGACCACTCCCGTAATCATGCAGCGCACCAGCACCGAATCCTCCATGAGCTTCGTCATGCCCAAGACCATCGCCGCCAAAGGCGCACCCAAACCCAAGGGTGACGTCACCCTCGACCAACTTCCCTCCGTCAAAGTCGTCGCCATCCGCTTCAGCGGCCGCAGCAATCCCGAAGTCGAAAAACAAAAGCTCGCTGCCCTGCAAACCTGGGCCAAAACCAAAAACCTCACCACCGAAGGCACCCCCCTCGTCGCCTACTACGATCCCCCCTGGACCCCCGGCCCCTTCCGCCGCAACGAAATCCTCCTCCGCCTCAAGGCCGAGGCCAAGTAGCCCAATCCGGCCAACTTTCCTCTTCCCCTACCGCCTCGCATCCGCTCCAATAGCGGCATGAAACCCTTCGACATCCAGGTCAACGGCTACGCCGGAGCCGACTTCAATTCCGACGACCTCACCGCCGACGCCCTTCACCACGCCTGCCAGTGCCTCGCCCAGGACGGCGTCGACGCCATTCTCCTCACCCTCATCACGGACACCATCCCCGCCATGGAGTCCCGCCTCAAACGCATCGTCGGCTTCCTCGAAAAAGACAGCTTCGCCCGCCAGATGATTCCCGGCTTTCACCTCGAGGGCCCCTTCATCTCCCCCGAACCCGGCTACGTCGGCGCCCATCCCCCGGAAGCCGTCAAACCCGCCAACCTCGAGGACATGAAACGCCTCCTCGACGCCTCCTCCGGCCTCACCCGCCTCGTCACCCTCGCCCCCGAACACGACGCCCACTACCACGTCACCGAATTCCTCGCCAACAATGGCATCACCGTCTCCGCAGGCCATTGCGATCCGAGCCTGGATCAACTCGAAGCCGCCATCGGCCACGGCCTCTCCATGGTCACTCACCTCGGCAACGGCTGCCCTTTGCAAATGCATCGCCACAACAACTTCATCCAGCGCGCCCTCGCCCTCCACGATCGCCTTTGGCTCTGCTTTATCCCCGACGGCGTCCACGTCGACTTCTTCGCCCTAAAGAACTACCTCCGCTGCGCCGGCCTCGAACGCACCATCTTCGTCACCGACGCCATCTCCGCCGCCCGCCTCGGCCCCGGCAAATACCACCTCGCAGGTCGCGAAATCGCCGTCGGCTCCGACCTCGTCGCCCGCCTACCCAACGGCCAGTTCTGCGGCTCCACCGTCACCCTCCCCCGCATCCAAACCCACGCCCTCCAAGACCTCAACCTCACCAAAGCCGACCTCACCCAACTCGTCGACACCAACCCTCGGTCCGCGATACACCTGATCTAAACCGGCCCTCGAAAAGATCGTCATTGGGATCCGGCAAGCGCAGCGGCTTCAATGGCAAAGAAGTCGGCAGCCCGCTATTCAATCAGTAGCGGGCTAGCAACTGATACCGCCAATGAGGCCGCTCCGCCGACGGGCAAGGTGACAAGCATTTCGAGAATCGATCTGAATCCCCCTTCTTCATACCCTCCAGTCTCAAAGTTGCACTCACCTCGCAATCCATCTAATCTCACGCCCATGACTGGTCGCACTCCTCTCTTCCGTCTCGTTCTCCGCGCCCTGGCGCAATCCAGCCCCAACCGCCCCCAATCCCGCCGTCGCTTCATCCAGCAACTCTCCGCCGCCACCGCAGGCACCGCCGCCGCCAGTTGCGTCTCCTCCCGCAAGTTCGCCGATGATCCCCCCATCGCCATCGTTGGCGGTGGCGTCGCTGGCCTCACCGCCGCCTACCGCCTCAGCCAAAAAGGCAGACCCGTCCACCTCTTCGAAGCCTCCCAACGCTGCGGCGGTCGCATCTTTACCCGCAAAAACTTCAACGCCGACAACCAGTTCGTCGAACTCGGTGCCGAACTCGTCGACACCGGTCACAAAGACCTCATCCGCCTCGCCAAAGAACTCGGCCTCAAACTCCAAAACCTCCTCAAAAACGACCCCGGCCACGACACCTACTGGTTCGATGGCAAAGCTCGCTCCGAAGAGGACATGCGCATCGCCTTCACCCCGCTCGGAAACCGCATCGCCGCCGACGCCGAAGGCCTCTACGATGCCGAAGACAACTTCACCGAAAAAGCCCGCCGTCTCGACCAAATCTCCCTCGCCGACTACCTCAAACAAAACTCAGCCGGCGTCGAACCTTGGGCGATCCGTCTCCTCATCGCCGCCTACGAACCCGAACTCGGCGTCGAAGTCGAACGCCAATCCTGCCTCAACCTGGTCGACTTCATCAACCCCGACACCTCCGAAGGCTTCCAAGTCTTCGGTGAAAGCGACGAAGCCTATCGCCTCCAGGGCGGCAATTCCTCCCTCCCCGACGCCCTTCACAACGCCATCAAAAACAAAGTCGACCTCCGCCTCGGCCAGCGCCTTCGCTCCATCCAGCAAATCGACAGCAAACTCCGCCTCGAATTCCTCACCGAAAAAGGCCCCGCCGCCTACACCTACGACCACGTCATCCTCGCCCTCCCCTTCACCGTCTTGCGCAACGTCAGCGGCATCAACGACCTCGAACTCAGCGACGCCAAAAAACGCTGCATCCGCGAAATGGGCTACGGCAACAACGTCAAAACCTTCTGCAGTTTCACTAACCGCGTCTGGCGCGACCAAACCGCTCCCCATCAAGCAAATGGCAGCGTCTTCTCCGACGTTTCCACCTTCCAAAACGTCTGGGAAACCAGTCGTGGCCAGGACGGCTCCCGCGGCATCATCACCAACCTCCTCGGCGGCTCCCGCGCCGCCTCCCACCGCACCTCCTTCACTCCCGCCTACCTGAACGAACTGGACGCTGTTTTCCCTGGCACGAAAGCCGCCTACGACGGCAAATCCGGCTCCATGAACTGGCCCAAAGTCCCCACCGCCCTCGCCAGCTACAGCGCCCCTCTCGTCGGCCAATACACCTGGATCTACTCCGTCTCTGGCGAATCCGAACTCGATGGCCGCCTCCTCTTCGCCGGCGAACACACCAGCTCCGTCTCCCCCGGCTACATGAACGGCGGCGTCGAATCCGGCAATCGCGCCGCTCGCGAACTCCTTCAGAGCTGCTAATCCCGCTGGAATTCTTCTCATTCCACGCTACTGAATGCATCCCATGGCGACTCCGCGCCTCAAATCGCGGCGTGTCGTGCGGCTCTTTACCCATCTCCCATGCCTCCCTCCCCCGAAGCCTCCTTCGATTCCATCGACTCCGTCATCGCGGATATTCGAGCCGGAAAAATGGTCATCGTCACGGATGACGAAGATCGCGAAAATGAGGGCGACCTCATCTGCGCCGCCGAAAAAATCACCCCCGAGATGGTCAATTTCATGGTCCGCGAAGGCGGTGGCATGCTCTGCGTCGCCGTCTCCCTCGAGATCGCCCGCCAACTCCACCTCGAAAGCATGGTCCCGCAAAATCGGGAGGCCTTCCGCACCGACTTCACCGTCACCGTCGACGCCGCCGAGGGCATCACCACCGGCATCAGCGCCGCCGACCGCGCCCGCACCATCCAACTCCTCGCCAACCCCCGAACCGTCCCCCAGGACTTCGTCCAGCCCGGTCACATCAACCCCCTCGTCGCCAAACCCGGCGGCGTCCTCCGCCGCGCCGGCCACACCGAAGCCTCCTCCGATCTCGCCCGCCTCGCCGGCCTCGCCGCCGCTGGCGTCCTCATCGAAGTCATGAATGCCGACGGCACCATGGCCCGCCTCAATGACCTCCGCGCCTTCGCCCAAAAACACAGCCTCCGCATGTGCAGCATCGCCGACCTCATCGCCTACCGCAGCCGCAGCGAACGCCTCATCGAAAAAATGGAGGAGGTCGACATGCCCACCGACTACGGCAACTTCCGCCTCCACCTCTACCGCAGCGTCCTCGACGGCACCCACCACATCGCCCTCGTCAAAGGCCAGATCCAGCCCAACTCACCCACCCTCGTCCGCGTCCACAGCGAGTGCCTCACCGGCGACATCTTCGCCTCCCGCCGTTGCGACTGCGGCAGCCAACTCCACGCCGCCATGGAACGCGTCGAACAGGAAGGCTCCGGCGTCATCATCTACATGCGCGGCCACGAAGGACGCGGCATCGGCCTCCACGGCAAAATCAAAGCCTACAAGCTCCAGGAGGAAGGCCTCGACACCGTCGAAGCCAACCTCAAACTCGGCTTCCCCATGGACCTGCGCGACTACGGCATCGGCGCCCAAATCATCTCCGACCTCGGCGTCCGCAAAATCCGCCTCATGACCAACAACCCGCGCAAAGTCGTCGGTCTCGAAGGCCACCACCTCGAAATCACCGAACAAGTCCCCATCAAACAAGAACCCAACGAGCACAACGCCCGCTACCTCGAAACCAAAAAAACCAAACTCGGCCACAAACTCTAATCCTTCCCTCCTCCCCTTTTCCTCCCCCCACTTACTTCTGAATAACTGCTCGTGTTAGTCGTTGAAAATGAACACTTTATATCTTCCACAATCACCCCAACCAAGGAGTGACGGCTTCTAGCCGTCACCTCTCCGTCCTCCCTTTGCCACGCCCCAGTTACTCCCCTTTCAATCACGCTCCCCGTGTACTCCGCTGATTACTGATCACTTCCCCCTCCCTCCCCATGCCCGGCCCCATCCCCCACCGCCCCCGCCCCACTCAGGAGCACCTCTCCATCGCCATCGTCGCCAGCCTCTATAACGAGACCTACGTCGAAGGCCTCCTCAACGCCGCCAAAGACGAACTCCAGGAAGTCGCCCCCAACGTCACCATCACCTCCTACCGCGTCCCCGGTGCCTTCGAAATCCCCGTCTG
>JAIYDW010000088.1 GCA_027487315.1 Verrucomicrobiaceae bacterium | reverse complement strand
GTTTTCTATACGCACCCCACGAACGGCAATCACTTCACCCACGTCGTGCAGCCGGAGTATGTGCTCGCCAAAGGCAAACTACCCGGCGTCATGGGCACGAACGGCATGCTGCCGAAGGAGCCGACGTTTCCGGCGATGCATTGGGAGCAGCAGGCCTATGTGCAGATCGACCAAGTTGGCAGCTACACTGCTGCTGCGGGTTGTGCGATTTATGAAGGCGGTGCCTGGCCCGCGAAGTGGAACTACGGTTACTTCACCACCGAGCCCACGCTGAACATCGTCAGCCACTTCATGGTCGAGCCCGATGGCGTGACCTACAAAGCGAAGCGCGAGCCCGGTCGCGAGCAGACTGAGTTCATTCGCAGCAACAACCTGTGGTTCCGCCCCATCGAGAATCGCGTCGGTCCCGATGGTGCGCTCTACGTCGTCGATTTCTGCAACCAGGCAGTCATCCACAACGACACCCGAGGCCCCACCCACGGTCCTGCAAACGCCGCCGTCCGCCCCGACCGCGACCACTACTACGGTCGCATCTGGAAGGTGCAGCACAAGGAGGCGATAGCGCCCGCCGCCACGGCGTATCGGAACAAGCCTGAGTCCAAAAGTGCTCAAGGCAGCCAAGCCCTGCGGGCCTACGAAGCCGCCAAAAAAGCCGCAAACGCCGACAAGCTCCTCCAAGACTTCGCTGCTGCTCAAGATGACTGGACCCGCAGCGCTCTGATTGCCGCCGCTGCCGACAAACCCGCCGAAGTCATCGCCGCCGCACTGTCTTCCTCATCGTCGGAGGCGCTGTCCAACTTCGTCAGCGCCCTCCTTCCTGCTGCGCTGCCCGCGAATGCCGAAAAACTCATCGCCGCCTGCGCCAACGCCGATGCGAAGGCCGATCCAGTGAAGAATGCCATCCTCCGCGGCATTGCCAGGAGCATGAATGAAGCTCCCGCGATGTCTCCGGCCCTCACGGAGGCTTTGAAGAAGCTTCTTGGCCAGCCTTCGCTCGCCGCCGCAACTCTGCCGCTAGTGACGAAGTGGGACAAAGGCGGTGTGCTTGCAAAAGATGTCCAGCAACAGCTTGAGAAGTATGCGAATGATCTTAGCAACGAATCAGCTCCAATCCAAGATCGTATCACGGCCGCCAAAGCGGTCATTGCAGTCGGTGGCGAAGCCAGAACTTACATTGGAACTCCGCTCGGCAGCAACCAAAGCCCTGATGAATTGAAGCTAGCCATGATCCAGGCACTTGACGAGGTTGGAGAAGTATCTCCGCTCGTTTCGTCCTTCACCGCGCTCAAGCCTGCTCTCCAACAAAAAGCCTTCGAAGCGATGCTAAAACGCCCCGAGGCCACCGGAGCCCTGCTTGATGCCGTTAAGGGTGGCAGCATCGATCGTGCGATTTTCGCTCCCGGCGATGTCGCGCGTCTCCGCTCTCATCCGAACAAGCAGATCGCGAAGCGGGCGAATGAGTTGTTCAAGGTCGATAACTCCGCCAAAGACGCGATCATTGCGAAACTGGTGCCGGAAGTTGAGAAGGCGGGGGATGCGGCACGAGGGAAAATGTTCTTCACGGCGGCTTGCGCGGTTTGTCACAAGCTAGGAGACATCGGTGTTGCTGTTGGACCACCATTGGACGGCATGGGGGCGCATGGGCCGGCGGAGTTGCTGGTTCACATTGTGGACCCGAACCGGGAAGTGGATCCGAGTTTTTGGGCATTCAATGTGACCACGAAGAAGGGTGAGGTGCTGCAGGGTGTGGTCACGAGTGAGAACAGCGCCACGGTGACGCTTGCCACGCAGGTCGGTGTGCGCGAGATCGCAAAGAGTGACATTGAGAAGCGGGAGAACACCCAGCGGAGTCTGATGCCGGAAGGTCTCGATGCTCTTGGTGCTGAGTCGCTTCGAGACATCCTCGCGTTCATTGTCGGTGATGCGGCCAAGCAGTTCAGGATCCTGCACCTGGCCGATGCCTTCACTGCCGACAGCCGTGACGGCGTCTTTGCCAGCCCAAGGCCCGAGGGTGGTCGCGTGAAGCTCAGTAAATTCGGCAACGTAAAGGTCGAAGGCGTGCCGTTCTTCATCCAGGATCCCGCGAAAAGCTCTACGGGGGGCAATTTGATCGTGCTCAAAGGCGGCCCCGGCAAAGACAACCACTCGCAGACCTTCCCTGCGAAGGCCGAGGTGGCCATCAACGTTGCTGCTAAGCGTTTGCAAATTCTCAGTGGGGTGTCCGGTTGGGGTTGGCCCGCCGTGCAGGATGAAGCGCCTGCGCTCAAAGCAACGGTCGTTTATGAAGGTGGCGAGAAGGAGGAGTTTACCTTCTTTAACGGCATCCATTTTAGCGATTACATTCGCCCCGTGGAGGTGCCAGGGTCCAAAGGCATCGAGGGTTTTGCTGACGGTCAAGAGCCGCGCTTGCTCACGCTTGAACTGACGAAGAAGGGGATCGCCAAGACCTTGATTTTGGAGAGTCCGGCTGAGAACAAAACGCCGCCGGTCATTGTGGCGGTGACGGCGGACATTGAGGGTAGGGGACCGGCACCGCTTGATGCGGATGTATCCAAACGGCCGCCGCCGCCTGCGAAGGGCAAAGGAAAGGGCAAAGCCAAAAGCGAAGCCGTCAGCACTCCTGAAACCGGCCCTAAAGAAGGAGGCAAAGGCGATGGGCCGCTTGTTCCTGCGGCTCCGGTGCAGTGGGAAGCCGGCAAAACCCGCGTTCTCGTTATCGGCGGGGGATCATCACACAACTTCAAAGACTTCTTTGGCACCACCGATGTGGCCACGCTGAAGGCGGGCGGGTTCAGTGTGCATTACACGGAGGATCGGGATCAGGCGGCGGCGGAACTGGCGAATGCGGATGTGGCTGTGATCAGTGTGAACCGGAAGTTTTTTGATACGACGGTGTATCGCAAGGCGCTGTTTGATTTTGCGGCTGCCGGGAAGGGCATTGTGATGCTGCATCCGGGGACTTGGTATGGTTTTGCCGGGTGGCCGGAGTTGAATGCGCAGATCGTGGGTGGTGGGGCGCGGGGGCATGACAAGATTCATCCGTTTGAGGTGAAGACGGTGAAGGCTCATCCGGTGATGGAGGGGGTTCCGGCGAGTTTTACGATTGAGGATGAGTTGTATTTTGTGAATGCGGAGGCGGATAAGATTCCGGCTGGGACGGCGAAGATCGAAGTGCTGGCGGAAACGAGTCCGAGTGACAAGTATCAGAAGTCGCATCCGAGTGTTTGGATCACGGAGCATCCGAAGGCGAGGATTGTGGGGATGGCGCCGGGGCATGATGCGCGGACGCATGACCATCCGGGGTATCGGCAATTGCTGATCAATGCGGCCAAGTGGGTGAGCGGGAAATAGACTGATTCTCGACATGCTTTTCACTCGAGCCTGCGGCGGAGCAAAAGGACCCTCCTTTTGAGAACCGGTCGAAGGGGGGCGATATGATGCTAAAAAAGTCAGGCAAGAGAGTTGCATCTGGGGAAAAGTTCTCTATTTTCTCCTCCCGTGCTTGGCACGGTGTGATCTTACTCCGTGGTGTAATGGTAACACAGCTGATTTTGGTTCAGCTATTCTAGGTTCGAGTCCTAGCGGGGTAGCCACTCTCACCAATTAGAGAGTGATTCGGGTGGAAGTGGTGAAAAATTCAGTTTGAACCCGAACTGGCACGATTGTGGGCTGGCCTTCGTCCGCCGCGGGAACGCGGGATTTCTTTGCGCTCAATCGCCCAGATACGCTGCTCGCACCTGGGGATTCTTGAGCAGGGCGTCGGCGGTGTCTTCGAGGATGACGCGGCCGGATTCGAGGACGTAGCCGTGGTGGGAGATGCCCAAGGCGAGGTTAGCGTTTTGTTCGACGAGCAGAATGGTCAGGCCGCGCTCCTTATTGATGGCGACGATTTGATCGAAGATGGAGCGAACCAGAATTGGTGCGATGCCGAGAGAGGGTTCATCGAGCATGAGGCATTGGGGCTGGCTCATGAGGGCGCGGGCGATGGCGAGCATTTGTTGCTCCCCGCCAGACATGGTGCCCGCGGCTTGGTTGATGCGTTCTTTCAACCGGGGGAAGATGGTGAAGGCATAGTCCATGTCGGCGGCGATGCCAGCCTTGTCGTTGCGAAGATAAGCGCCCATGCGGAGGTTTTCGGCGACAGTCAGGTTCGCGAAGACCATTCGGCCTTCGGGCACATGGCAGAGGTGTCGGGCGACAATTTTGTGAGCGGGTTGGTTGGTGATGTCTTCGCCCTTGTAGGTCACGGTGCCTGATTGCGCTTTGATGAGACCGCTGATGGCGCGCAACGTGGTGGATTTGCCGGCGCCATTGGCTCCGATGAGCGTGACGATGCTTTTTTCGGGGACGTTGAGTGAGACGCCGTGGAGGGCTTTGATCGAGCCATAGCTGACTTCGAGATTTTGAATTTCAAGCATCGCCCGGCTCCTCCTTGTCTGTTTCGGTGCCGAGGTAAGCCGCGATGACTTTGGGGTCGCGTTGGATCTGCTGCGGCGCGCCTTCGGCGATTTTGATGCCGTATTCGAGCACGGCGATGCGTTCGCAGATGCCCATGACGACGGTCATGTCATGTTCGACGAGCATAACGGCGATTTGGAACTTGTCCTTGATGAAGCGAATGAGGTGCATGAGTTCCTCTTTCTCGGTGGGATTCATGCCGGCGGCGGGTTCGTCGAGAAGGAGCAACTTTGGGCGGGTGGCGAGGGCGCGGACGATTTCGAGGCGCCGTTGATCGCCATAGGGAAGGCTTTTGGCATCCTCATCGCGCAAGGAACCGAGTTTGAAGATGTCGAGCAATTCCAGGGCGCGGGTCTCGACCTCTTTTTCGAGGGATTTGAAACGCGAGCCACGCCAGAGGGAGGCGCGGACGCCGTGTTTGCAATGCAGTTGCATGGCGGCCCGGACGTTGTCGATGACGCTGAGGGAGCCGAAGAGGCGGATGTTTTGGAAAGTGCGAGCGATGCCCTGGCGTGTGAGGTCATGCGGTTTGACGCCGGCGATGCTGCGACCGTTGAGGTGGATGTGACCTTCGGTGGGCTGATAGACACCGGTGATCATGTTGAAGGCGGTGGTTTTGCCGGCGCCATTGGGGCCGATGAGGCCGATCAACTCGGAAGGATTCACCTCGAGGCTGAAATTGGACACGGCGGTGAGGCCGCCGAAACGGATGGTGGCGCTTTCGAGTTTGAGCAGGGGCTGGCTCATGCGGGTGCCCCTCCCTTTTTGCGATTCCAGGTGAAGAGGCCCTGGGGGCGAGCCATCATCAGGACGATGATAAGGAGGGAGTAAATGATCATGCGATACTCGCTGAATTGGCGCAGCACCTCGGGGAGGAGCGTGAGGATGATGGCGGCGACGACGACGCCAGCGGTGCGTCCCATGCCGCCGAGGATGACCATGACGACGATGTCGATGGATTTGAGGAAATCGAAACCGGTGGGCGAGAGGAACTGCTTGTGATGGGCGTAGAGACCGCCGGCGATGCCAGCGAAGAACGCGCCTGTGACGAAAGCGGTGACTTTATAGCGCACGGGATTGATGCCCATGGAACTGGCGGCGACTTCGTCATCACTCACAGCGATGAAGCCACGGCCGTAGGTGGAGTTCACGAGGGCAGAGACGAAGTAGATGGTGAGAGCAGCGAGGCCGAAGGTCCAGCCGAGGGTGGTGTATTTGGGGATGCCCTTGAGGCCGCTGGCGGCGCCAACGGATTCCATGTTTTGAACCACGACGCGGATGATCTCGCCAAAGCCGAGAGTGACAATGGCGAGGTAATCGCCGCGCAGGCGCAAGGATGGCACGCCAACGCCCAGTCCAGCGAGGGCGGCCAGAGCACCGCCCGCGACGAGGGCGAAAAGGAAGATGACGGGCTGCAGCGCGGGTGGCAGCATGGGGGAGATGACAAGGGAGATTTTGGCAGCGGTATAGCCGCCAACGGCCATGAAGCCGGCGTGGCCAAGGCTGAACTGACCGGTGTGGCCGTTGATGAGATTCAGGCTGACGGCGAGGATGATGTTGATGCCGATATCGACGAGGATGCCAAGATAGTAGCGATTGAATTGGGCGCTGAACATCGACACCACGACGGCGAGCAAGACGCCCGCGATCAGCCAGCGTTTGGCGCCTGTGATGGAGGATGGGTTGAGGCTGGAAGACATGATCAGACTTTCTCAACGGTGGCTTTACCGAGCAGGCCGGCTGGTTTGAACAACAGGATGAGGATGAGGATGGCGAAGGCGATGCCATCCCGATAATTGGAGAGGCCGGAAATGCCGCCTGCGAAGGTTTCGAGCAAGCCGAGCAACAGGCCACCGAGGGCGGCGCCCGGGAGGTTGCCGATGCCGCCGAGGACAGCGGCGATGAAGGCCCGAAGGCCTGGTTGAACGCCCATGAGCGGGTCGATGCCAGGGGCTTTCAGGGCGTAGAGGATGCCAGCGATGGCGGCGAGTGCGGAGCCGAGACCGAAGGTAAAGGAGATGATGCGGTTGATGTTGATGCCCATCAGCGCGGCGGCTTGCTGATTGAAGGAGACGGCACGCATGGCGGTGCCCATTTTGGTTCGTTGCACGATGAACCAGAGCGCTGCGAGCATGACGAGGGTGGTGACGACCACGACGAGGTCATTGCTGCCGATGACAAGACCACCGAGGTTGAAATCATGGACGGGCAGGAGTTGAGGGAAGGGTTTGGTGTCGGCTCCGAAGACGGCCTCGTGCTGGCAAGTGAACTCGATGAAAAGGGAGACACCGATGGCGGTGATCAACACGGTAAGGCGGGGCCGCTGGCGGAGGGGGCGATAAGCGAGGAACTCGATCAGAATGCCAATGCCAGTGCAGATCATGACGGAGAGCAGGGTGACGATCAGGGCACCTGTCAGGGAGGGCAACGGGAAGACGGTGCTGACGGCGGGGGCTAAAAAATACGCGGCATAGGCGCCGAGCATGAGGACATCGGCATGGGCGAAGTTGATGAAGCGAAGAACGCCATAGACCATCGTGTAACCGAGGGCAATCAGCGCGTAAATGGAACCGAGCGCGAGGCCGTTGATGAGTTGTTGCAGCAGCCAATCCATGCGGGAGACGGTCCTAGTTTTGCTTCAATGCCTTTTGCTCGGAGGGACTCAGGGGGCGACAGTCTCCAAATACTTGAATTTGCCGTCCTTGACTTGAAGGATGACAGCGGACTTCACGGCGTCGCGCTGAGCATTGATGGCGATTTTGCCGGTCACGGCTTCGAAGTCTTTGGTGGCAGCGAGGGCATCGCGGATGGCTTTGCTGTCGGTGCTGCCGGCACGCTTGATGGCATCGGCGAGGAACATGGCGGAGTCATAGCCGAGGGCGGCCATGGCGTCCGGCACTTTGCCGTTGAAGCGTTTTTTGTAATCGGCCACAAAGGCGACGACGCCGGGTGAGGCGGCATCAGAGGCGTAGTGCGTGGAGAAGTAGTGGCCTTCGACGGCGTCCTTGCCGATATCCAGCAGGGTTTGGCTTTCCCAGCCGTCGCCGCCGCAGAGAGGAATGGTCAGGCCGAGCTGCTTGGCCTGGATGGCGATCAAGGCAACGTCTGTGTAGTAGCCGGGGACGAAGACGGCGTCGGGGGTTGCGCTTTTGATGGCGGTGAGCTGGGCCTTGAAGTCTTTATCGCCTCCGTTGAAATCGAGTTCCGCCACGATTTGGCCCCCATTTTTGATGAAGCCCTCCTTGAAGAATTTGGCCAGTCCTTTGCTGTAGTCACTCTTCACATCGGTGAAGACGGCCACCTTGGTGGCTTTGAGGGACTTGGTGACGAAATTGGCCATGACGGTGCCCTGGAAGGGGTCGATGAAACAGACGCGGAAGATGCAGTCGCCGGTTTCGGTGACCTTGGGGTTGGTTGAGGCCGGGGAGACCATGGGGATGCCGTTTTGCTGGCAGATGGGAGCAGCTTCGAGAGAGCGGCTGGAGGCGACCTCGCCGAGGACGGCGACGGCGCCGTCTTTGGAGATCAGTTTGTTAACGACGTTGGAGGTTTCACCGGCTTTGGATTGATTGTCTTCGGTGAGCAATTCGACTTTCTTGCCGAGGACACCGCCGGCCGCGTTGAGCGTCTCGATGGCTAGCAGGGTGCCTTCATGGGAGGAGATGCCGAAAGTGGCCTCTTTTCCGGTGAGGGAAGCGAATTCACCGATGACGATGCCGCCGTCGCCATTTTGGCCGCAGCCAGTGAGAGAGATCAGGAGGGCGAAGGCAGAGGCGCAAGGAAGAAGGAGGCGTCGGTTCATGGGCGCAGGTTAGACAGCAAGCTCCATGCCGACAAGGGCGAAATACGCCAAACTAGGGGGAGTGTTCATAGGGACGGGTAGCAACTGTGGGGCGGGGGAAGGATTCGGGTGCCTGAATGCGTTGTCGAAGGGTGGTCAGATTGGCTGCCGAATCGCGGATCAGGCAACTCTGACTTCGATGTTTCGCGATTGGACCGGTTCTCGAAATGCATGTCATCTTGGCCGCTGCGCTCGACGGATCAAAATGACAATTCTTTCGCGAAACGGTCTAGGATTTGCGGCCGAAGAAGCGACTGAGGATTCCGTTTTTTTGGGGGGGCGGAGTGGCTGAGGTTGTGGAATGAGCGATGGGTTTGAGTGCGGCGCGTGGGGAAGAGGGAGCGGTGTCGGGAAGGGCCGGAGGGGTGTGAGATTGAGAGGTGTTTTGGGAGGGAAGCGGGATGCGGAGGGGGCCGGGGCGGAGGATGGTTCCGGAGTTGGGCTGGGTCCATGATGGGTGGCAGTCGATCAGGGGTTGCCAATGGGTTTGATCGGGGTGCCAGAGGAGGGTGTCGGGAGTGATCGCGCCTTTTTCAAACTCGGACTCCATGAATTCGGAGGAGAAGGGGCCGAGGGCGACGCCGTCTTGGTTGTAGAACCAGTTTTCGGAGTGGCTGAGGGTAGGGGCGGTAGGGGGAGCTTCCATTGGATGGTCGCTGGGGTTGAGGCGTGAACCGCTGGTGCCGATGGCCGGACTCGAACCGGCAAGGAGATTGCTCTCCGGCAGATTTTAAGTCTGCTGCGTTTACCATTTCGCCACATCGGCGGCTGCTTGGGGAAGGAGGCTAGACGATGAGGCGGGGGGCGGCAACTGGTTTGGGTGAGTTTGGTCCGGTGGTCGGATCGAAAGGGTCAGGGGACGGTCTTTTTGGGCTGCGGCTTTTTGGGGGCGGCGGGTTTGATTTCGACGTGGATCTGTTTGGGCTGGTTGGCTTGGTAGATTTGGTCTTCGAAGGTTTTGGCTTTGGCTTCGAGGTCGGCTTGGAGTTTTTGGAATTCGGGGAGCCAGGCTTCGAGGGCGGCTTTGCCTTCGGGTGTGGTGGCGGCGCGGAGTTTGCCTTTGCGCTTGCCGTAGAGGTCGCGGAGGGGATGGATGGCTTCGTCGTTGCGCTGTTTGTTGAGGGCGGCGACTTGGGCGGCCTGCTGACGGGTGGGGGAGTCGGGGTCTTCCTGGATTTCGATGTGGCGGGCGAGGGCGTTGCTGTCCCAGGTGCCGACGGTTTGGCCGCCCATGATGAGGTCGTAGCGGCCGGGTTGGAAGCCGGAAAGGGTGAAGGCTTCGTTGGAGAGTTTGTGGCCGCTGTGGGTGAGTTTGTAACCGAGGGCGGCGTCGTCGCCGACGACCCAGGGGAGGGCGGCGGGGAGGAGATTGAAGGCGAGGGTTTGGCCGGTGGTGCCGGTGGTGTCGGTGAGGGTGGAACTGCGGGAGGTGGCTTTCCAGGTTTTGCCGGCGATGATGGCGTTGACGCTGCCGACGGTGCGGGGTTCGCCGAGGGTTTCGATGATGGTGTGGGCCATGACTTGCTGGCCGGGGGCGTCGGGATGGATAGCGTCGGCGATGAGTGTGAAGTTGGGGTCGGTTTGGCGGCCCTGGGCGGTGAGGTCATTGAGGGTGCCCCAGAGGTCGATGTAGCCATAGTGGCGCTGGCGGGCGGTTTCACGGAGCCAGGCGGAGTAGTAGGCGAGGACGGCGTTGTAACCGGTGACGTTGCGGCCTTTGGCGTATTCGGGCTTTTCGATGATGCGTTTGTCCCAGGCCTGGTGGTCGAACATGGTGGGGCCCATGAGGAAGACGCGGCAGCCGAGGGCGTCGAGTTTGTCGAGGAGGGTGGTGATGTCTTTTTTGTAGGTGTCGAAGGTGGGTTGGTCGAAGTCTTTGTATGAGGCGTCGTTCATGCCGAGGAGGACGGTGGCGACGGTGGGTTTGAAGCGTGCGATGTCGTCGTCAAAGCGGTTGAGGACGTCGGCGGCGCGGTCGCCGGAGACGCCGGCGTTGCGGAAGTGGATGCGGCGGTTGGGGAAGCGGGTGTAGTAGAAGTTTTCGACGTATTGGGTGTAGAGGCACTGGTGGGTGATGGAGTCGCCGATGAAGATGAAGCGGTCACCGTCTTTGAGGTTGAGGCCGGTGGGAGCGGGGGGTGGTTTGGGGGTGGGTGCTTTGGCTGTGGCGGGGGTCTGGGCCGTGGCGGTGACGGCGGCGGTGAGGAGGAAGGCGGTGGCGAGGAGGCGATTCATGGGGACAGGAGTGGCAGGATTATTGCGGGATGAACAGGCTATTTTTTCAGACGCCGGTGAGTTTGAGGGCCCAGGCGATGACGAAGGGGGTGGTGACGATGCTGACGAGGGTGGTGGCGATGACGACTTGGACGGCGGTGGTTGGGTGGCCGCCGTAGAGGCGGGCGACCATGATGGTGAAGACGGCGGAGGGCATCGCGCCCTGGATGATGAGGATGCGTTTGAGTTCGATGGTGAGGGGGAGGTAGTAGGCGGCGGCGATGAAGGCGATGGGGATGATGAGGAGGCGAAGGATGGGGGCGAGGATGGCTACAGGCCAGTTGAGTTTTTCCTGGCCCCAGATATCGGCGATGGCGGCGCCGATGAGGAGGACGGCGAGGGGGACGGCGGTGGCGCCGATCATGGTGAAGGTGTTCGATAGGGCTTCGGGGACAAAGGCGTGGAGGCCGGTGAAGTTGAGGGCGAGACCGCTGAGGATGGCGATGACGGGAGGGTTGAGGGCGAGGCGCCAGGGGGCTTTGCTGAAGCCGGTGAGGATGCCAACGCCGCCGATCCAGCAGCCGAGTTCAACGCCGAGGGTGAAGGTGAAGAGCACGCCCATGGTGCCTTTGTCCGGGAAGAGAGCGACAACGATGGGGATGGCGACGAAGCCGTAGTTTTGGATGCCGCTGGTGAAGGCGAAGGTGCGGCGGCCCTGGCCGACGCGGAGTCTCGCGAGAGGGGCGGTAAACCAGGAAATGGTGATGCCTATCGCGACGAGCGAGAAGCCGAGGAGAGCGGCGATGATGACGGGACCGGGGGTCATGACGGCTTCATTGCCGATGAGCCGGTCGAGGATGAGGCAGGGGGAAAGGACGGTGACGACAACTCGCATCATGCCTTTGTCGACCTCCTGGGGGAGGATTTTGGATCGCCGGAGGATGGCGCCGACGATCATCGTCAGGTAGACGGGGAGGGTGACGGTGAGGATGGCGGCGTAGGAGAGCATTCGGGATGCGGGGGCGTGGCGCGAAAAATCAATTTTGGGTTAATGCTGGAATGAGGTGGAGTAAACAGGGGATTTGGTATCAGGGGACGGCTTTGGGAGCTCTCCTGAGGCTGTGAGGGCGCGGGATGAGAGTTGGACACGCACGGGACGGGCGTGGTTCTTTTTTTGGGGGACACGCGCGGGACGGGCGCGGCACTTTATTTTTTGATGGGGAGGTTGGCGTCTTTCCAGCCGCCGAAGCCGTCGTCGAGGTGGATGAGGTGCTCGAAGCCGAGGGCTTGCAGGGGTTCGAGGGATTTGGTGCTGCGGCCGC
>JAIYDW010000254.1 GCA_027487315.1 Verrucomicrobiaceae bacterium | reverse complement strand
GAGCTACTGCAGAAAACTTATGGTGGTCGGTTGACGATTTTGAGTGATGTGGCGACTGAGGCCCAGAGGGATGGGGCCGGAGTGAAGATCTAATGCGCGCCTTCATGCGGTTTCTGATTTTCATCGCAGTGCTATGGCTGACTGAAGGCAGTGCCAATGCGTCACGGATTGGGGATGTGGGGGAGGTGGATGCTTGGGGGCAGGCGGTGCGATTTTTTTCGTTTCAGGATGCGAGTCTGAGGTTGGCTTTGGCTGGGGCGCTTTTGGTGGGGTTGAATTGCGGGTTGTTGGGTGGGTATGTGGTGGTGCGGCGAATGGCGCTGGTGGGGGACATGCTTTCGCATGCGGTGCTGCCGGGGATTGTGCTGGGATTCCTGTGGACGCAGACGAAGGATCCGGTGGCGATTTTGATTGGGGCGCTGCTGGCAGGGGCGGCGGCGACGGGGGTGAGTGCGTTGCTGGCGCGGACGACGCGGTTGAAGCCGGATGCGATTCAGGGGTTGGTGCTGGCTTCGTTTTACGGGGTGGGGATTTGTTTGCTGGGTTTGGTGCAGAATTTGCCGACCGGGGCGAAGAGCGGGTTGGACAAGTTTTTGTTTGGTCAGGCGGCGGGGCTTTCGGGGGATGATGTGATGATGATGGCGGTGGCGACGGTGCTTTCGCTGGTGCTGGTGGGGTGGCTTTATCATGATCTGCTGGCGCTGAGTTTTCATCGGGGGTTTGGCCAGACGCTGGGGTTGAAGATGGGGATGTTGCATGGGGTGATCATGCTCTTAACGGCGTTTGCGATCATTGTGGCGATGCAGGCGGTGGGGGTGGTTTTGGTGTCGGCGATGCTGATCATTCCGGCGGCGACGGCGTATTTGCTGACGGACCGGATGCATCGGTTGCTGGGGTTGTCGGCGGTGCTGGGGATGGCGGCGGCGGGGTTGGGGGCGTTTGGGTCGTTCCTGGGGAACAATCTGCCAACGGGGCCGCTGATGGTGCTGGCGGGGGCGTTGTTTTTTGCGGCGGCGTTTTTGTTTAGTCCGCGACATGGTTGGGTGACGCGGGTGGTGAGGCAGCGGCGGCGGCGGTCGCGGGCGGAGCGGGAGAACACGCTGAAGGCGATGCACCGGGTGCTGGAGGATCATGGGCTCGCGGGGGCGTCGGTGAGGGAAGGGGTGACGCTGGCGGAGTTGAGTGTGCAGCGGAGGGAGTCGGTGGGGGAGAGTGGGGAAAGGGTGCGGGACTTGGTGAGGGCGGGGCTGGCGACGGTGAGTCAGGATGGTCATATTTTGTTTTTCACGCCGGCGGGCGAGCAACGGGCGCGGGCGATTGTGAGGAATCACCGGTTGTGGGAGCTGTATTTGACTCATGCGGCGAGCTTTTCGCCGGATCATGTGCATGACCAGGCGGAGGAGATTGAGCACGTGCTGGGGGAGGAGACGGTGCGGCAGTTGGCGCGGCGGTTGGACTTTCCCGAGGTGGATCCGCATGGGCGGCCGATTCCGACGGTGGACGCGATTCATGGGGTGGGTGCGGCGGCTGAGAAAGGGGGGCTGGGGTACCAATGATGACTTTGTCTGGACTTGGTGTGGTGGGGCAAGACGGTGGCTTGAATTGGAGGCTGGCGGCGAGCGAGCCGGTCACGCCACGGGCGATGCTGGATTTGATCCCGGCGTTTGATTGGCAGAAGGTGGTGGTGAATCCGTGGACGGTGGATCTGCCGCTTTACGGGTGGATGATGTTGATGGCGTTTCTGGTGACGACGGCTTGCGGGTTGATCGGGAACTATTTGTTGTTGAGGCGATTGGCGCTGGTGGGAGATGCGATCAGTCACAGTGTGCTGCCCGGGTTGGTGGCGGGGTTTTTGATATTTGGGAGTCTGGGGATTGGGCCGATGCTGGTGGGGGCGGTTTTGGCGGGGGTGCTGACGACGGTGTTGATTGAGTTGATTCACTCGCACAGCCGGGTGAAGGCGGATGCGGCGATTGGGATCACGTTTTGCAGTTTGTTTGCGCTCGGTGTGCTGTTGATTAACGTCTATGCGGGTCAGGTGCACCTGGATGCGGAGTGCGTGCTTTATGGGGAGCTGAGCCATGTGCCGTGGGCGGAGCAGGTGACTGTGCTGGGGGTGAGCATGCCGCTGCCGGTGCTGGTGATGGGGGTGGCGACGGGGATTGTGGCGCTGTTGACGGGGTTGTTTTACAAGGAGCTGCTCATCAGCTCGTTTGACGCGGGGCTGGCAGCGGCGTTTGGGTTTCGGCCGCGGGTGATCCATTACACGCTGATGGCGATGTTATCGCTGGTGGTGGTGGCGGCGTTTGAGTCGGTGGGGGCGATTTTGGTGATTGCGATGCTGATTTTACCGGGGGCGACGGCGCAGCTTTTGAGCACGCGGCTGCCGGTTTGTTTTGGGTTGAGTGTGGCGCATGCGGCGCTGAGTTCGGTGCTGGGGGTGCACCTGGGGTTGTGGCTGGGGTGCTCGCTGGCGGCGGCGGTGGTGGTGGCGGGGACGGGGTTGTTTGGGGTGGCGTGGGGATTTTCGCTGTTTTGGGGTAGGGCGAGAGAGGGACGAGAGGGGCTGGTAAAGCTGGATTTGGAGGGGGGGGGGGACGGAAATTGATGATTGGAGAGGTGGGTGGTGGCGTTCTTTTGGGATGGCGAAGACGTTGTGTGACTGGACGAAGAAGGAGATCAAGAAGCACTTCGAGGAGGTGTGTGAGATCGTGGCGGATCCGCGCTATGTGTGCCGGAAGTGTGGCCGGTGTGCGCATTTTCCCCGGTTTTTGTGCGAGCCGAAGAAAGTGGCGACGCGGGAGAAGGAGTGATCTTTCTGTTTGCACTGTGGTGGTTTCCCGCGAAACTACGCGCCCTCCTCCAGCCGGGTTGGCATTTGCCGGACGTCTGGGCGGGACGGTGGTCTCTCCAAGAACGGGGGTGGCCGGCGTTGATTCTCTGAACGTTCACAACCCGAAAAAAATACATGAGTGCAAGTACACTGTCCGCGCTGATCGCAGGATCATTTCGCGAACTCCACGAGGGGTCCATCGTTAAGGGCCGCATCCTCGAAATCAAACCGCAGGTCATTCTGGTCGATATCGGTTACAAGTCTGAAGGCGCCATTCCCGCCAACGAATTTGAGGACGAAGACATCCAGGTCGGCGACGAAGTCGAGGTTCTCCTCGAGAAACTGGAAAACGACGAGGGCATGGTGGTCCTGTCGAAAGAAAAAGCCGCCCACAAGCAAAACTGGGAGAAGATTGTCAAAGTCTTCCAAGAGGGCGGACTGGTCAAAGGCAAGATCAAGTCGATGGTCAAAGGCGGCCTGATGGTCAATGTTGGCGTGGAAGCGTTCCTGCCTGGCAGCCAAGTGGACATCATTCCACCGAAAGATCTCAACGAGTACGTTGGCAAAGTGTTCGAGTTCAAGATCGTCAAGATCAACGACGACCGCAAAAACATCGTTCTTTCCCGCCGCGAAGTCATCGAGGCAGAGCGCGCCGAACAGCGTCAGAAGTTCCTCGACTCCGTCACTCCTGGCGACAAGGTCACCGGGATTGCCAAGAACATCACCGACTTCGGTGTGTTCGTGGACCTCAACGGGATGGACGGGTTGCTGCACATCACGGACATGTCGTGGGGCCGCTTGACGCACCCGAGCGAGATGGTGGCGATTGGCCAAGCGCTGGATTTGGTGATTCTCGAAGTGAATCGCGACAAGGAGCGTGTCTCTTTGGGTCTGAAGCAGCTTCAAAACAACCCTTGGGAAAACATCGAAGGACGTTACCCTGTGGGCCACCGCGTTCGCGGCAAGGTCACGAAGTTGGTTGCTTACGGCGCGTTTGTGGAAGTGGAAGACGGGGTCGAAGGCCTCATCCACGTTTCCGAGTTGTCCTGGACCAAGCGCATTGCACGTCCTTCGGATGTGTTGACGGTGGGTCAGGAGTTGGAAGCTGTTGTGTTGGGCATTTCCACGGAGGAACGCAAGATTTCTCTGGGCGTGCGTCAACTGGAGTCCAACCCATGGGACGAGATCGACGGTCGTTACCCGATTGGCACGAAGATGAGCCGTCCGATCCGCAACCTGACCGCTTACGGGGCGTTTGTGGAATTGGAAGAAGGCATCGACGGGATGATCCACGTGTCCGACTTGAGCTGGACGCGCAAGATCAACCACCCTTCGGAGGTCCTCAAGAAGGGCGACGAAGTGGAAGCCGTGGTGCTTGGCATCGACAAGGCGAACCAGCGCATCAGTCTTGGCATCAAGCAGCTTGATACCGATCCATGGTCGGAGATCGACGGTCGCTTCAAGGTGGGTGACATCGTCAAGGGCACGGTTGCGAAGATCGCCAGCTT
>JAIYDW010000116.1 GCA_027487315.1 Verrucomicrobiaceae bacterium | reverse complement strand
TCTACCCCGTGTGGCTGGTCGCTTTGGCTGTGATTGGTTTCTGCTGGCCGCAGACGATGCTTTGGTTCGACAAGCCGTGGATTTTTTGGTCGCTGGCGGCGTCGATGCTGGGCATGGGGCTCACCTTGAGCATTGATGACTTCAAAGCCATCTGGAAAATGCCGGGGAGTGTGGCGCTTGGCTTTCTGGCGCAATACACGATCATGCCGCTTTCCGGCTGGCTTGTTGCCACAGCGTTGAAGCTTGAGCCCGGCCTTGCTGTGGGCATCATCCTCGTGGCGAGTTGTCCGGGCGGGATGGCTTCGAACATGATTAGCTATTTGGCGAAGGCGAATGTGGCCTTGTCGGTGGTGCTGACGCTTGCGTCCACGATGCTGGCGTTTTTTTTCACGCCGATGTGGACGAGTGCGTTGGCGGGCCAATACGTGCCGGTTGATGCGTGGGGGTTGTGTGTGTCGGCGTTTCAACTCACGATCGCGCCGGTGGTGCTGGGCGTGTTGATCCGCTGGAAAATGCCGCGCACGGCGGATCAGATCGGGGCGTGTGGTCCAACCGTGGCGGTTTTGGCTTTCACACTTGTCAGTGGGGGAATCGTTGCGGCGAGTGCGGATGCGATCGCGGCGAACTTTGGGAGGCTGGCGCTGGCGGCGTTTGCATTGCACGTGCTTGGCTTTGGGGTGGGGTATGGGGTGTCCAAGGTGCTGAGGTATCCTGAGTCAGTGGCTCGGACGGTGAGCATTGAGGTTGGGATGCAGAATGGGGGCATGGCGGCATCGCTGGCCCGAGAACATTTTGCTTTGATGCCGCTGGCGGCGGCTGCGGGGGTTTTTAGCGGGGTGCTGCAGAATGTGATTGGGGGACTTTTGGCGGCGTGGTGGAAACGTCGCACGCCTTCTGCATGAGTCGGCGCGACATTTACTACTGGAAGTGTGACCGGCCCGCGGCGTTTCACGGCTCGAAGGTGGGTGGTCAGGCGGATGACGAGATTGAGCCTCAGCTTGGGGATGAACTCAGGCGACACTTTGGCACCCAGGAGGTGACGTTGAAGTCGGGAGCGGGTCGCGGCAATCATCTCACTTGGAATGCTGATGTGGCAGGAAGGGCGATGTTTGTGCGGGTTGAGAACGGGCCGGAGGGAGATGGCCATCTGGCACTGGAGTCGGAGGTTTTGGATCGGGTTCGTGCGATTGGTGTGCCAACACCGAGGGTATGGGGGTGTGATGCGTCACGACATCGGGTTGCCTTTGCCTGGCAAGCGTTGGAACGGATCGATGCGCCGGATTTGAATCATTGGTTCAAGAAGGGGGAACTTGAGGTGCCGAAGATTGCGTTCGAGATCGGGGTGGCAGTGGGAAGGTGGCAGGGGATAGGGTTGTCGGGATTTGGGGTGCTCGACGAGGGGTTGAGCGGCTATCACGAATCCTACTGCGATTATTTTCAGCTGCGCCTAGGTGAGCATTTGGCGTTTCTGGTATCGCATGGGTTTCTGAATCGTGGGCAAAGCGAAGAGATGGTGAGTGCGATTGAGGAGCATCGTTTCTTGCTGGCACTGGATCAGGGGTGTCTTGTGCACAAGGATCTGGCGCTTTGGAACATCCTTGGAAGCGCCCAGCGGATTGAAGCTTTTATTGACTTTGATGACGTGATTTCAGGAGATGCGATGGATGACCTGTCGTTGTTGGGCTGTTTCCACGATGCCGCTTTCGTCGAGGTGGCTCTGGAGGGATATCAAAGTGAGCGCTGGCTGCCGGAGGAATGGCGACGCCGTTTCTGGCTGCATCTGCTGCGGAACATGATCGTCAAAGCCGTGATTCGATTGGGATCGGGGTTCTTTGATTGTGATGACGGGCATTTTTTGATCGCCGGAGGCAGCAGTGGGCGGGAATTTCGTGAGTTTACGCAGCAACGTCTTTTCAAAGCCTTGCAATGCCTGCGTGAAAATGCTGACATTGGGGTTCTATGAATGATTCTCCGCTTCGTGTTGGAACTTGGCTATCTGTAGGGTCTCCGGTTGTGGCCGAATTGGCGGCTGAATGTGGGTTTGATTGGGTGCTTCTGGATTTGGAGCATGGATGTGATTCTGAGGCGGCGCTGCCGAGTCAATTGCGGGCGCTGCGGGGATTTGAGACGCGGTCGATTGTGCGGGTGGCGGGATTGAATCCGGATTTGATTGGGCGGGTGTTGGATTGGGGGGCGCAAGGGATCATGGTGCCGCATGTGAACACGGTGCATGATGCGTTTCAGGTGCTGCGGGCGGCGCAATATCCGCCGAAGGGGCGGCGAGGTTATTCGAGTACGGTGCGGGCGTATGGATACGGGCTACGGCCTCCGGGTGAGCATCCTGCGGCCCCGATGGTGATTGCCCAGATCGAGTCTTTGGAGGGTGTCGAACATGCTTACGAGATTGCGGCGGTGGCGGGCATTGATGCGTTGTTTGTGGGGCCTTCGGATTTGAAGTTTGATTTGAAGGCGCATCATTCGGCGCGCAGTTACGATGAGTGTTTGCAAAAGGTAGCAACAGCGGCGTTGGACCACAAGAAGCCTTGCGGGATCTTGGTTCGGACGGCTGAGGATATCGCCAAAGTGAAGGCGCTGGGTTATACCTGGCTGGCGATTGACTCCGACCTGGCGCTGTTGCGCGATGGGTTTGTGAGGAACGTTGCCGCTGCGAAGCTTTGACCCTACGGTCGCACTAATTGCTGATGCGGTAGAGTTTGTCCTGGGTGCGGATGAAGAGGCTGTCTTGGGCGATGCCGATGGAGGCGCGGACGGATTGGTCATTGCCGGAAGGTTTGGAGCCGTCGCCCATGTCGGCGGTATGGAGGAGTTCGAATTGGTCGCCAGCGGCTTTGACGACGAAGACTTCGCCCCAGAAGTTCATGCAGTAGATTTTGCCATCGGCTGCGGTGGGGGAGGCTTCCAATTTGGCGCGGGAAGGAAGTTCACCGCGCCAGATGACTTTGCCGGTGGCGGGTTCGATGCGACTGATGGCTTTGCGGTCGCTATCGAGGACATAGAAGCTGCCTTCGTAAAAGAGGGGGGTGGAGACGTCGCTGGAGACTTCTTTGGAGTCGGAGGTCCAGGCGGGTTCGGTGAGGCCCTGGCTGCCGAGTTTGAAGCCGAAGACAGGGTTCTTTTTGGGAGCGCAGGCGAGTGCGAATCCGCCGCCAGCGGTGACTGAGGGGACGAGACGCCAGTGGGCGATTTTTTCGGTGTTCCAGGAAGGGGAGCGCCAGAGTTCTTTGCCGGTATCGGCATCATGGCCGGTGACGCAGTCGCCGCCGACGATGAGGAGAGTGCGTTTGCCCTCGTGGGTGGTGACGACGGGGGAAGAGAAGGCTTCGAGGCTTTCCGAGACCGCGTCGGAGGGGCGGATGACTTTCCAGAGGTCTTTGCCCGTGGAGGGGTCGATGGCGAGGATGTAAGAGGCCATGTCCTTGCCGGGGGTGCCTTTTGGGAAGCCCTGGAATTCGAAGGTCTCGTTCCGCTGAAGGACTTGGATGTAGAGTTTGCCGTTGTCGAGGAGGGGGCTTGAACCGTAGGTCCACTGGGTGCCGAAGGCACCGTGAGTTTCAGTGAGGTCGCGCTTCCAGAGTTCGTCGCCGGTGTGGGAGTAGGCGGCGAGTTGAGCGTTGGAGAAAAGGAAGACCACGCGTTCGGAGTCGGCAGTGGGTGAGGGGTTGGCCATGTTGCTGCGGTCATCCCAGCGGAGGCCGTCGGAGATGGCTTTGCGCCAGAGTTCCTTGCCGGAATTGGCATCATAGCAGAGGCCGACGAGTTTTTGTTCGGATGCGACAGGGGCGGTTAGGAAGACTTTGTCGCCGACGATGACGGGGCAGGAGGCGGACATGCCGGGGACGGGGACGGCCCATTTGACGGCTTCGGACTTTGAGAACTTGGCGGGCAAGTTTTTGGCGGAGGTTGAGCCGTCCTGGTTGGGGCCGCGCCAGTTGGGCCAGTCTGCCGCGATAGAAGGAAGAAGAGTGGCGAGGGAGAGGGTGGCAGTGAGGAGGCGCTGAAGCTTCGTGGACGGGCTCATAGGATGAATGGAATAGGGAAGTGCTATGGAAGGCAAAACGGACTCAGATGTCGAGTTGTTTCGGCGGAGTTGGATTCGCTGAGGGGAGAGTTTTTTGGAGGTCAGCCTTCTTTGCGGAGATCGGAATCCGGATTCGGAGTATCGGGTTCGATCTTCAGCGTGTGGGGGCTAGTGTGGACGATCAGCTGCGTGAGTTCCACGATGCTGGTGGTGCCGGAGGGTTCGGAGAGGTCGAGACAGAGGCGGCTGAGCATGGACCATTCGAGACGGAGGTATTCGGCGCACACATTGGCGAAGCCGAGTTGGAACAGGACGCCGGTGGCGGCCCAAACGGGAATCAGATGCGCGGGGCAACGTCCTTCTGCAATGGCGGCGCGGTGTTTGCCGAGGACTTCCTGATAGACGGCATGACGCGTGCCACGGAGGAGGAGGTCAGCGGCTTGGGAACTGCGTTCGCGGAGGATGATGGGGAGGCGTTTGTCGAGGTCCTGGGCGACCTGGGCGAGTTTTCGGGTGCGACCGGAGTGAGCGGCGTGCCAGGCTTCTTTGAGGCTGGGGCCGATGAGGGGAAGAAAGAGGTGTGAGGCGAAGTGATCCCAAGCGCGCAGGACGTCAGCTTCTTGAAGGGGAGATTCCGTGGTGGTGGAGAGCGGGGGGAGATGGCTGCGAATGTCACTGAGGATCCAACGCACCCAATCGAGGCCACGAGCCCAGTCGTGCAGAGCGAGATTCTCGTCACGATCTATCGCCAAGATGGTGATCGATGCGAGGGAACTCATGGAATGAAAGACGTGGACTTGCGTGTCATTTTGAATGCTAGTATGAGCATGATTCCTGCCGAATGGCCAACGGTATCATTTTGATGAAAAACGCCTCTCAACTTGACAAGGTCGATTCGACGCCGCGCTATCTTTGCCAACGTTGCGGGAACTGCTGCCGATGGCCGGGGGATGTGCGGGTGACGGAGGAGGAGGTGGGGAAAATCGCGCGGTTTTTGGGCATGCGTGAAACGGATTTTGTCGAGAGATGCACGCGATTGAATGCGAATCGGACAGGGCTCTCAATCATCGACAAGCCGAACGGGGAGTGCTTGTTTTTGGAAGGGGTGAATGAGTGCCGGATTCAGCCTGTGAAGCCGGGGCAATGCTCGGGGTTTCCCAATGACTGGAATTTTCCAGGGTGGCGGGAGCAGTGTGAAGCGATTGAGGTGATTTGAACCGCTTAATTCGGTTTTGCGGCGAGAGTTTGTTTCCAATCGCGCCAGAGCCAGCGGAGGGCGTCCGGAAGTTTGGGGGCCATGCCTTTGCTGCCGTGGAAGCACTGGGTCCACTCAAGATGGTGATCGTAATTGTGAAAGGCCAGGGCCTTGGCGACGAGTTTGTTGGCGGTGGGCCAGTGGCCGAAGGCATTGTCGAGGTCATTTTGTCCGCCGAGGAGGTAGACGCGAAGAGGTTTGGGTTCGGCGAGGCGGATGAGAGAGGGGTAGGCGTGGCCGCCGCGGATGTCGGTGAAGCTACCCACCCACGAGAGGACTTTGCGGAATTGGTCGGGGCGTTCCCAGGCGGTGGTGAAGGCGCAAATGCCTCCGGAGGAGCCTCCTGCGAGGGCGATGTGCTCGGGTTTGGGGCTCCAAGTGAGAGAGAAACGGCGGCGAACTTCGGGGAGGATTTCGGTGAGGAGGAAGCGGCTGTAGGCATCGCCAAGGGAATCGTATTCGAAGCTGCGGTTGGCGGCTTTGTCGTTGGGTTTTTGATTGGGTTTGCGGCCCGGGTCGATGAAGACACCGATGACAGGGGGCATGTCACCTTTGTGGATGATGTGGTCAAAAACGACTGGGACGCGGAGGCCGCCGTTGGGGTCGGCGTGACGGGTGCCGTCCTGCCAGATCATGAGGCCGCAGGGTTGATCGGTTTGATGATTGGCGGGGGTGTAAACGGTGACTTGGCGGACGGTATCGGGGAAGACCTTGCTTTCTTTCCATTCGAACGTTTGGAGGGAGCCTTTGGGGATGTCGGGGTGGGGGAGGCTTTCGGGGGCGGGCTCGAAATGTTCGATGCGAACCTGGCCACCTTGTTGAATGCGTCCGTCGACGAGGATGCGATAATTGGTTTCGGAGAAGTTGGGGAGGTCGAGGGCGAAGACTTGCAAGCCATCGGCACCGATTTGAATCATGTCGCCGAGGAGTTTGCCATCTTCGCGAACGATGCTGGCGGGTTGTTTGGCGAGGGTGGCCCAAGCGACGGTGGTGCCTTCGACCTTGGCGGCGGCGCGATTGTTGACGAGGGATTCGTGGCCGAAGAAGCGGATGATTTTGCGATGGAGGCTTTGTTGTGCTGGGGCATCCATAGGGGAGGCCAGGGCAGCGAGCAGGGCCTTGGGGGAGGCGGGGCTAGGGCCTGAGTCCTGAGTGGCTTTGGGCGACTGAGCGAGGAGGGTTCCGCTGAAGAGGAGGAGGGAGCAAATCAGGTCCAAACTGGAGAAGTGGAGAGACCTGATGGCGAAGGAGCGTGTCATGATACAGGTGGAGAACGAGATGAACGGAAGGGCCTTTCTAAAACTTTGAGGCGGAACCTGAGTCACTTCGAATTGGTGTATTCGAGTTCAGGGGTGAATTGGCTTTGATGATTGATTAGCCTTCTGAATCATCGGGGGTCGGTATTAGAACGCTGCGAAGAGCGTGTTGCGTATGACCCAGATGATGGCGATCCAGAGGCTGATCCAGAGAGTGACGATGGCGAGGAAGAGGAGGATCAGGACGATGAAAAAGACGAAGCTACCACGACGGACATCGTGGGCGTGACCTTCCTGCCATTTGCGGAGGAGGGTGAGGTTGCGGTTGTTGGATTTGTAGAGGGCGGAGGCGACGATGCCTGCGCCGGGGATGAGGTTCATGACTGCGTTGAGCAGGAGGTTCATGCCCATTTGAGCGAGCACCAAGACGGAAACGCGGAGGCGAATGCCTTCGAGGAGAATGACAAGGCCAGCGGAAGAAGCGAAGAAGTCACCGACGCCGGGGAAGATGGAGACGATGGGGTCGAGGCCGATGCGGAAATCGGTACCTGGAATGCGGATCCAGTTGTCGAGCCACTTGGCGAGGATGCGGGAGACTTCGGAGGCTTCAGGTGTGTTGGCGTCTAGGGGGCGACGCGAGGAGGGATCGCTGGGAGTTCCTGGGGTCAGGATTTCGTCGACGGAGATGTCTTTGGGTGGCTCTTGGGCCATGAAGCGAAGGGGCTAGCTTTTGCTGGGGAGGTCAACGAGCATTTGGGCGTTGCTGGGGTAGCGTTCCAAGAGACTGATGACGCGCTGCAGAGCTTCGATGGGTTTGTGACCGGCGAGACCGCGGCGCAGCATGTGGATTTTGTCGAGTTGGAAGCCTTGCAAAAGGAGTTCCTCGCGGCGGGTGCCGGATTTGAGGACGTTTGCGGCGGGGTAGTACATTTGTTCGGCGATCTTGCGATCGAGCACGAGTTCCATGTTACCGGTGCCTTTGAATTCCTGGAAGATGAGGTCGTCCATGCGGCTACCGGTCTCGATAAGGGCGGTGGCGAGGATGGTGAGGGAACCGGCTTCACGGGTGTTGCGTGCGGCGGCGAAGAGGCGGCGCGGGATTTCCAAGGCACCGACACCGACACCACCGGACATGGTGGCACCGCCTTGTTTGGCGTTGTTGAAGGCGCGGGCGAGGCGGGTGATGGAGTCCAGCAAGATGAAGACGTGCTCACCGCATTCGACGAGGCGTTTGGCGCGTTCGATGGCGAATTGAGCGATGCGGGTGTGGCTCTTGACGTCTTGATCGTTGGAAGAGGCAAAGATTTCCGCGTTGGGCAGGATGCGTTTGAACTCGGTGACTTCTTCTGGGCGTTCATCGACCAAAAGGAGCATGAGGTGCATGCCGGGGTGGTTGACGGAGACGGCCTCGGCGATGTGCTGGAGGAGCGTGGTTTTGCCTGTGCGAGGCGGGGCGACAATCAAGCCGCGCTGGCCGCGACCGACAGGAGTGAACATGTCGATGACGCGAGTGGTGAGGCGATTTTTGTCGGTCTCGAGCTGGATGCGCTTGTTGGGGTTGACGGCTTTGAGTTCTTCAAAGAGCGGGAGGTCGCGCATGGCTTCAGGGACACGGCCATTGACCTCGGTGATCTCGGTCATTTGCTGGCCGCGCTGAGCTTTGCAGGCTTGGCCTTTGACGAGCATGCCTTCGCGGAGGCCGAATTTGCGGATCAAATCAGGGTCGACAAAAGGATCCTGAGCGAGTTGGGCAAAGGCGTGGGAGCGCTGGCGGAGGAAGCCGTAGCCTTTCGAGGTGAGTTCGAGGATACCTTCGGCGGGTTCGGGTGGGCCGAGGGGGACCATGGGGGGAGGGGCATCGGATCCTTGAGCATCGCCACTCTGAAAGGGGGCGGCTCCTGGGGCATCTGAGCCATCGCCACCACGACGGCGGTCCTTCCATTTTTTGAATCGGTTGCGACGTTCGTTCCAGCGGCGGCTGCGATTGCTTTCCTGGCCTGGGGTTTCGTCCTGGCGAGGTTGACGGGAGTCTCCTTGGTTTGGGCGAGGGCCTTGATCGTAACGTTGGCCTTGGTCAGGGCGGGGGCTTTGGTCGTAGCGTTGGCCTTGGTCAGGGCGAGGGCTTTGGTCGTAGCGCTGGCCTTGATCAGGGCGGGGGCTTTGGTCGTAGCGTTGGCCTTGGTCAGGGCGGGGGCTTTGATCGTAGCGTTGGCCTTGGTCGGGGCGAGGGCTTTGGTCGTAGCGTTGGCCTTGGTCGGGGCGGGGACTTTGATCGTAGCGTTGGCCTTGGTCGGGGCGGGGACTTTGATCGTAGCGTTGGCCTTGATCGGGACGGGGTCCGCGTGGGCCTCGGTCATTTCGGTCGCGGCGGCCTCGGCCATCCCGTCCATCGCGGCGGTCACGTGGGTCTCGCGAGTCGCGGCCTGGGGGGCGTTGTTCGCGGGGGGGATAGTCCGAGTAAGGTGGGGGTGTGGAAGGCTGATCGACCGGGGCAGCTGATGGGGGTGATTCCTGGCGAGGTGGCGGTGGGGGCTCAGGGGCGGGTGATGGTGCAGGTGCATCAACCGGGGCGGCTGCGGGGGTGCGTTTAACGGCGGGGCGCTTGGCGCGGGGTGCGGCTTCCGAGGGCGTTGAGAGGGGCAGTTCGGGTTGGGACGCGGCGGCGGCTTTGGGCTTGGCGCGCGAAGGACGAGCGGGTTTTTCGGCTGGCGTGATGTCTGCAACAGGGGCGGGTGCGGCTTTTTTGGTGGCTGCTTTTTTGGCGGCGACTTTCTTGGCGGCAGGCGGTGTGTCGGTCTCGGCTTTGGCAGCTTTTTTGGCTGGGGCGCGTTTGGGTTTCGGGGCCGCAGCTGCGGGCTCAGAGAAGGTGGCGGATGGGTCGGCGCTCATGCTTGGAATGAAAAGGGGGTTAGCCGAGGTTGTCGGCGATGTCGTCAGAGATGTCGAAGTTGGAGTAAACGTTTTGGGTGTCGTCGTATTCGGACAGCACCTCGTGGAGATGGACGACTTGATTGGCTATTTCGATGTCGGTGAGGAGGAGGTTGTTGTCAGCCACGTAGACGAGCACTTGGCTGCGGGGTTCATGGCCTTTGTCTTTGAGTGCGGTGCCGACGAGAAAAAGATTCTCGACTGCGGTGTAGAAGATCCAGTCGGAGCCGTCGGAGGTGACGTCATCGGCTCCGCATTCGAGGGCGACTTCAGTTGCGGTGTCCTCGTCGAAGGTGGATTCGGGGAGGCGGATTTCGCCCTTGCGTTGGAATTGGTAGGAGACGCTGCCGGAATCGGCAAAGGTGCCGTGATTTTTGTTGAGGAGGACGCGGAGGTCGGCCGCGGCGCGGTTGCGGTTGTCGGTGACGACTTCGATGAGGAAGGCGGTGCCTGCGGGGCCGTAGGCTTCATAGAGAGCTTCATCGGGAATGGCGCCGCCGAGATCGCCGCAGCCTTTTTTGATGGCGCGGTCGATGTTGTCATTGGGCATGTTTTGGGCCTTGGCAGCCAGGATGGCGGAGCGAAGGCGGGGGTTCATGTCCGGGTTGGTGCCGCCGAGCTTGGTCGCGATGGTGATCTCCTTGGAGAACTTGCTGAAGACAGCGCCGCGTTTGGAGTCAACGACTGCCTTGAGACGCTTGATTTTGGACCATTTGTTGTGGCCAGCCATTTAGGTGGATAGGAAGGGGTGTGTGGCCAGGTGCAACGGATTGCAGAGAGGCAACGGGGTGTGGGAATGGATATGGAGAGGGTCGGGTGGCAGCGTCGCTGCGGTGTGAGAGGGGCCGCACCTACCAAAGTTCAATGCCAAGGGGCAGGAGAGACTTCAGAGGGTTTGGGACGGCTCGCCTTGAGCGGCCCGAATCATCACCAAGTGTTCACCAGATTGAGAGAACCTGGAACGGGATGAATGTGAGGGGCACGGAGGGAAGATGCAACTGAATTTTTACTGGATGCGATCAGGGTGAAGTTTGGGTGGTGTTGAGGGTGGATGGGAGAGGACGGTAGATGGGAGGAAGATCTGTGCTTGAAATCGGCTTCGAATCTCGGAATTCCGCCGGGATCTTTAAAGTTGGTAAAGCGAGTGAAAAATCTGGCTACCCACTTGCCTTTTGAAGTCGTAGTTACAGAGTGAAAGCCTCAATCTCATGAGCAGCCTCCAAGACTCCCTTTCTCGTTTTTACGCTTCATCCATCGGAAAAAAACTCCTCGTCGCCCTGTCCGGGCTGGCTTTGATTGGATTTGTTTTGGGGCACATGATTGGCAACCTGCTGATCTTTGCGGGTCCAGATGCGATCAATGAATACGGTCACATGCTGCACACCATGGGGCATGGAGGGTTGATCTGGGTGGCGCGTTTGGGGCTTCTGGCAGCGGTCGTGGTTCATATTGTGGCGACCATTCATTTGACGAGGCAGAACAAGGCGGCCCGGAAGGATGCGTATGGCAAGGAAGCGACGCGGGTGGCGTCATCGGCATCCCGAATCATGATTTTCAGCGGGCTGACGATCCTGGCGTTTGTGATTTATCACCTGCTGCATTTCACCGTGCGGGTTGGGAATGAATACAACAATCCGGCGCTGTATACGGCGATGCTGGATGGGCAACCGGTGCACAACGTTTACAAGATGGTGATCGACGGTTTTTCCTGGGCACCTGCGTCGGTTTTTTACATCATTGCGGTGGCACTTCTCTGCAATCACTTGAGCCACGGGTTTGCGAGTTTGTTTCAGACGCTGGGGTTGGCGACGAACAAGACATGGCCGCTGTTTCAGAAGGCGGGGCATGCTTTTGCGCTGCTGATTTTGATCGGCAATTGTTCGATTCCGATTGCCATTTGGTTGTTTGGCTATGGACGCTGAGACCGAAGACTGTGTGATGCCTGATCTGAACCTCCTTTATTGAATTTGCTCCCATGAAGCTCGACTCCAAGATTCCCTCCGGTCCGATGGCTGAAAAGTGGTCCCGCCACAAGCAGGACTCGAAACTGATCAATCCGAAGAACAAGCGCAAGTATTCCATCATTGTGGTGGGCAGTGGCTTGGCGGGTGCTGCTGCAGCGGCGTCCCTTTCTGAGTTGGGTTATAAGGTGAAGTGTTTTTGCTTTCAGGACAGCCCAAGGCGTGCGCACTCGATTGCGGCTCAGGGTGGCATCAATGCGGCGAAGAACTATCAAAATGACGGGGACTCGGTGCATCGGTTGTTTTATGACACGGTGAAGGGTGGGGATTTCAGAGCGCGGGAGGCGAATGTGCATCGGCTTGCGGAGGTGAGTGTGAACATCATCGACCAGTGTGTGGCCCAGGG
Source organism: Verrucomicrobiaceae bacterium (assembly GCA_027487315.1). Taxonomy (GTDB): domain Bacteria; phylum Verrucomicrobiota; class Verrucomicrobiia; order Verrucomicrobiales; family Verrucomicrobiaceae; genus JAGRPD01. The sequence goes on along the minus strand of JAIYDW010000116.1, from coordinate 15,851 downwards.
GGTTCCGTTTGCGCGGGAGTATGGTGGTGGATTGGCGAATCGGTCCTTTGGTGGTGCGCAGGTTTCGAGAACGTTTTATGCGCGGGGTCAGACGGGGCAGCAGTTGCTGTTGGGGGCGTATTCCGCGTTGTCGAAGGAGATTGCGCGTGGCGGAGTGGAGATGCACACGCGGACGGAGATGCTGGACTTGGTGGTGGCGGATGGGGAGACGAAGGGGATCATCACCCGCAACCTCGTGACGGGGAAGGTGGAGGCTCATGCGGCGGACACGGTGCTGCTGTGCACGGGCGGTTACGGGAACGTGTTCTTTTTGTCGACCAATGCGATGGGGTGCAATGTGACGGCGACGTGGCGTGCGCATCGGCGCGGGGCGACGTTTGCGAATCCGTGTTACACGCAGATTCACCCGACGTGCATTCCGGTGAGTGGCGACTATCAAAGCAAGTTGACGCTGATGTCAGAGTCGCTGCGCAATGACGGTCGTGTGTGGGTGCCGAAGAAGGCTGAGGATTGTGGGAAGCCAGCCTCACAGATTCCCGAGGCGGATCGGGATTACTTTTTGGAGCGCAAGTATCCGAGTTTCGGGAATTTGGCGCCTCGTGATATTTCATCGCGTGCGGCGAAGGAGGCTTGTGACGATGGACGCGGGGTTGGGCCTGGGGGACGCGGGGTTTACCTGGACTTCAGCGAAGCGATCAATGAGTTTGGTGAGAATGTGATCAAGGAGCGCTATGGCAACTTGTTTGACATGTATGAGCGCATCACGGGTGAGAGTGCTTACAAGCAGCCGATGCGGATTTATCCGGCGGTGCACTACACGATGGGCGGGCTGTGGGTGGACTACAATTTGATGAGCAACCTTTCGGGATTGCATGTGCTCGGGGAAGCGAATTTCTCGGATCACGGAGCGAACCGGTTGGGGGCGAGTGCTTTGATGCAGGGGCTTGCGGATGGTTACTTTGTGATTCCGACCACGGTGGCGAATTATTTGGTGACGCAGAAACCCGGTGCGGTGACCACGGCGCATCCGGCGTTCAAGGAGGCTTTGGAAGCTGCCAATGGGAGAATTAATCAATTGTTGAACGTGAAGGGTAAGCGCACGGTTGATAGTTTTCACCGTGAGCTGGGTTTGCTGGTTTGGGACAAGTGCGGGATGGGGCGGAATCGGGCGGGGCTGGAAGAGGCCTTGCGGCGGATTCCGGAGATTCGCGCGGAGTTCTGGGAGAACGTGCTGGTGCCTGGATCGGGCTCGGTGGCGAATCCGGAGTTGGAGAAGGCGGGTCGGGTGGCTGACTTCATGGAGTTTGCGGAATTGCTCTGCCGTGATGCACTGGATCGGGAGGAGAGTTGCGGGGGGCACTTCCGTGAGGAGCATCAGTTCCCGGATGGTGAGGCGAAGCGGGATGACGAGAATTTCTGCTATGTTTCCGCTTACGAGTACAGCGGTGATCTTTCGAAGCCGATCCTGCACAAGGAGCCCCTCACGTTTGAGGAAGTGCACCTGACTTTGCGCAGCTACAAATAACCTTTTTTTGAAAACCCATTTATGGCTCTTCTGAACCTACACCTCAAAGTTTGGCGTCAAACCGGCACTCAACCCGGCCATTTTCAAGACATCGAGGCGCCTGAGATTCCGGATCATGCTTCGTTCCTGGAGATGATGGACATTGTGAATGAGCGGCTGATTCGCGCGGGGCAAGATCCGGTGGCGTTTGATCACGATTGCCGGGAAGGCATTTGCGGGATGTGCTCGATGACGATCAACGGGATGGCGCACGGGCCGGAGCGGGGGACGACGACTTGCCAATTGCACATGCGGAAGTTTCGGACGGGTGACACGATTTGGGTGGAGCCTTTCCGGGCGCGGGCGTTTCCTGTGGTGAAGGATTTGATGGTGGATCGGTCAGCGTTTGACCGGATCATGAAGGCGGGTGGTTACGTTTCAGTGCGCACGGGTGCTGCGCCGGAAGCTAATGAGATTCCGGTGGGCAAAGAGATCGCTGATGCGGCGATGGACGCGGCGGCGTGCATTGGTTGCGGGGCCTGTGTGGCGTCCTGCAAGAATGCGAGCGCGATGCTTTATGTTTCGGCTAAAGCCGGACAACTCAACACGTTGCCACAGGGGCACGCGGAGAAGGATCGCCGGACTTTGGCGATGGTTCGGCAGATGGATGCCGAGGGATTTGGCAACTGCACCAACCAGTATGAGTGCGAGGCGGCGTGTCCGAAGGAGATCAGTGTTCGGTGGATTGCGAAGCTGAACCGAGATTATGCGGTGGCGTCGGTGAAGGAACTGGTTGGAGCGGGGAGGCAGCAGTCGCAGGCGGGAGAGTAGGAGTGGCGGGCCAACTCGTACGTCATTTACCGAGCCGGAACCTGCACCTTATCTTGAACCAAGAATTCTTCGGGTACCAAGAAAAGGTGAATGCGAGGTGAGGACCGTTTTCATCGGGAGAAACGGGAAGTGTTCCAAGTGAATCTACAATTGTATCGGGGTGACTCCGCCGCAATTGATTGTGCGCTGTTAAGGGGTCTTACTCGAAGGGAGTTCAAAGAGGAGGATGGAGTGAGGATTCGAAAGTCAGAAAGAGTGCGAGAAGAGTTGCACTGATGGGCGCAACAGAATACCTGGGGGGAGTATAACATGGTGAGTGAGTCTGATCTATTTGAGACACTGAATTCAGTACTGAATTTGGAACCGAGAGTTGAACTTTCTAGCGGAGTCTTGGTTTCTCACAGAGGGCCCCACTACACAGTGGATTTTTCAGTAATGAGGAATCATGAGAAACTTGGGGAAATGGGAGTTTTGTTCCATTTTTCGATGGTCACCAATTCGAGAGTTTCTGTGGATTTTGATGTTCCGTTATCTGAGTTAAAGGTTGATATCCTTTCTATTAGCCAAGAACGAATCATTCAGTTTGGCTTTGGCTCTTATTTTTTGCGGCTTTGCACGGTCAACGGTGATATAAATTTTATTCACATAAACGGCATTTCTGACTATAAAAAGCATTACGGCTTGGATCAGTAATTAGGGGAATCTACTTTGGTGGACCAAGGTCCAAACCTCCGCCATTAACGCCATGATGCCTATTCAATTTTATCCTACTGGAGAACCTGTGTGCGTGGGAGACACAGTGGATCATGCCGGTGTCAGGGGTTTGGTGGTGGCAGCGTCAAATGGCGAGGGCATCCAGGAGTGCACAGCCAGTTTTGAATGGACACAAGATTTGGGGGACGGTATTTGGATTCACTTTGACAACGATGCTGTGGTCAGAATCGGGGAATCGGATGAAGATATCGTATTGGTAGCGCGTGGTGATTGATTCCGTCCGTATTGAGACTGGCAGAAACTTTGGGAGGTCGGATCAATTCGGTGTGCTTATCATTAGTCCAATGCAGAAGGGGGACGGAGCAGGAGGAGACGGTATCCTGTCAGTCGAAATCTAAGGAAATGGGCGAGCCATCAATACTGCTTCTTCTGGAGTGTCTCGGTTGTTGGTGCATCAAGGGGCTTCTGGAATCAATGCGACCCGCTATCTAGGGTCCCCCAAAGGATCCATGAAACAGGTTGTTTTTGGTGCTGACGGCCAAGTCGATGAGGAAAACCAAATCAAAGACGATCATTGACACACACAGTGTCCCGGGCTTCCACAACGCAAAGCTTTAACCAAACACTCTGGAGACAGCGCTTGGCATGGGACGGCGAGCGTTGGGGAAGTCGGTGATGGGTTGAGGTCTTGGGGTATGTTGTATGGGAACTTGACGGACAAGTGGGGGTAGGTGATGTCGTGGCGGGCCTTGATTGTGAGTGGTTCAACGACGAGGGCCGACTAGGCATTGGTTCGATGATTTGGTTTTTTTACATCGCTTTTATTGCGGCTCTTGCGGTTGTTGTGTGGGGTGTTCCTGCGCTGATCCTTTGGCTGCTTTTTGACATGGAATTTCCCATGGCTTTGTTGATCGGTTCGCTGAGTGGCAGCTTTCTTCTGTCGCTCTTGAATGCGGTTGATTTTCCAATCATGAAGCGGAAAAAGCGTGCGAAAAAGGGAGTAGACGATGGCAGCTCTCCAACGGGCGATGGGACAACTCCGCCGCCGGGGGCCTAAGGGTGAGGCAAATGGCCAGCGGTGTGGCCGCTGCGTATCGTCCGCTGAGTTGGCGACACTTGGGGGGCGTTGGGATTAGAGTGAGTCGAGCACTTGTTGGAGATGCTGCTCGGGTTTGACTTTGGGGAGGATGGCTTGGAGTTTGCCGTCGGGGGCGATGATGAAGGTGGTGCGTTCGGTGCCGAGGTAGGTTTTGCCGTACATGGATTTTTCGACCCAGACGCCGTAGGCTTCGGCGATGGCGTGGTCTTCGTCGACGATGAGGGGGTAGGGGAGATCGAACTTTTTGATGAATTTTTGGTGGCTGGCGGCGGAGTCGATGCTGATGCCGAAGACTTTGGCTTTGGAGGCAATGGAGGTCCAGTCATCGCGGAGGGCGCAGGCTTGTTTGGTGCAGCCGGGGGTGTTGTCTTTGGGGTAGAAGTAGAGGACGACGGTGTGGCCTTTGAGGCTTTTGAGGTCGAGGATGGTGTCGGGAGCGATGTCGGGGCCGACGACTGGGGCTTTGAAGGTGGGGGCGGCTTTGCCGATGGTGGGGTAGGAGGGTGTGCTCATGTCGAGGAGAGGAACGATGGGATGCGGGCGATTGGATGCGGGAAGGTGGCGCTGTGTTGGTCGGGTTTGTCAGAGGATTAGCATGCAGTCTCCGTAGCTGAAGAAGCGGTAGCGTTGGGCGACGGCTTGGCGGTAGGCTTCGAGGATGAGGTCGCGGGTGGCGAAGGCGCTGACGAGCATCATCAAGGTGGATTTGGGGAGGTGGAAATTGGTGAGCAGGGCGCCGACGGTTTTGAATTGGAAGCCGGGGGTGATGAAGAGGTTGGTTTCGCCACGGGCGGCGATGATTTGGCCGTGGTCGCGGGCGATGGTTTCGAGGGTGCGCATGGCGGTGGTGCCGACGGCGATTCGGCGGGCGGCGCTCTGAATCTGGGCGGCGGCGGGTGCGGAGACGTCGTACTCCTCGTGGTGCATGACGTGGTCTTCGATGCGTTCGGCGCGGACGGGTTGGAAGGTGCCGACGCCGACGTGGAGGGTGATGAAGGCATGCGGGATGGAGGCGAGGATTTCGGGGGTGAAATGCAGTCCGGCGGTGGGGGCGGCGATGGAGCCTTCGTGGGCGGCGAAGACGGTTTGATAGCGTTCGCGGTCGGCGGGTTGCTCGTCACGCTCCATGTAATGCGGGAGGGCGAGGTGGCCGTAGCGATCTTCGTCGACGGGGCGATCCCAGGCGATGAGTCGGTCGCCATTTTCGAAGACTTCCTGGACGGTGCCTGTGGCGTCGCCGAGGGAGACTTGGTGTTGGAGTTTGAAGCGTTTGCCGGGTTTGACCATGCAGCGCCAGAGGGTGGGGCTGTGGGATTTGAGGCGGAGGATTTCGCGGTTGTCGTCGGTGAGGAAGCGGGCGGGGACGACGCGGGTGTTGTTGAGGATGACGCAGTCTTGGGGTTGGAGGTAGGAGGGGAAGTCGCTGAAGAGGCGGTGTTCGATGAGGCCGGTTGTGCGATGGATGACCAGCATGCGGGAGGCGGCGCGGTCGGCGAGGGGGGCGCTGGCGATGAGTTCCGGGGGCAGGTGGTAGTCGAAGTCGGAGGTGAGCATGGATGCTGGAAGGGTCTGGCTCATTCAATGGCTGGGAAATGGGCAAAATGCAAAGGGTGGCGTTTGATTTGGAGGGAGGAAGAGTTTCGATGGGGGTCGGATGTCTGGCGGTGTGGATTTGAGACACCGCAGAGATTGGATGGCCGCAGAAAGGGTGTGTGGTTTTGGGAAAAGCTGCGCAGGGAATTGGGAATACAGCGCTGTGTTTTGGGGGGACGGCGCTGCGATTGGGGAATGCAGCGCTGTTTTCTGGGGGAACAGCTCTGCGTTTCGAAAGAACAGCGCTGCGGTTTGAAATTACAGCGCACGGATTTGGGGAAACGGCGCTGCGGTTTGGGATTGCAGCGCGGCGTCGCGGAAAGACAGCGCTGTATTTTGAGAATACAGCGCAGGTTTTTTGGGGAACGGCGCAGGATTCTGGAAAAACAGCGCTGACGTTGGATATTGAGGAGAGCGGGCTGTTGTTGGAGGGCGTATTTGTGAGGGTGCGAGAGATGCGTTTGTTGGGCAGTTGCAGCCTGACCCCGTTTGCACTCAACAACCCGCCCAGCAAGTTGCTCGGTTATGAGACCCCACATGGGGCCTATCGCCTGCGCTGAGTTGTCGAACCTGACCGGCGAAAGGATTGCATGTTCTAGCAGGAGTTATTGTGTTGGCCATCGGTTCTTCATAAACGCCCAGAATCGCGGGGCTCGGTCTCTATGAAAATCAGTCTCCGCAATCGCAAGTTGGTTTTGTAGCCAAGTCCACTTCACTCTCTGGCTTGCGTCAGTTACCCGCGACAGACTACGGGCGATCTCTTCGCGAAGAGCCTTTAATGCTTCTTCGTGTGGATCGCCGCCATCTTCGAGCAGCGCTTCGCTGTTCTGGCCACCAATTCCGACTGAAAAGGGATCCAAGAACCACATGCCATCGCTGTCCTGCCTCAGAAACATTTGACGATGTGCTGGGCTAATCAAGGGCTGGATGAGGTCATCGATTACAATTCGTGGGTAGACAGCAACTTTGCTCTCCAACGCGTAGGCACGAAGCATGCCCTCGCCGTAAAGGACATGCGCCTCATGGACCACTCGACCAACTGAAATGCCACCGCGAAGTAAAACTCCGATGCCGAGCAACTCTGCCTGCAGCATCAGGGAAGTCCAAAAGATCGAATGAAGCTCTGATGCGTCACCCGTGATTACAACAGAGTCTGAAAAAGTGGTGATTTGGAGCTTGCTTTGGGCGGTACCGCTCTCCTCCGATGACGATCGAAAGAGGCCAACCCAAGCGAGGGTTCGAGTGACCTTTCGATGTAACGCCGGATCATGTCCAATACGCTGCACTAGGTTGGCAAACCCTAGGATGTCGATGAATGTGACGATCTTTTCGGGATAGGCAGTTTCCACAGGTGTCGAGTTGAAGTTAGGCGAACGACCCCAAACTCAGCAAAGGCGGAGGCTGGTGCGATCGCTGCGCGGGCAAAAGCGGTGGATCAGGTAGCATTGAAGTCGGAGCCGTTCGCTGCGGAGCTTGGTTAGGCGTTTCGGCTGTGGTCATTTATGGTTCGTTGCCAATCCAGCGGTAGGAGCTGACGAGTCCAGCCTTGCCTGCCTCGAAAGTCCGCTTGTCGTCCGATAAAACAGTCTTCGTAATCCAGCCAAGGTCTTTTGCTGCGGATTCGATTGCGGAGTCGTTGTCCTTGCCACCATTGATGTGTTTCAGGTATAGGGCGTAAAGCGGAGTGCCCTCCCACTCAAAGTTCTCGCCGCCCATGATGTCTCGAACGGCGAACGGCTCGCCCATGCGGTTCTTGACCCAGCAGTAAATTGCTCCCTGCATGAATGTCTTGATAAGAAGCTTCTCGAGATCGGTGATTCCGTGAACGTCGCGAAGTTCTGATGGTGCGGTAAGCATGGTGCGTGTAATTCAGTTGTGTGCGTTTGCTGCGGTTCTCGGAGTGCGCGTAGACACGCTGGACTATTTGATGAGAGACAATTTTGCTGGGTGCGTCAAGAGCGTTGTGGGTGACCCTCCGATTGAGTTGGAACGGGATTTGGAGTGGTAAGTGGCACGAGTGCCAATGGCGAGGTGGTCACCCGACCATATTCGCTGAGGGCGTGGTCAAGTGCGGAACGAACAAAGGCAACGGCAACGAAAACCCAAAAGACACGCGCTGGATTGGAGTGGAAACCTGAATCGATGGCGGTTGGCTTGCAATTCCAAATGCACAACGTGCCAAGAACAAAGTAGTCGAGGATGAGGAGGACCATCAAACAGCCCAGATTGATGACAATCCATGCATTGAGGCGTTCGATGCTAAAGACTTGGGAGTCGAGATTGTCGTTGGGGTCCGCATTGAGGATTTTTCGAAGGTAGCCTTTGATGCCACAAATCCTGATTTCTGGACGAGTGCGCCTGAGGCATGTGAAGAGGATGAGGAGGGCGATGATGTTCCAGATTAATAGTACGTGAAACCAGGAGACAAGCTTTATGGGTTCAGCAAGGTGGATGCCCATAAAGAGAAAGATGAGTCCATGAATAACTGCAAAGTAGAAGTCCACATGAAGCAACGGACGATTCGATCGGAGCGTGTCAGTAGTGTAGCTCAGAGCCCAATGGCGGCATGTGCCATGGTAGAATGGCAGGATTGTTGATAGAAAGGCAAGGAGAGCGAGAATGACCTGGATCAGGAGAAGATGATTCGGGCCGTGAACGTTTTCATTCCAGCATTTGATGAAGGACTGAGCGGCGTTCTCCAAGGCGAATACCATGAAAACGGTGTAGAATCCGTAAAACGTGTTCTGGATGGTAGGTGATTGTGTCATAAGATTTCCGGTTTGGTTTTCCGTGCACGTTGGTGCAAACGAGGAAGAAGGTTGAGAGTTAGGCGACGATGTTGTCACCAAAGCGTTTGAATAAAGATGCGGAGGGTGAGTTTGGGTGTGGGCGGGCGGGGCTATCAGTGTGGAATCTGGTGACGGGGGGTTTGATTTTTGGGGTGGGATGGGTTTGGTGGGGGGATGACGTTGTTTCGGTTTGTTGGCCAGAGTTTGCGGTTTTACTGGAGGGGGCACTTGGGGCTGGGGTTTGGGGCGTTTTTGGCGGCGGCGGTGTTGAGTGGGTCGTTGCTGGTGGGGGATTCGGTGCGTGGGAGTTTGCGGAAGGTGGCGGCGGCGAGGCTGGGGAAGGTGGCTGTTGGGGTGGTGGGGGGTGACAGGTGGTTCACGCAGGGGCTGGCGGAGGGGGTGGGGGCGGCGCCGGTGATTTTGGCGGATGGGGCGGTGAGTGCGGGGTCGGGTGGGGTGCGGGTGAATGCGGTGCAGGTGCTGGGGGTGAATGCGGCGTTTTGGAAGTTGAGTCCGGCGGGGGCCGAGGTGGCGATGGGGAAGAATGAGGTGGTGGTGAATGAGGCGCTGGCGCGGCGGCTGAAGGTGGGGGTGGGGGATTCGATTATTGTGCGGTTGGAGCGGCCGAGTGCGATCTCGCGCGATGCGCCGCTTTCCGGGAGCACGAATGAGGAGGTGAGTTTGCGCCGGACGGTGGCGCGGGTGGTGGGGGCGGATGATTTCGGGGCGTTTCAGCTGGCGGCGTCGCAGCGGGTGCCGGAGTCGGTTTATCTGGATCTGGAGGACCTGCAGGTGCAGGTGGAGATGGAGGGGAAGGTGAACGGGCTGCTTTCGGCGTCGGCGGATGCGGGGGCGCTGATGAGGGAGCTGGAGGCGAAGAAGGGGCTGGGGGATTTTGCTTTGAAGTTGGTGCGGGTGGGTGGCGATGCGAAGGAGTGGCAGGTGGGGACGGATCGGGTGTTTTTGGATGAGGTGTTGGCGGCGGATTTGATGAAGCGGGCGGGGAGCTATGGGGTGCTGACTTATTTGGTGAATGGGATCACTTCGGCGAAGGGTGGGACGCCGTATTCGATGGTGGCGGCGGTGGATGAGGGGGTGCTGGGGTCGAGGTTTGGCGGGGGTGGTGATGGGGTGGTCATTTCGCAGTGGCTGGCGGATGATCAGGGGCTGAAGGTGGGGGATGAGCTGGCTTTGAAGTATTTTGTAGTGGGGCTGGGGCGAGAGCTGAAGGATGAGTCGGCGAGCTTCAAGGTGGCGGGGATTTTGCCGATGGATCGGCCGGTGCTGTCGAAGACCTGGACGCCGGAGTTTCCGGGGGTGTCGGATGTGGACAATTGCCGGGATTGGGATCCGGGGATTCCGATGGATAACAAGGCGATCCGGGATCAGGACGAGAAGTATTGGGATGACTACGGGAGTACGCCGAAGGGGTTCATCGGGCTGAAGGCGGGGCAGAAGCTGTGGGGGAATCGATTTGGGAAGTTGACGTCGATCCGGTTTCCGGATGGGGGTGAGGAGGAGGGGGCGCTGACGGCGGCGCTGGTGGCGGAGTTGAAACTGGAGCATGTGGGGCTGGTGCCGCGGGATTTCCGGGGGTCGGCGGCGGCGGCGGCGAAGGGGAGTGTGGATTTTGGCGGGCTGTTTGTGGGGCTGAGTTTGTTTCTCATTGCGGCGGCGCTGGTGTTTGCGGCGCTGCTGTTTGTGTTCACGCTGGAGCGGCGGGCGGGGCAGATGGGGTTGCTGATGGCGATCGGGTGGACGCCGGGTTTGGTGCGGCGGGCGCTGATTTTGGAGGCGGGGTGGATCGCGGTGGTGGGGGTGGTGCTGGGGGTGGTGGCGGGTGGTGGCTACACGCGGCTGGCGCTGCATGGGCTGACGAGTGTGTGGTCGGGGGCGGCGCAGGGTTTGCCGCTGGTGTATGCGCCGCAGCCGGGGACGATGGTGGGGGCAGGGATCGGGGCGCTGGGGGTGGTGCTGGGGGTGCTGTGGTGGGCCAGTAGGCGGGTGTTTCGGACGGCGCCGAGGGAACTGCTGGCGGGGGGGAGTTCGGCGATGGGGGTGGAGGCTGGGAAGGGTCGTGGGGTGTGGTGGGTGGTGGGGTGTCTGGTGGGGGCGGTGGGGCTGCTGGCGGGGGGTGGGCAGGCGAAGAGTGCGGAGGCGGTGGCGGGGCTGTTTTTTGGCGGGGGAACGCTGCTGCTGGTGGCGGGGCTGCTGGTGATGCGAGGGTGGATGCGGCGTGAGGGGGCGATGGATCAGGGGATGGCGGTGTCTTTGACGGGGATCGGGCTGCGGGGGGTGTCGAGGCGGCCGTCGCGGAGTCTGGCGGTGATCGGGATGATGGCGGGTGGGATTTTTTTGGTGACGGCGGTGAATGCGTTTCGGCTGAGTGCGACGGTGGATGGGTCGCGGCGGGATACGGGGACGGGTGGGTTTGCTTTGATTGGGGAGTCGTCGCTGCCGGTTTATGAGTCGCTGGCGGCGAAGGCGGGGATGGATGCGTTTGGGCTGGATGAGGAGATCATGGCTGGGGTGAGTGTGGTGCCGTTTCGGGTGCTGGAGGGGGATGATGCGAGTTGTTTGAATTTGAATCGGGCGCAGCGGCCGGTGCTGACGGGGGTGAGTGCGGGGGCGCTGGCGGAGCGGGGGGCGTTTGGGTTTGCGAGCGGGGGTGAGGCGGGTTGGAAGGGGTTGGCTACGAAGCAGGAGGGCGGGGTGATTCCGGCGATTGCGGACCAGGCGACGGCGATGTGGGGGCTGGGCAAGGGGGTGGGGGATACTTTGGATTTTGAGGATGCGCAGGGGAGGTCGTTTCGGGTGGTCTTGGTGGGTTTGCTGGCGGGGTCGGTTTTGCAGGGGAAGGTGGTCATCGATGAGGGGGCGTTTTTGGCGAAGTATCCGAATGCGCCGGGGTATCGGTTTTTCCTGGTGGATGCGCCGGTGGAGAGGGTGGGGGAGGTGAGTGCGCATTTGACTCGGCAGCTTGAGAAGCGGGGGCTGGCGCTGGAGACGACGGGGGCTAGGCTGGAGTCCTTTTTGAGTGTGCAGAATACGTACATTGGGATTTTCACGGTGCTGGGGGGACTGGGGGTTTTGTTGGGGACGGCGGGGCTGGGGGTGCTGGTGGCGCGTCATGTGCTGGAGCGGCGCGGGGAACTGGGGCTGATGCAGGCGCTGGGGTTCCGTTCGGCGGCGCTGCGGGCGATGGTGCTGAGCGAGCATGTGGTGCTGCTGGTGGCGGGGTTGGTGCTGGGGATCGTGTGTGCGGTGGTGGCGGTGTGGCCGAGTGTGCGGCAGAGTGCGCAGGGGCTGCCGTGGGGGTTCCTGGGGGCACTGTGGCTGGGGGTGTTGGGGTTTGGGGTGGTGGTGTGCTGGGTGGCGGTGCGAGGGGCGGTGAAGGGGAGGTTGTTGGATGCGATTCGGAGGGAGTGAGGGGATTGCGGAATGCGGATTTCGGATTGCGGATTGCGGATTTTTTGGGGGGGAGACTGGCAGAAAGTAAGGGGGCAGAAAGAAGGGTTTTTGGGGGCGTTACGTGGAGTGGTGAGGGGTACTTTTTTTGGGGAGGGGAAAGGGCTTGATTGGTGGGGGTGGGTGGGATGAGATGGGGGGATGTTGCGGTGTTTTTTGTTTTGGGTTTTGATTGGGGCCTTGGCTGAGGTGCGGGGGGCGGAGTGGGATTTGGTGATTTTTGGGGGGACGGTGGTGGATGGGTCGGGGAAGGCGGGGGTGGTGGCGGATGTGGGGGTGAAGGGGGGGCGGATTGGGGCGATTGGGAAGGGGATTGGGACGGGGGTGAAGCAGATTGATGCGAGGGGGAAGGTGGTGGCGCCGGGGTTCATCGATGTGCACACGCATTCGGAGGATGTGTGCGAGGTGCCCGGGGCGGAGAATTTTTTGCGGATGGGAGTGACGACGATTGTTACCGGGAACTGTGGGACGTCGGAGACGGATGTGGGGGCGTTTTTTGAGAAGGTGGAGACGACGGGGGTGGGGGTGAATGTGGCGATGTTGATCGGGCACAACTCGGTGCGGCGGAAGGCGATGGGGGGAAGCTTTTTGCGGGCGCCGACGGGGGAGCAGATGGAGGCGATGAAGCGGTTGGTGGATGAGGGGATGAAGGCGGGGGCGGTGGGATTGAGCACGGGTTTGATTTACAATCCGGGGGCGTTTGCGAAGACGGAAGAGGTGGTGGCGCTGGCGAAGGTGGTGGCGGGTTACGACGGGATTTATGTGAGTCACATGCGACACGAGACGGTGAGGATTTTTGAGGCGATCGAGGAGTTCATGACGATTGCGCGCGGGGCGAAGATTCGGGCGCAGGTGAGTCATTTGAAGCTGTCGGGGCCGACGGCGTGGGGGAAGGCGGAGGAGGTTTTGGCGGCGCTGGACCGGGGACGGAAGGAAGGTTTGCGGATCACGCATGACCAGTATGCGTACACGGCGTCGAGCACGGGATTGGCGCAGTTGATTCCGGATGTGGCGAGGGAGGGGACGCGGGAGGATTTTCGGGCGAGGATTGCGGATCCGGAGAAGAAGGCGACGATTGTGGAGCAGATGCGGGGGATGCGGAAGCAGGCGGGGAGGGAGGACTACGGGTATGCGGTGATCGCGCGGTATGCGGCGGATCCGACTTTGAATGGGAAGAGTCTGCGGGAGGCGGCGAAGTTGCGGAGGGGTTCGGAGGCGGTGGAGGCGCAGGTGGAGTTGATATTGGAGATCGAGGCGAACGGGGGTGGGTCAGGGGTGTTCCATGGGATGAACGAGCAGGATTTGCAGGTGTTTATGAGGCATCCGCTGACGATGGTGGCGAGCGATGGCGGGCCGAGGAAGTTTGGCGAGGATGTGCCGCATCCGAGGAGTTATGGGAACAATGCGCGGGTGTTGGGGCGCTATGTGCGGGAACTGAAGGTGCTGGAACTTGAGGAGGCGGTGCGGAAGATGAGTTCGCTGCCAGCGGAGGTTTTTCAGCTGAAGGATCGCGGGATGTTGAGGGAGGGGGCGATCGCGGATGTGGTGGTGTTTGATCCGGCAACGGTGAATGATCCGTCGGTGTTTGAGGATCCGCATCATTATGCGGAGGGGTTCAGCGCGGTGCTGGTGAATGGGGTGCCGGTGATTGAGGAGGGCGTGTTTGGAGAGGCGCGGCCGGGGGAGGTGGTGCGGCGGGGGATGTGATCGGTGATCAAGTAGTCAGTATTCAGTAATCAGTATTCAGTGCAGGGGCGGTGGGGGTTCGGGGTATTCGAAGACTTTGCCTTCGTAGTTGCGGATGAGGGTGCGTTGTTCGTCGCGCATGAGGACGTAGTCGGGGTTGACGGGGACTTTGCCGCCGCCGCCGGGGGCGTCGATGACGAACTGGGGGACGGCGTAGCCTGTGGTGTGGCCGCGGAGGGACTCGATGATTTCAATGCCCTTGTGGACGGAGGCGCGGAGGTGGGAGGAGCCTTGGATGAGGTCGCACTGGTAGAGGTAGTAGGGGCGGACGCGGCACATGAGGAGCTTGTGGACGAGGGACTTCATGATGTCGGGCTCGTCGTTGACGCCACGGAGGAGGACGCTTTGGTTGCCGAGGGGGACACCGTGGTTGGCGAGTCGCTCGAGGCCGGCGCGGACTTCGGTGGTGAGTTCGCGGGGGTGATTGGTGTGGATGCTGATGAAGAGGGGGTGATACTTTTGCAGCATCTGGCAGAGCGCGGGGGTGATGCGCTGGGGGAGGAAGATGGGGACGCGGGAGCCGATGCGGATGAACTCGATGTGGGGGATGGCGCGGAGGCGGGAGATGATGCCTTCGAGCTTGGCGTCGGAGAAGAGGAGGGGGTCGCCACCGGAGAGTAGGACGTCGCGGATTTCGGGATGGGATTCGAGGTAGCGGAAGGCGGCTTCGAATTCGGTGTGGAGTTCCTGTTCGCCGGCGCCTGAGACGACGCGGCTTCGGGTGCAGTAGCGGCAGTAGGCGGCGCAGCGGTCGGTGACGAGGAAAAGGACGCGGTCGGGGTAACGATGGACGAGGCCTGGGACAGGCATGTGGGAGTCTTCGCCGCAGGGGTCGGCCATTTCGGAGGGGTCTTCCCAGGTTTCTTCAATGCGGGGGATGACCTGGCGGCGGATGGGGCAGTCGGGGTCGGTGGGGTGGATGAGGTTGAAGTAGTGGGGCGTGATGGCCATGGCCAGCTTATTGCCGGAGAGCAGGACGCCGGCGCGCTCTTCTTCGGAGAGCACGAGGTGCTGTTCGAGTTGAGCGAGGGTGGTGACGCGGTTTTTGAGCTGCCAGGTGGAGGAGTCCCATTGGTCCTGGGTGACGCCGGCGTTTTCCCAGTAGCCGAAGCCCGGGCTGGTGAAGGCTTTTTCGGGAAGGTCGGCGGCAGGACGGGGACCGGGGAGGGAGTGTGGCTGTTCGGACCGGGTTTCAATCGAGGCCAAGTCATTCAGCAGGAGCGTGTCAGACATGTAATAGGGGTGCTGAGAAGGTGGAGCGTACATAGAGATTTGGCTGCCTGTCAAATGAATGGAGAGGGGGTATCAGGGGAGAATTGGCTTAGCTGGGAGCTTGCGCTGAGGTGTCAGGGTGATAGCGTCCGCCTAAGGGAATGAATGTTTTGCCGTTGCTTCGAGAGATTGTTCATGCCCCTGTGTTGGACATCATTTTGCATTTGAAGCACTCGACGGGCATGTCCGTGAATGAGTTGTGTCAGGAGATGAAGATGAGTTACATGGGGGTGAAGCAGCATTGCGTCGACTTGGAAAAGAAACGTCTGCTGGACACGTGGCGGCGCCCTAAACCTGCGGGGCGGCCTGAGAAAGTGTATCGTTTGACGGCCAAGTTGGATCCTTTGTTCCCGGAAATGGGCAATGACTGGACGCTGAGTTTGTTGGAGACAGCGGATCAGGTGTTTGGTGAGCGGGCGGCGGCGAAGTTGTTGTTCAGTTATTTTCAGAAGCGGAATGAGCGCTGGCAGCGGTCGTTGAGAGGGGCGAATTTGACGGTGAGGGTGAAGGAATTGGCCAAATTGAGGTTAGGCGAAGGTTATCTGACGCTGGTTCGGGAGGTGGATGGAGGATTAGAGATGGTGGATCATCATGATCCCTGCGGGGTGGTTGCAAGTCGATTTGAGTTGGTACACGAATTGGATCGGTCTGCGGTGGAACAGTTGCTGGGGGTGGAGGTGGAACGAAGGGTGGAAGAAGCGAGTGGTTTGAGACGTGTTATTCACCGAGTGCTCATCCCGACCGAATAGGGTCGGTTGGTCAGCCTGAATCACTATGACTGGCAAAGTAATGAACAAGAGGATGGGATGGGGTTTGAGGGGAATGGGATTGATTG
>JAIYDW010000183.1 GCA_027487315.1 Verrucomicrobiaceae bacterium | reverse complement strand
GTGGTGCTGCATGGGGACCCGAGTCTGCGGGAAGCTGGGTTGTTTGAGGCGGAGTTTGTGAATGAGGAGGCGGGGAGTTATCGGGTGGAGGCGGTGGTGGAGAAGATGGGGGAGGCTGAGGAGGTGGGTGTGGCGAGGGTGATGGGGAAGAAGGTGACGGGGTGGGTGCATGATCCGGTGCCTGGTATCACGGCGGATTTGCGGCCAGCGACGGAGTGGATGGAACGGTTGGCGGAGGGGACGGGAGGGAAGGTGCTGAACTTAGCGGAGATGGCGAGGCTGCCGGAGTTGTTAGGCGAATTGAATGTTCCGGTGATGGACAAGCGGGTGGAGCCGCTGTGGCATGGGGGATGGGTGTTTTTGCTGGTGTTAGGTTTGCTGGTGGGAGAGTGGGCGTTGCGTAGAAAGGCGGGTCTGGCGTGAAACGGTGGCTTGTTTTAGCGTTTTGGAGTGTGGGGCTGCTGCTGGGTGCGGCGGAGTCGGAGGTGCGTGTGTTGGTGATTCGCGGGGCGGATGGGACGGAGGCTTATGGGAGGGATTTTGCGGAGCAGTCGCGGCTTTGGAAAGAGGCTGCGGGGCGGGCGGGAGCTGGTTTTGAGGAAGTGGGGCCGGAGATGGGTGAGGGGTGTTTGGCCAAGGCGAAGATCAAGCTAGAGGAATGGGTGAAGGCGGGACCGGTGCGGTTGTGGGTGGTGCTGGTGGGGCATGGGACTTATGATGGTCGAGAGGCGCGGTTTAGCCTAACAGGACCGGATTTGATGCCGGAGGATTTGGTGACGGTGTTGAAGCCATATGCGGGTGAGTTGGTGTTTGTGCATACGGGTTCGGCGAGCGAGCCGTTTGCGAAGGCTTTGAAGGGGGAACGTCGGGTGATGGTGACGGCGACGAAGAGTGGGGATGAGGTTTTTTACACTCGATTTGGGAAGCCGTTTGCGGAGGCGATTGGAGGGAGGCCGGAGGCGGATGTGGATCAGGATGGGCAGGTCAGCGTGCTGGAGGCGTTTTTGCATGCGACGGCGGAAGTGAAGGGTTTTTACGAGACGGAGGAGCGGATTTCGACGGAACACGCGCTGGTGGAGGACAATGCGGACGGGGTGGGGACGCGGTCAGAGGTGTTCGAGGGGACGAGGCCGAAGGCGGGAACGAAGGTGTCGGTGGATGGGGCGCGGGCGCGGCAGGTGGTGCTGGTGCCGGGTGAGGAGGAGAAGCGGTTGACGGAGGAACAGCGGGCGCGGCGGGATGCGTTGGAGACGGAGTTGGAGGCTTTGAAGGGGCGTCGTGAGGCGATGGGGGATGAGGGGTATTATGCGGCGCTGGAGAAGTTGCTGGTGGAACTGGCGGGGATTGTGACGGGACGGGGGAAGTGAGGGGCTTGCGGGGAGGGAGGTTTTGTTTCATGCTGGGGGATGGAACTGCCTGCCCGCCCCCGCCGAAATCGCCGCACCGAATCTGTTCGTTCGCTCGTGCGGGAGACGGTGCTGAGCGCGGGGGATTTGATTTATCCGTTGTTCTTGCAGGAGGGAGATGAAGAAACGCCGATTGCTTCGATGCCGGGGTGCACGCGGTGGAGTTTGGGCGGGCTGGTGAAGGAGGCGGTGGAGGCTTATGAACTGGGAGTGCCTGCGGTGGTGTTGTTTCCGAAGGTGCCGGATGAGTTGAAGACGAGCGGGGCGGAGGAGGCTTGGAATCCGGAGGGATTGATTCCGCGTGCGGTGCGGGCGCTGAAGGCGGCGTGTCCTGGGTTGGCGGTGTTGACGGATATTGCGTTGGATCCATACAACTCGGATGGGCATGATGGGTTGGTCTCTGAGGATGGTCGAATTTTGAATGATGAGACAGTGGAGGTGTTGTGTCGTCAGGCCTTGTGCCATGCGCGGGCGGGTGCTGACATGGTGGCACCGAGTGACATGATGGATGGGCGGGTGGCGGCGTTGCGTGAGGCTCTGGATGGAGAGGGGTTCACGGAGGTGGGGATTCTGTCGTATGCGGCGAAGTATGCGAGTGCCTACTATGGGCCGTTCCGGGGGGCTTTGGATTCGGCTCCGAAGGCGGGGGACAAGAAGACGTATCAGATGGATCCGGCGAATGTGCGGGAGGCCATTCGGGAGGCGGAACTCGATGAGGCGGAGGGGGCGGATATGCTGATGGTGAAGCCAGCAGGGGCTTATCTGGATATCATTGCGGCGCTGCGGGCGAGGACAATGCTGCCCTTGGCGGCGTATCAGGTGAGCGGTGAGTATTTGATGATCAAGTCGGCGGCGCAGGCTGGCTGGGTGAATGAGGAGCAGGTGGTGATGGAGTCGCTGATTGCGATCAAGCGGGCGGGGGCGGATATGATTTTGACTTATTTTGCGAAGTCGGTGGCGGCGAGGTTGAAGGGACGTTAGGGGGCCTTCTTTGCGGTGGATTTGGTCTTAACCTGAAAGAGTTTGCGGTCCCAGTTTTGTTTGAGTTCTTCGGGGGTGATGGTGCTGTTGGCGCCGGTTTCGGGGATGGGTTGTTTGGCGGTCCAGAGGAGGGCGTTGAGGAGGAGGCGGCGCTGGTTGGGTTCGGCGAAGTTGCTGTGGAGGTCGCAGCCAGTGAAGCCGAAACTGCGACCGCCGTTGGGGCGGGTGTAGGCCCAAGCGACGGTTTCCTGGCGTCCGGTATTGGCTTTGGCGTGGGCGGTTTTGCGACTGGTGTCGGGCATGAGGCAGGTGAGGACGGGGGTGACGCCGGATTCGGCGAAGTGGAGGTTGTAAAGCCAGCCGTCTTTGGGGAGGGCGAAGGGGGTGAGTCCCTGGGTGGTTTCGTGGGTGGGGATGGCAGTGAAGTCGACGTCCCAGTGACCGCGGCAGCCGATGTCGGACTGGAAGACGGCGCCGAACCATTGTTTGAACTTGGGTGCGAGATCGGGTGGGCAGTCGATGCCTTGGTGGAGGACAATTAGGCCGGTGCCAGTGTCGGCGAGGGATTGGATGCGGGCGAGGCGCTCCGGGGTGAGGAAGGGGAGTTTGTTGCCGCCGTCCATGAAGAGGAGAACGCTTTTGGCATTGGTGAAGATGGTTTCGTCCTGGGGCCAACCGTCGGCGATCATGACTGGGGCGACGCCGGGAATCTGGGCTAGCCAGTGGCGGAGAAGAGCGCAACCGGCGAAGTATTCGTGCTGGCCCGGTTTGTTGCTGGGGGTGCCCGCGAGGAGGATGATTTTGGCGGCGGTGGGGTCGGTGTTTTCGGGTGGGGTGCCGAGGGGGACGCGGCTTTGCTCTTGGGTGAGTTCAGCGTGAGAGATGGCTGCGAGGGTGAGGATGAGGGTGAGGATGAGGGTGAGGATGGGGAGGCGCATGAGGAGTTTGTTGGCGTGGATTGCAGATAGAGAACGCGGCAGCATGCGGCGGGCTTGCGCAGCTCTGGCGGTGCGCGGTGTAAGAAGGTGTCAAAACTTGATGGCGGCGAAGAGGCCTGCTTCATTGCCATCCGACAGGTTTCGCTGAGAATCACCGGCGGTAAACGTAAGTCCGAAAGTGAGGTTGCGGCTGATGCGGGCGCTGAGGAGGTAACGTCCGGAAAAGAGTTCTTTGCCTGCGTACAACAGCTCTGAGTGGGCATGGTTCAGAGTGAGGCTGGAGACGAGCCATTCCCGATGGTGGTAGAAGAGTTGGAGGAAGGATGTGATCTGGTTTCCGCTGTCAAGTGAGGCATTGATTTCGGAAAAATGGGTGAAGTCGGTCTCGGCGAGCAGTGTCCACTTTTTAGAGAGGCCCCAGCGAACGTAAGGACCGACGCGGTAGCGATCAGCCTGTTCGGCGAATCCGGCGAGGCTTTGGATGCCAATGACCAGTTTGTCATTTGGAGAGTATTCGAACATTGTGCCTGCGCCATACTCCCTTGTTGAGGAGATCTGTTCATCAAAACTTGGGGTAAAGGCAGTGATGGCCGCGAGCCACCTGCGCCTCCACATGAAGTATTTTGCCTGCAACGGGTAGTCATAGACGCCGTTTCGGTTCAAGGAGAGGATGTACGCGCTTGGGTCGTCGATTTGCAGCCCCAGAGGCAAATAGTCCCTTCCAATGGAGAGTTCGCTGCCTCCTCCTGTTTTGCCGTGGAAACGCCAATCGACAGTCAGCTTCTTGAGGAAAAATGGATCTCCGCCGAGGGCGGTGATGGAGGGGCCAAGTTGAAGGTCGTTGAGTCCAGAATCCCGAAAGCCTAGTTCGATGTTGATTCGAACCTTCTTGTCCGAACCGAAAAAAATGATTTGGCGATAGAGGGCTGCGAGGGTGGTGTCATCTTTGGAACCGTCTAGAAGGTGTGTGTAACGACCAGTGGCGACGAAGTCAGCTAACACTGGTCCGAAATTGCCGTCCCAGGAACCATCATTGAACTCGGGATTCACGAGGGCACCCAACAGGGCGGCGGTGGCATCAAGTTCGGAGTAGCTCTGCTCGATATCGATCCCCCGGCCACGGGCATTGAGAAGGCCGCGTCCTTGAACCGCAACGTGACAGGAATAGCAATTTGGATACTCGAAGCTAATCATCCGCGGTGCTGCCGTGGCCCAGGGGGCAGCAAGCAGGAGTCCGGCGAGAAGCGGTCGCAGTTTTTTCATCAAACGAACCCGGAGATTGATGGGTTCAGCTTTAGATGTCGAGGTTGTATTTGGATGTCGGAATTTCTTTTCGATTCAGCCAAGATGGGCTAGACCCGTATGAGCTTCTATCAAGCTTGGCGGAGGAGGATTGCGTCGACATTGGATTCGTCGTGGAGGGCGTCGGAGAGGATGACGATGGGGTCGCCGGGTTTGATGAGATCACGCTGACGGAGGATGGCGAGAGCGGAGCGGATGTTGGCTTCGGGATCGCCTTTTTCGAAGGGCATTTGGATGGGCTGAACGCCGCGGGCGAGGGTGAGGATGCGACTGACGTGAAGGTGCGGGGTGAAGGCGAAGATGGGCGAGAACTCGGGGCGCTGGTGGGCGAGAAGGTGGGCCATGACGCCGCGCAGGGTAAAGGTGATGAGCTTGGAGCCGGGGATGGAGTTGGCAAGAACGATGGCGGCTTTGGCCGTTTTGTGTTTGTTGGTTTTGAGCGGGGCATCGGAGGCGAAGCGGCCCGAGGGGTAGCGCTGCTCGATGCGACGGGTAACGGTATCGAGGACTTCGACGCATTTGTCGGGGTATTGGCCGATGCTTGTCTCGCCGGAAAGCATGACGCAGTCGACCTGCTCAATGACGGCGTTGAAGATGTCGGTGACTTCGGCCCGGGTAGGGACGGGATTCTCGATCATGCTTTCGAGCATCTGGGTAGCGACGATGACTTTTCGACCGTGGTAGGAGCATCGTTCAATGATGTCGCGCTGGATGATGGGAAGGTCTTCAACCGGGCATTCGCTACCGAGGTCGCCGCGGGCGATCATGATGCCGCCTGAGGCTTCGACAACGGTATCGATGTTATCGAGGGCCTGTTGGTTTTCGATTTTGGCGATGACGCGGGCTTTGCTGCCTTTTTGTTCGAGGAGGAGTTGCAGGTGTTGGATGTGACCGGGTTCGCGGGCGAAGGAGAGGGCGATGAAGTCGACGCCGAGCTCGATGCCGAGATCGAGGTCGAGGTAGTCTTTGGCGGTGAGAGGGGGTAGTCTGACGGGGATACCTGGGAGGTTGATGTGGCGGCGGGAGCGCATTTCGCCCTTGGTGGTGACCTCACCGAGGATGCGGCGGTCGCCGACCGAGAGGACTTTCATTTGGATGAGGCCGCCATCAATGTTGATGACGTTGCCAGGCTTGAGGTCCATGCAAAGGTCGGCGTAGTTCACGTCAACCGAATAGGGGACGTTGGGCGGGAGATCGGCTTTGGTGCGGAGTTCGACGTGGTCGCCGACGTTCAGTTGCCAGGGTGTTTCGAGGTCGCCCGTGCGGATCGAAGGGCCGGTGAGATCCATCAAAATGGCGACGTCTTTGCCTGCGCGTTCAGCGGCCTGGCGCACATTTTGATAGACAGAGCGTGTCCAATCATGTGAGGCGTGGCTCATGTTGAGGCGGATGATATCGGCGCCGGTGCGAATGAGGGATTCGATGCGTTCGGGCGATTGAGTGGCTGGGCCGAGAGTGCAGAGGATTTTGGTTTTGCGTGTGTTGGACATGATCGAAAAAGTTGAAAAGGGAGTGGGGAGGCTAGTGTTTGGTGTAATGAAGACTGGCTTTGGAGGTGCCGTTTTTCCAGAGATCGTATTTGGGATTTGTGTGGGCTCTGAAAAAGGTGTGGAGTCGGGTGCGGATAGCGCCTTGTTCATGCTCGTAGC
The DNA here is from genome assembly GCA_027487315.1 of Verrucomicrobiaceae bacterium. Classification (GTDB taxonomy): domain Bacteria; phylum Verrucomicrobiota; class Verrucomicrobiia; order Verrucomicrobiales; family Verrucomicrobiaceae; genus JAGRPD01. The sequence continues at coordinate 41,771 of JAIYDW010000183.1, read as the reverse complement.
CGGGCTGATTGTAAAGATTGAAACGCTCCTGGGGATCGGCAGTCATGTCATAAAATTCGTGGGGGCCGTTGGGGTGGCGCTCGATGAGTTTCCATCGGTCGGTGCGGAGTGCGCGGGTGTTCTCCATTTCGTAAGCGACTTCGTCTTGCCAGTCGGCGGGGAGGGCATTTTTGCGGAGGATTGGCGTCAAATCACGACCAGGGGATGTCGGAATCGTTGCTGTAGGGAGGGCGAGGTAGCCGAGGAGGGTGGGCATGAAGTCGTAGTTGCTAACGAGAGCATCGCTGGTTTGGCCGGATGGGATGTGTTTGGGGTGACGAAAAATGAAGGGAATTTGCATCATGAGTTCATGGGCGCCGATGGGGCGGGTGTGGTCGCCCATGCCCCACAGGCCGTTTTGGCCTCCCATCCAGCCCTGGTCGGAAGCGTAGATGACGAGGGTGTTTTCGGATAGTTGAAGTCGATCGAGTTCGGCGAGTATTCTGCCAACGCCATCGTCCACACCGCTGGTTTCAGAGGCACAGCGTTCGATGGCGGTCTGGGTATTGTGGAACGATTTGTTCGCGTGCTGCCAGGGGTGCATGGTGTCACGCGGGAAACTGGGGAAGGGCTGGTCTTTGTAGGTTGGGGCGTGGCGATTGCGAGCGGGCCGGGACATCATGGGTCCGAGGTTGTAGGGGCCGTTGTAGGCGAGGAAAAGAAAGAAAGGCTTTTCTTTGTTCGCCTGAATGAAATCTATGCCACGGCGGGTAAAGTATTCGGTGGTGTATTCGGGTATGACGGTGATTTGACCGTTTTCGATGATGGGCTGTTTGTAGAACTCTTTGGTCGAGCCATCAGGTTTCGTGACCCAGAAGGAGAAGCCGGGGGCTGGTGTGAGATTGGCACCTAGGTGCCACTTGCCGCTGAGGCCGCAGGTGTAACCTTCTTTTTGCAGGATCTGAGGGAGGGTGGTGAATTCGGCGAGGGTGTTGTAGGCCTGGGGGCCCATCATGAATTTGGGGTCGAGGAAGCTGTGGACGCCGTGCTGGCTGGGGATGAGGCCAGTGAGGAAGGTGGCGCGGGTGGGAGAGCAGACGGGGTTGCTGCTGAGGGCGCGAGTGAAGCGAACGCCTTCGGAGGCGAGGCGGTCGATGTGGGGGGTGCGGATGTCTTTGTTGCCATAGCAGCCCAGGGTCCAGGCGCCCTGGTTATCGGTCAGGATAAAGACGATGTTTGGGCGGGTCCTGTTCTCAGCAACCAATACCGAGGACAAGAGAGGGGCTAGGAGCAGTGCGAGGGCGGTGGCGCGCATGGACGCCGATTCCTAGCATTTGAACTATGCAAGAACAAGGGCTGGGTTTATTGAGGGGTATTTGGTTGTTTTTTTGTGTGATCTGATGGTGGAGTGTTGGGCTCGCTAGCACTGGATCATGAACGGGTGAGTTCTGCGACGGCGTCTGTGATGGCTTGGGAGAGGACAGCTAGGCCTTCTTCGAGGGCCTCTTGGGTGATCGTGAGAGGCGGGCTGACCTTGACGGTCTGCCCCCAAGCTCCGACAGGGGCGAAAAAAAGCAGGCCACGCTGAAAGCAGAGTTCGATGATTCGGTGGGCGAGATCGTGGTCAGGCGTCTTTGTTCCGGGCTTGACGATTTGCATGCCGCCGACGAGTCCGACAGCGGTGACGTGGCCGACGAACTGCGGAAGTTGGGTCTGGATTTGCTTCAACCCTGTGAGGAGAATTGGTCCCAGTTTGGCGGCATTGCCGGGAAGGTCGTCGCGCAGAATTTTACGAATGTTAGCGGAGGCGGCGACACAGCAAATGGGATTGCCCGTGTGGGTGCTGGTCATGGAACCAGGAGGAAATTGGTCCATGATCTCGGCACGGCCGATTACCGCTGAGAGCGGCATGCCGCTGGAGATGCCTTTGCCGCAGCAGATCAAGTCGGGAGTGACTCCGTAGTGTTCGAAGGCCCAGAATTTACCGGTGCGACCGAAGCCAGCCTGAACTTCGTCAAAGGTGAGCACGACCTGATGTTCGTCACACCAGGCACGGAGTTGTTCGATGTAGGGCACCGGAGCAAAGTCTGGACCGACGCCTTGATAACTCTCCATCATGACACCTGCGATCTGTGAGGGTTTCATGCCAGAATCTTCGATGGCTTTGAGAAAGGCGTCGAAGCTGGAATCACCTTCCCAGTAGCCATCAGGGAAGGGGGCGATGACGAAACCTGGATCCATGTTCACGATCCAGCATTTTTGTCCTGACATGCCTCCCGCTTGTTGGGATCCGAGAGTTCGGCCGTGGTAACCGCGATCGAAGCCGACAATGCCGATCTTGTCTTTGCCACCGACTTTAATGCCGTGGGCGCGCGATAGTTTGATGGCGCATTCCGTGGCTTCTGAGCCGGTGGAGAGCAGAAATGTCTTGTCGAGGCCGGCAGGGGAAATGGAATGGATGAGTTCAACAAGTTCTGCGCGTTCGGTGCTGGGAAAGACATAGTTGTGGAGGAGCTTTTTGTCGACCTGAGCGCGAATGGCATCGCAGATTTCGGGGGAGGAATGGCCTGAATTAGTGACAAGCACGCCGCTTGACCAATCGAGCCATTGATTACCGAAATTGTCGAATACAGACACATCCTCAGCGTGATCCCAAACGATGGGCGGCATGCCTCGCATGGAGAGGGGCTCGTATTTGCGAAGTAGATTAAGGGTGGCGACGGAATCTGGATGAGGAATGGCCGTTTGGATGCGGCGATACTTGGTGGCAACGTGTGGGACGTTCTGTGGAGTGGTATTGAATTCTTTGCCCATAGAGATTGTTGATTGATTGGTGATGAAGGCTAGCGAATCGAGGTGTTAAACTCTACGGCGAATGTGGCGGGGACTGGTGTTTTTGTGATGTGAGTGAAGTCATCTAAAGTAAAACCCCGGTGGATCACTTGGATCACACCGGGGCCATTCTGTTTGGGCTGTGGGGATTGGAACGAAATAGAACTCAGAGATACTTGCGCTTGAACATTTGATAACGCAGGGAGACCATCTTGGTTTTGATTTCCTTTAGCTGGAAGTCGTAGCGCGTCATTTCTTCGGCGCGATGGGGTTCGCTGATTTTGATTGACTCTATTTGACCGCGGAGATGGTCGATAGCGGTGCCGAGCTCGGTGAGTTTTTTGGTATCTTCATCGGTAGCGCGGGATTCGTTGAGGATTTGCTCAAGGATACCGTATTCGCGCTGCATGTATGCGACGGCGTTTGGAACGCTGTCGGCCCCGCCAAGTAACACGCCACTTTCTTGATCGACTTGAGGCGTTGAAGGCATGAATTCTTGAGGTTTTTGAGGGAGAACAGCTTGTGGATCGGAAGGGAGTCCCCCGTGTTTGGCGTCGATCAATGTCGGGGTGATGAAGAGCATGAGGTTCTTTTGATTCCGAGCGCGGTTTTTGTATTTGAAGGCGTAGCCCAAGATTGGGATTTTGCTGAGGAAAGGGACGCCGGTTTCGCCTTCGCGTTCTTTCGCTTCGTTAAGGCCGCCGACAGCGACGGTGTAACCCGAGTCGACTTCAACTGGAGCGCTGTAGACTCGTGAGGAAGCGACGGGGTAGGGGTTGCCAGCGATGACTTCGTTGCCCACGATCGTGGAGACAGTGATTGCCATGTTGAGGTAGACTTTTTGGCCTTCCATCTTTTTTGGTAGAATGTTCAAGACGGTTCCGATCGGGAGATATTCGATTTGTTGAGTCGTTGTGGCACCTGTGCCGAGAGTAGCAGATGAGGCAGCACTCAGGACGGGTTGATTGACGACACTGCGGATTTGAACTTCACGGTTGTTCAAGGTGACCATCCGGGGGTATGAAGTGGTGGTGGTGGTTTCATCACGCATCATGGCGCGAAGTTTAACGTTGATGTCTTGGGCACTAAGGATGCTGCTTTGTGGCCAGGCGAGAGTGCTGGCGACGTCGTTAGGATTCAAACCCGTCAGCAGGGGGGCTAGGTCGGTGCGATATCCGCCGTTGGTAGGAACTTGATTATACCTTACGGCACCAGTGGTCACGCCATTTTGGTCGGTGGTGAGTTGTGAACTATCAACTTGCCGGAACGTCCCAGATTCGAAAGTTCCTGTCCAGTCGACACCGAATTCGCGCCGAGGATCGCGGGCGGTTTCGAGGAATTTGACTTCGATCGCGATCATAGGTTGGACTTTGTCGGCAGCTTGGAGGTAGCCTTCGACCCAAAGGTGTTGGAGTCTGGTGGCTACGACATAGAGGGTATTGGAATCTGATTTCCAAATGACCTTGGGTTGGCGGGTGGCACTGAGTTCATTCGCGCTGCCAGCATCGCCAGGATTTTGACCGGCGCCTCCGGCGCCACCGAGGGCTCCACCGAGTCCACCGCCGAGGCCCGCCATGCCACCACCGGCAGCCGCATTCAGTACCATTTCCTCTGGTTGAAGATCTAGGATGGCGCGAATGTCGTTGATGATTTCGCTGCGCTTGACGGCAAATGAGTCTGTGGGCCCTTGGAGGCTTAGTCCGCCTGAAGTGCCGCCGCCGCCGCCTCCCCCTCCTCCCGCGCCGCCACCGCCAAATCCTGAGCCTGAAGTGCTAGCTCCACCCGATCCGCTGATTTTTTCGACTCGCTCGAGCGCGTTGTGGCGAATTTCATAGGACTTGCCTTGCAGCTCGCGGTCGTCGGCAGGGCGAATGTACCAAATGCCGTTTTCTGGGATCATGGCGAGTCCATGGGCGCGGCAAAGTGTTTCGAGAACTTGAAAAGGGCTCGCGTTGATTGAGAACGTGATTAGCTGGCTCCCTTCTTTGCTGTCATCGGGAAGAGAGAAGAAGGAGAGGCCGGCGTCGGTTGCTAGGAATCTGAGCACATCTGAGAGGATGGCTTTTGAGAAATCATATTGGGAGGGGGGGAGATTACGGAGGCGAGCGGCTTCGGCTTCATATTGCGAAGGGAGGGTCCGAAGGCCTTCGTTCGCCGAGGAAAAATGAATTGGGGAAACCAACGACATCAAGAGACTGGCGAAAAAAGAGCGGCGGATGAATGGAGTATGCATAATGATTTCCTAGAATATGATAATTATAGTTAATGCATTGAATTGAAGCAAGAGAAAAATATAAAAGTTTCCAAACTATCAGTCCATTGCGTCAATAAAGGGGTTGAAACGGCTGGCAATCTTGAAACATGGGAAGTTTGAATCTGATGAGACCTTGGTGCTGATGATATGGTTTTGGTTGTGGAGACAAGAATAAACTGGTGAAGGTAGCAGGACTGAAGGGCGCAGGATTAAGAGTTGGATGAGCGATTTTGGGAGGGGTCGAGAATATCTGGAACCCAAAGTGACTGAGAAGTGGAGAAATTACGGTAAAATTTAATAAATATGTTTGCCTCGAAGGAAATATTGTGTTTATTATAAAAACAGTAAATAATACAACCGTGAAGACGCCATTGCCAATTAAATCCGAGCTCCCTGGCTTTAGCCTGGTCGAGTTGGTCTTGACGATTGCGATCTTGGGAGTGCTCACAAGCGTTGTGGTGCTCCGATATGGGTCGCAAGGAACGAGAGTTGGAGAGTTGAAGTTGGAGGCCGATGTGCGCCAGCTCAATCAGATGGTGAGTCTTTATAAAGCGGACGGGGGTAGTCTTGCGAATTTGACTCAGGCGACGTTTGTGATTGAGAAGCTAAAGAACTATCGGCCAGAGAGCACTCTAAAGTCACACACGGGACCCGTTTCTGGACGACTTTTGGATGCGCGGATCGTCCCAGTGATGGGAAGTGGTTCTGCAGGGAAGCCTCGAGCGGTCTGGGACGCAACCAGACAGCAGTTCATCATCGTGAATGATGGGAGGCAAGGGGCGATGAGTTTTGCCATGGATGCGAGCCGATCCAACGATGGGGGACAAGCAGAGAACCGCTTGGGGGGCCAAGTGGTAAAATTTGATAGTTCAAGCGGACCAACTTGGATCTGGGGTGCGCCGACGCAGCAAGTGACAACGACGCCCTACAATCCTACTGACTTGTCCGGTGGCGGATTAAACAACCCGTTTGATCCAAGTGTTCCTTCGGGAACTGGGTCTGGGGCTGGTTCGGGCGGTGGAAGCGGGAGCGGGGGTGGAAGTGGGGGATCCGGGGGTGGATCTGGTCCAAATCCGCCAGCGGGGCCGACTAAATTACCTAGGCCGCTTGTGACTCAGAGTGGGGGTACGTATTCATTCAGCAGCTTTCCAAGTTCGGTGAGTATTAGTTCAAATGGGGCTCCGGTTGGAGACTCAGTATTAATGTATCGAAAGGGAACAGGTGCATGGCAGGTCTCGAGCGGAGGCTCGGTCAGTATCGTGCCTGGTGACGTGGTCGAGGCACAGAATCTTCCAGCTGTTGGGGTGACAACATTTAGTAGCAGTGATGTAAATAGAAATGAGTATTTCCGGCTGGTATCAGGCTTTACTGGGGGATTCCAGCCGTCGATCACCAATGTTACGGGTGGATCAAATCTCACATTCACAACGGATACGTCGACCCCAGGCAAAATTGTATTCACGCATGGTGATACGCAGACAGACTTGGGGAATGGAGAAATCATCAGCACGGGAGAGCCAAGCGTTATTGAATTGACGACGAAGAGTTTTAGCGCAGCCCAGCCGAATCAGTGGTTTAGTCTGGCAGATGTTTCTTTGCGGAATGGTGAAATTTTCAACAACTCAGGCGCTGATTCGTTGCGTCTGCAGTTAAACCTGAACATTAGCAATCCTACATACGTCGGAACTGCGAACATTGATTTGGAAACGATCAACACACCCACTGTGTTTGTGGCGGGCACAAACACCCCTGACCGACTCAAAAGTGCTGATATCGTGAAATTCAGCAACCCGCAGACCAATGTAGTCGTGGCCATTGATGGGATCAATTATAGACTAGAAGTTTCATGGCAGAGCAGTGACCCGACCACTGGTGTGGTCAGTGGGAACGACTTCTTGGTTTTCGAAGGGGGAAGCGCAAGCGGAAGTTTGAGGGCACGATTCGTGAGCGATCGTTAGCAGGAAAACGATGCAGATTTCACCAAAAACACATTCATATGGAAGACATTAACGAAAGAAGCCAACTGGGTTACCGGATTCTGCACCTGTCAAAAGACGGTGGAGTGAGTGACTTTTACGTTACTCCCTGGGAGCCGCTGACTTATCGTCGTAACGGGAAGTTATGTTATGACTCCTTTGTCTATCAGCCGGAGCGTCCTTTGGAGTTCACTGCCGGATGCATTGACTATGCCATGAGTCTGGGTAGCCGTCGTTATCGTGTCAACCGGATGGTTACCCGAGGGAGGCCGCGTTGGGTCATGCGGTTGCTGCCAGAAAAAATTCCAGAGCTGACTGGATTGATGGTTCCGCCTGCAGCGATCAAGGCTTTTCTCGAAGCGAAAAATGGTCTCTTCCTGGTGTGCGGCGCCACTGGATCTGGGAAATCGACAACCATTGCATCGATGATTCTTGAAAGAGCGAGGAGAAGGCAGGAGCACGTCCTGACCTTCGAGGACCCGATCGAATACATTTACCCGTCAGATTTGCCATCATTGGTGTCTCAGCGTGAGATTGGTTCTGATGAACTCGATTTTGGCAAGTCTCTCCGAGCTGCTCTGCGGCAGGCGCCTGATGTGATTCTTGTGGGGGAAATTCGGGATGGAGAAACCGCAGAGATCGCGCTTCAGGCAGCCGAAACCGGCCACGTGGTGGTTGCAACTCTGCACACCTCTTCGGCTGCACAGACGGTGACTCGCTATTTGAAGATGGTTCCCTCCGAACGGATGGAGAATGCGACATTGTCCTTTGCCGACTCGTTTCGTGGTATTTTGTGCCAACGACTCATGTTTGATGAAGGGAAAGGGAAGAGGTTTCCGATTCACGAGTTGTTGCTTCCGTATGATTCAGTCTGCGGGATGATCCGGCGGGGTGAGTTCAAGAATCTTGAACAAGAGCTTGAAGCCGGATTTACGAGAGGGATGCAGAATTTTGACCGATGTCTCCAGATGCGCTTGGCCGATGGCTGGAAGCCGGCTGCTGCCCGTAAAACGGGTTACCAAGAACATGAGGTGTATGATTTCCTTGCTAAAGAACAACTAACTGCCTGCTATGCTAACTGAAGAAATTAAAAGTGTATTGAGTTTTGCTGCGTTCCGCCCAGATGTGGACGATGCGGATATTCCGTGGGCAAAGCGTTTTGAGGGGCGAAAGTCTCTTTTGATCAACATTGGCCGCAGCCAGACTAGCTGGCGTGCCATTGATAAGAAGGGTGTACTTGTGGATGGAGGGGTGCAAGAGGATGAGTTTGCGGATGTTGCACCCCAGCGCGCTGATGAGTGGCGAGGCCTAACCGATGGCGGTTGGTGTGCGGTCTCGGTCAACCATCGATTCATCATCAGTTTGGAGAACAACATGATGCGTGGGGAGAATTGCATTTCTCTGCTTCGCACTAATCCGCGAGCGGTTTTGGGGCCGAAGTTTGACCGTGGTAAACGATATGCAATCAGTCACCATCCTGAAGCGGCGACGTCGATGCTCCTTGCGGTTGAGGACTCAATGATCAAGGTAACCGAGGACATCTTGAAGTCGATCGGCCTACGTCCTGCACGTGTGTGCAGTGGATTGTTTGCGATGATGGAGCACACGGTGATGAAATTGGACGCCGAGAATCGTGGAAGTGCACCGGCTTCGTTTGTGCTGATTGCCTCCTGTGAAGGATCTATCGCAGCTCTTTGTCAGCAGGACGGTCAGTGGCGTGACCTGCGGTGTCGATCAGGCCTAGGTCAAGAAATGGTCGAAACGACGTTACAGATTGTGAGCCCACTCGTTGCCAAAGCACCTCCAGGCACGCCTGTCTATTACGTCAGCGATGGGCAGGACGAGAAGTTCAGGAGCCAATTGATGGAGCATTTGGAAAAGGTTGGTGCGCGTGATCTAACCGAGCCAGACCTGCTTTGGCAGGTCATAGGAACCTATTGAATCCACAACCTGAATTTATCCTTTAACAGAATTTAAAAGCCATTTCCGACTATGAGTGACTATCTCTGCCATGATTTCAAATCTCCCCGCGCCGATGCGTCTCGGAGGCTCCCGAGTAGCTTTCGCTTCGTTCCAATTGCTTTCTATCTTGCGATTGTTGGCGGAATCTATTTTGTGACGATGGACATCTTGAGCCTTCGACGGGCTGAACAGGAGCGCGTGACTTCAGAGCAACTCCGCAAGGAGCACGAGGAGACCAAGGCGAAGTTGGCTGAGGAAAAACTGAAAGTAGATGTTGAGACTGCGAAGGCAAGAGATGTTGCCAAGTGGGTAGAGGGAACGCGTGTCTTACAACCGATTTGCGTTGAGGCGGCCAGGGCGATTCAAGGTGAAGTTAAAATTGCAGAGTTTGCCCTTGATCGCAACGTGCAACTGCCCTCACAGATTGATGTTTCGATGAGACTGACTGGTGCGGATGCATCACAGATTGCAGCCGTCGAAAATGCTTTCGGGAAACTTAACTATCGCCCGTATTCCCCGCAGCAGGCGCGGACTCAAGAGATGATCGATTATCGTTCGACCCTAGTTTTTGGAAACGAATAGAAACTCATACGAATACTGATATGAACGGAAAACAAATGGCGTGTATTGTCCTGCTGATGATCATCGGCGCAGTGACCTATGGTGCACAAATTGTGCATAAGAAGGCAGCGGTGGCCATTCAAGCAGCCGATGATGAAGCTGCAAGTGCCGAGTTGGCAGCTAATGATGCAAATGTGGCAAAGATAACCTTGGAGAAGGCGAAGTCTGACGCGCAGGATTTGGAGCGATTCTTGGTGGCGTGGACACCAGTCATTCAACGCCTATCTTCGCGGCAGGAAGTGGAATCAGCGGTGCAAGCGAACACCCGGGAAGCACGAGTGTTTGTCGTTAGCCAAAAGTTTGAGGAAAAGGCCAATGTCGGTGAACGGATGCGACCACGAAGCATTTTGGCGACTTTGATTGTAGAGGACGAGTACTCGAAAGTATTGAATTGGCTGGGGAGTCTTGAGAAGAAGATTCCGCTCGTTCGAATTTCGAGTTGCCGCATATCTGCGGCAAACACAGGTCGCCAAGTGCATATGGAGGTGACCTTAGAGGTGGCAGTCTTTGATCTTAGTGTGAACCCACTTGGGGTGGAAGTTAAGAAGAAAAAGTGATTTTAGACCCATTTGAGAAGGAGATATTTGATATGATTTACAAGGCACAAGATTTCAAACTTCCGGTAATAGGCGCAATTGTCGTTTTGACGGTTCTCGGCCAGGCGAATGGCCAGGAGGCAGCCCCAGTCGATCCAGGCCTCGAGGTGAGTTACGCCCTCATCTTCCCAGACGAGAAAGCGCCCGAGACAGTAAAGCCAGAAGAGGAGAATCCCTTTGTGGCGATAACGGAACTTGAGGAAGAAGACGTCAGTAACAGTGAGGAGAATAAGATTAAAGAACTGATTCTTGCAATGAAGGTCGTCGGGGCATCGCTTCGGCCACAGGGATATCGTGTGCAATTGGGGGACATGATTTTGCAGGCTGGGATGGTTGTTCCTCCCTTCATGCCAGATCAGACAGTGCAGCTTCGAGTGAATTCGATTACGGAAGATCAAATCGAATTTGTCTGGATGGAAAAGACCAAGACGGGGCTTCCTCCAAGAACATTGTTGATGCCAATTAGAATGAAGCCTTCAGTTCGGTATGCGATGCCAGGCCAGAGCGGTCGGGGACCTAGCGAAGGCAGTCCTGTGATGGGGGAGCGGGCGACAACGCGAGTTGAGGAAGAGCCGGCACCAGTCGAGCCTAAAAAAGCGGTTTCGCTCGATGAATCTAAGGAGGAAGCCGCAATGGCACCAAAATCGGCCGTGCGGAAGAAATCGGCGGCGGATGCTGTGCTGGACATGTTCTTTAATCAAGGAGGAGGAGTTCCCGCGCCGAAATGAGAAAACGCTGTTCCAGTCGGGGTGGGTTTTCTACTCTTGAACTTGTGATGGTGCTAGCGCTTGGGGCGGTGGTGCTTTCGGGCGTGATGGTGACTTATGGGACGATGATGGCGGGGCGGACCAACATCAACGAGACGGTTGATGTTGTTTTGCCTGCGAGCTGGATGGCGAATTTTTATGGTTCTTCCGCCCCTGCTACGCGGACGATTCCTGTGGCACCGAATTATGGTGCCGTTGCGCGGGCGGAGAAGTTGCGGGATGAATTCCACCGCGATGTGATCGGGGCTACTTCAGTGTTCTGCTTGTATCGCAAGGCAAATCAGGTGGTCAATCCCATGCGCTTTAACTGGTTCCCATACAAGGCTGATACCGATGGACAGATTGACTCACCTCGTGCCTTTTATGATTTTCTTGTTCGGAAGTATCCTGCTGCCTCGGGGGTATTTGAAGTGCCTAGCAATCCTGGCGCGAGTAATGCGGCTCCCGCGCCACACGCAACGATTTTTTTGACTGGATTCAGTTCCAATCCGGAAGTGCTTGGAATTGTGGCAACGTATGAAATTGATGTGATTCGCATGGTGTCGGCCCGCCCCTGGGGATTCTATGCGTCTGTGAGAAAATATGGCTTTAATCCCAGCAACATAAGTTCTCAGATTAGTGTTTTTACAAGTGGGTGGGAGATATTCTACGAGCCGTCGATGAGGGTCGTGACAGCACCATCTCAGTTTGATAACGAAGGGTTTAGTCCATTATTCGTCATGTTTGATCGTGCGGTTAAGCGGTCGGTCGTGGAGGACAGTGTACTGGGTCAGGACCGATTCAAGGTCGCAGCTGAGCAGCCGTTCTATTTCATCTGGTGGCCTGATCCGGCAATGCAGGATTTGGAATCTTTGCCACTTAGTGGTCAGCCTCGTGAGGCAAGGCGTGCCTACAATCATATGGGTGGGCGGACGTCATTCATGTTCACCACACCAATGTTTCCAGCTCTCTGAACTGAGTTTTCAACCTATGATCGCTCCTTCGACATCTTGGCTTTTTGCAACGCGCAGTCGTCGTGGTGCATTGATGGCGGCCGCGCTGATGATGATGGTGGTGACGGGAATCATAATGTCTGCCTGGGTTGGGCTGATGGCTACGCGTTCGCAGCAGGTGAATTTTATGGCAGATGCGCTGAAAAGGAGACAATCTTTGGAGAATTCCAAAGTCATAGGGCGACAGGTTCTGCTTGAACGAGGCTATGGGGCTAATGCGAGTCAATCTGTTACTTGGGATAGTGTGCTGGTCGGACCAGGAGGCCTGAAGTGGGGTGGGGTTGCGATGGGCGTGTGGAATGGTTCTGTCTTCACGAATTCAGAGGATGCCACGAATAGCGTTAAAGTATTTCCGTTCAATCCATCAGGTGTCATGCCGAGTGGTGGATCGATCTTGAGTCGCCAATTGGCCGAAGGGGTGTCGATGGGGTTGGAACAGGATGAATTGAATTTGTATGGTTTTATGAAAATGGCCTGTCCTGCGCTGCGGGGAGAACTATTCACGGTATATCGTAAGCCAGTCGGTCAAACGGAACTTTTAGACGTGTGGTTTGATAACACCTTGGCGGGGCATTTTGCTGCCTGGCGGGTCGAAGGACGTATGACGATTAGGCGGCCGGAAGATTTGTTCGGTTCGTCGACCGCTAATCCATTGCAGATTCCGGGGAGATGCACGGGATTGGTCATTCCTGGAGATCCGACAAATCGCCTAGTCGTGGGAACCAGTTTATCTGGAGCCAGGATGCCTCCAAGTACACTCGCGGGTGTTCCGATGACCGGGGGTAGTGTTTCGGGCGGCGCCTCCGAATTGTGGAAAGGAGAACTGAACGTGGTTCGCAATGACAGTCACACAAGTAACTCGCTTTGGCATATCATGGAAGCGGAGCAGGCGGCGGGACGTGGCAACTACGTCACGGTCGATAGTTCGAATTACAGTTTCGGTGGTGCGAATCCGCCGTTGTATGTGGAACGCCAGATTCCGAGCAGTCCTTTGCGTCCCCCGCAACCTGGGGAGACGGTTGGCATTACTTATCCCACGAATGCCACTCCGCTGGTTACGACGGCTGGCGGGACTTGGAACGTCTTGTTTGTGAAAATGGATGATCCGAATTTGCCGCACATTCGCATTACAGCGGGGACGGGGACTACCCGGATTCATCAGGTCGTGTTTCGCGGCCAAGCCCCCTTGTCGACGGCTTTTACTGACGCTGGCTTACTTAGGCCCTTGATTTGTTTGATTGTGAAGAATGCGGGTGACTTGATTTCGCCTGTCCAGGACATCCGATTCGAACATCAGAATAACAGGCGGTGGGTGCTGGGGGCGAAAGGGGGGAGTGTAACGGATCGTCTGGAACTCAATTGGGAAGGTAATTTTGTGCTCGAGAGTGGGCGTCGAATGTACAACTGGCGCGGTGTCATTGTGAATGAGTCACGCGAAATGTATGTGAATATTAAGTCTTCAAACAATACGCGAATTACGGGCGGAGTAATGACCAATTGGTTGTTTAAGCGCCGTCGATCCGCTTCAGGGTTCGCTCGGAATGAAGCTTGGGATGCGTTGACCTTTGCGTTGGATGCTACGCCTGAACCAGTTGGGGCAACTGGACCGAAGTATGGCAGTTTGTTGCCCAAAGATGCTTGGCTTGAAACCTATGTTGCCCTTCCTTTGGGGGGAACTGTATCACCGAATTAGGAAAGGATATTGCCATGAAGAACACGTTTTTATTATTCCGAATCCGACTGAGTGCACGTGCCTATTCGTTGATTGAGGTATTGGCGGCGGGGGCCATCGTTGCCATTGGAGCGGGCGCAGCGGCGAGCCTCTCGGCATCGGTTGGCTTGCAGGAAGATTTGGCGCGCCGAGTGTCCGTGGCACGAAATTATCAGGAGAATTTGGCCCGTCTTTGGCAGTTGGGATTGGATCCAATTGAGATTGCAGCAATCCTTCCAACTACCGATGGAAACCGGTTCTTAAGCGGGGCACTTTTTGATCGTGGGGTACTCCTTCCGCAGGGGCCCGTCAATGTGGGGACAGCAGGTCAGCCCGCAACGGTCCAAGCGGCCTTGGTTCGGGTGTCTGCTAACATTGCGCCGAACCCATCTGGACGCCAGGAGGGAAGTCCAATGGAGTTGGTCGTTTGCCGACCTTCGATTACGGCTCAATACTAAAATCTGATTTTACCATCGCATATGCTGAAGAAAGTCAAAGTCACAAATGTTCATACGGGTCATACGACCATCACGTTGGTAGACACTGATACTCACGAGAAGGCCTTGATTGCGTGTGGGATGTCGTCAAACGAAACGGCGACTGTTGAGGATATCACTGGGGCAGACGAAAGACTGCAAAGAATGACGTCGGCCAAAGGGGGGACGGAGGATCGCGCTCAGCTTTTCTCTGGGTTGGGAAGGTGTTTGGAACGAAACATCACATTGACCAAGGCGTTGGGATTGCAGGTGAATCGTATGAAATCGGCGCGCTACAAAGGCGTGATCGCCGAGATCGTGTTTGCAATCAGCCAGGGAGAGAAATTGAGTGATTCGATGGTCAAGTATCCGGATGTGTTTCCGGATGATATCCTATCTCTTGTGATGGCAGGTGAAGAGGCGGGGCAGTTAGCTCGGGTGTGCAAACGGATTGGGATTGCACAGAAGAAGGGATCTAAGATCATCAAGAAACTGAAGGGTGGGATGATTTATCCCGCGGTGGTGATTGTGCTGGCTGTAGCGGTGATTATTGCGATGAGTTTCACGCTCGTGCCTGCGATGAGTAAACTCTTTTTGTCTTTCAAGGTCGAGTTACCGATGGGAACCAAAGCGCTGATGTGGCTGTCGGACTTGCTCTTGAAGAAGCCTTACATGGCGGCGGCACCATTCTTTGGGCTTTATGTTTTGTTTCAGAATTTTGGGGTGATCACCGCTATTCCGAGAGTTCAGGATCTGATTTTGAAGCTTCCGATTGTGGGCAACCTGGTTCGGAAATCGGCTGCCGCTACGAGTTTTCGGACGATGGCGATGCTTGTGGATTCGAACGTACGTTTGACCAGTGCGCTGGAGATTACTGCAAGGGCCTCCTGGCACTACCATTACAAGGAGTTTTTCACACGGCTGCGCAATCACATCAATATTGGCCGAAATTTGCATGAGGCATTCCTAATGGAGTCTCATTGGCTTGGGCCAGATGCGCGGACATTGTGCGGGATGATTGAGCTTTCTGCAGAGACGGGGACGGGGACAGAAATGCTTGCGGAGATCGCCGATGACTACGAGGAGGAATTGGATGGATTGGCCAGTCAGATGGACAAGATCATTGAGCCTCTGACCATGATGATTTTGGGTGTGCTGGTGGGTTTCCTCATCTACGCCATCTACGGCCCGATGTTCAGTCTCGGAGATGTGGTGCTCGGGAAGAAAGGGTGACGAATTGTGCTGAGGAAGGGGGCGCGGCAACTGGGCTGCGTTCCCTTCTAGCCATAGCTAACCGCTGGTGTTCCAGTGGGTGCTCTATGATAACAGCAGAAAGATAGGATTAGGCCGAATTTTACTTGATCGCTTTGGCTTCAGGATGTTTGGCAAGAATGGTCCGGAGTTGGTTTACGATCTCGGGTTGTTCACTGACGAGATTTTTGGTTTCTAGTGGATCGGTGTTGTAATCGTAGAGTTCGAGTTCGGCGGTGTTTGGAGCGTCGCCTGGCTGCTTCCATTCGACGAGTCGATAGCGCTCCGTGCGGATGGCTCGGCCGAGGGTTTGTTTGGGGAAGCAGTGGAAGGCGTGGTCGCGCACGCGGGCATTAGAGTCTTTGAGGACGGGCACGAGACTGAGTCCATCGATGGATTGGGGGCCTGAAGGGGGGGGGAGTTGAGCAAGTTCGGCGAGCGTGGGAAAGAGGTCCACGGACTCGGCGAGTTGACGCGTGCTGCTATTGGGTTGGGTAATGCCCGGGGCGCTGATGAGGATGGGGATGCGGTTGGCTTGCTCATAGTTGGTGTGCTTGGTCCAGATGCCGTGATCTCCGAGGTGAAAGCCATGATCTCCCCAGAGCACGATGATGGTGTTCCCGGCGAGTTCGAGACGATCCATCTCATCGATCACCTTGCCGATTTGGGCATCGACGAAGCTGGTGCCTGCATAGTAGCCATGGATGAGCTTTTGGGTTGTTGCGGGAGTGTAGGCATCGATCTCGCCACCGCGCTTGTGGGCGATTTTGGGGGAGCCGACTGGGTGGTCTTCGAAGGTGGGCATGGGTAGTTTCTGCGGATCATGCATGTCCCAGTACTTTTTTGGGGCTGAGAATGGGAGGTGCGGGCGAACGAAACCTGTGGCGATGAAGAAGGGAGTGCCGTTTTGCTTGCGTCGTTGTTGCGCCGCTTGCAGGCGTGCGATGGTTTCGTTTGCGACACGACCGTCGGCATAGTCTTCATCGGCGACATCAGGCGATTCGAAAGCGGCGCCGCGCGGGAGGGATTTGATTTCGTTGAGCTTCTGATTGGTGAACAGGGCCTCTTCTCGGGTGAGTTGACCTCCGTTGGTGCTTTCGGGGTCGAGGTATTCGATGACCTTATCTTTGAAATGGGGCACGCTGAAGGACATTGGATCTCCTTCGTTGCCGTGACCGATGTGAAGGACCTTGCCAATGGATTCGGTGCGATAGCCGCCATGCTTGGCGAAGTGTTGCGGCATGGTGACTGCTTCTGGCAGGATTTGTCGCAGTGAACTGCCTAGTGAATAAAGGCCGGTGGAGGTTGAGTGCGAACCCAGCATCAGGGTGAACCTTGATGGCGCGCAGACGGCTTGATTGCAGTAGGCCAAATCAAAACGCATGCCTCTTGCTGCTAGGCGGTCGATATTGGGTGTGTGGGCTGCTGAATCACCGTAACAGCCAAGAGCGGGTTTCAAGTCATCGACCAGGATCAGGAGAACATTGGGACGTTCTGCTTGGGCGGTGAACAGAGGGAGAAGAGCGGAGACGAAGAGAAGGCGTAGCATGGCTAGGGTATCGCAAAGGAATCAGGCTCTTTTTGTTACGCTTCCTCATGTGGCTATCGAATAGCCACACTCGATAGAGGGGAATCACCCTTATGATTGGCTTTGCTACTGGGCGGCAGCTTTCCTGGCTTTTCGCTTTATCTTCTTTGGGTCGGAATCCTTGCCTTGTGCGCCATCGGAGTCGCTCATTTTGCCTGTCGATGAGGGAGGGACATTGTTGGTCGGGAAGTGCTTTGCTAGGCTGCCTTTGAGAACGGTGTGCTCGGGGTTGGCGGCGAGGTTGGTCCACTCGTATTCGTCGTTGTTATGATCGTAGAGTTCTTCGGTTCCGTCGGCGTAGCGGATGTAGCGCCAGCGATCGGTGCGGATGGCGTGGTTGTTTTGGCCAAAGGTGGTGATGCCGACGCCTGTCCATGAGGCAGCGGGATCGGAGAGTAGGGGCTTGATGTTGTCGCCTTCGAGCCAAGCGGGTTTTGGCAAAGCGGTGAGCTCGCAGAGGGTTGGATAGACGCTCATGAAATCGACGGGACTTTTGCTGATGCCGCCGGGTTTGGTGACACCGGGGACAACCCAAATGAAGGGTGCGCGAGTGGCTTCCTCCCAGAGGGCGAATTTTCGCCAGTGTTCCTTCTCGCCGAGATGCCAGCCGTGGTCGCCCCAGAGAATGATGATGGTATTGTCCTTGTGGGGTGACTTGTCATAGGCATCGAGAACGCGGCCTATCTGGCCATCGAGGTAGGTGATGGTGGCGAGGTAGGCCTGCACGGCTTCTTTCCAGCGACCGGAGGCCAGAACTGCGGCGTGATCGCCGGTCGGCTTGGCCATTTTGAGGCCGATCGGGGGGATGTCTGAGAGATCGCCTTCTTTGGTTGGGGGTAGCTGGATGTCAGCCAGGGGATGCATGTCGTAGTATTTCTGGGGCACGTTCCAGGGCATGTGGGGTTTGTGGAAACCGAGGGTGAGGAAGAAGGGTTTGTCGTGGGGCTTGGTGAGTTCGGAGATGCCGTAGTCGGCGATTCCGGTGTCTGAAACGGCTTCATCTCCACCTTCGACGATGGGTCCAAAAGCGATGCCGCCGATACTGCGGTCACTGACTTTACCCTTTTTGACGGTTTCATCCTGAATGGTGGTCCACTGTTCCGGCCAACCGAGTCCGCCATGCCAGAGTTTGCCGGTGCCGAGGGTGTCGTAGCCGGCATTTTTGAACTGCATGACAAGGGACTGGTCGGAGGTGAGCACCTTGGTAAAAGGATTGTTATTGTCGTAGATTCCTGTGGTGCCAGGGCGCTTGCCGCTGAGAAGGGCGGCGCGGGATGGATTGCAGACGGGTGCCGCACATTGTGCGTTGGTGAAACTGACGCCCATTGCAGCTAGACGGTCGATGTTGGGTGTCTTTGTTTGCTTGTTGCGCCCGAAGTGGCCGACCCAATGATTGAGATCATCGATGGCAATGAAGAGGACGTTGGGTTTGGCGGCATCGGCGGCATGGGTGAAACCACCGAGGGCGCAGAGGAACAGAGAGAGAAAATGCAGGTGTTTCATGTGTGCGGGAACGTGAGATTGAGAGGTTGATTTCAAGGCTTATGTGAAATGGGGTTACTCAGCCTTTAGCTTTTTTCTAGCTTCGCCCTTTTTCTTTCCTTTTAGCCCACCTTCGTCGCTTTTGCCTTGGCGGGTGTTGGCGAGATTTTCGGTTGCGAGGCCATTGTCGTTTTGTTGAAGCATCCAGGCATCGAGTTGATGCTGGAGGCGAGTTTTGATCTGCGCCATGGCGGGATCGGAGGCGAGGTTCTTTGTTTCGAAGGGGTCGGATTCAAGGTCGTAGAGTTCCTCGGCTGGGCGATTGAAGAGGTGAATGACGCGGGCAGCTAGCGAGGGGTTGCTTTTTGCGTCGGCTTGCCAGGATTCGATGGGCTGACCTTTGTGGAGGCCGCCGATGGTGTAAGTGAGTTCGGGGGCGAGATTGCGGATGAGCTTATAGCGGGTGTCGCGCACGGCCCGGATAGGATAGGGGCCGATGGCGCCATTTGTGCCGACGGTGGTGTGTTGGGCGAAGACGTGATCGCGGAGGGTGTTCGACTCCCCAAGGAGAACGGGCAGGAAACTGCGGCCATCAAAGCCGGTGGCTCCGTTTGCGTCAGGGCAGCCGACATCGATTTTGGTGGGGTCAATTCCAGCGGCGGCGAGGAAGGTCGGTGGGACGTCGACGTATTGCATGAGTGCGGTTGAGGTGGCGCCTGGTTTTACATTGCCGGGCCAGCGCAGAATCGCTGAGGAGTGGATGCCGTTGTCATAGACGCTCCATTTTCCGCCGTAAGGGAAACTGCTGCCTTGCTCGCTGACGAATAGGACCATGGTGTTTTGCGATTGCTTGGTGTCATCGAGCATTTTCAAGAGTGCGCCGACTTGTTCGTCGAGTTTGCTGATTTCACCGAAGTAGGTGGCGAGGGCTTCACGGGTGATGGAGTTGTCGTGCAAGTAGGAAGGCACCGTGATCTTGGCGGGATCGTAGGAGGGGCCGCGGGACCATGGGCTATGCGGATCATTGGAGGCGAAGACGATGAACCACGGTTGATCGGCCTTGCGAGTGACGAAGGAAGTGGTCTCGGAAAGATCGTCGGCACCTTCGATGTGCTCATAAGGAAAAGAGGCGGCCGGACCGACATGAGATTTGTTTTGCAGGGCAACGCGATAACCAGCGCCCTTCAAATGGGTGAAGAGGCTTTTGGTGCCGTCATAGACTCGCGTGTGGTTTGGATAGGCGCCGCTGCGGATGGGGTAGAGACCGGTGTAGAGTGCGTGTCGTGTGGGCGAGCAAGAGGTTGCCGGGTTGAACATGCCGCGCAGGTGCATGGACTCGGCGCGCAATTTGTCGAGATTCGGTGTTTTGACATCGGGACTGCCTTCGTATCCAAGGTCGCGCAAGCAGAGATCATCGGCGATGATGATCATGAAGTTCGGTCTGGACTCGGCGGCAACGGATGAACCGAGGAGGATTGTGAAGGTTAAGGAAAGGAGGAAGGCGAATTTCATGGTTGTTTGGTCGCTTTTGCCTTGGCTTTTTTGCCTTCTTCTTTGTTGATCAGCGTGACGGGTTCACCTTGGAGGAGGGGCGTGCCGAAGACGGTTTGGGTGTCGCCTTGTTGTTGCATCCACCCATCCAGGTCGCCGCTCATTTTGGCACGGCGGTCGGCGTGTTTCGGGTCGGCGGCGAGGTTATTGAGTTCATTGGGGTCAGCAGCGAGGTCGTAGAGTTCTTCGGCGGGACGGGTGCTGAAACGCTTCACCGTCGCCGCTGCGGATGGATTGTTTTCGGCGGCGGAGAGCCAAGTTTGCCAATAGGCGAGTCCGCTGGGGCCGGTGGAGCGAGAGATGTGTGAGTGATGTTGGAACTCGGGGTGGAGATTGCGGATGTATTTCCAGTCGCGGGTGCGGACGGAGCGAACAGGGTAGACATTGAAGTCGCCATCACCGCTATGGGTGGCGAAGATATGGTCGCGATGCTTGGTTGTGGTGCCGCGAAGGATTCCGGCAAAGGATTGGCCATCGATACCATCGGGTACCTTGCCGCCGCCGAGTTCGATGAAAGTTGGCAGCAGATCGGGCCAGCAGACCATGGCGTCGGTGGAAGTGGAGGGCTTCAGCGTACCGGGCCAAGTGATGAGGAGGGGGGTGCGGATGCCGGCGTCGTAGAGGGTCCATTTGGCAAAGGGCCACTGGCTGCCGTGGTCTGCGGTGTAGATGAAGAGAGTGTCACCTGAGATTTTTTCGTGAGCGAGTGTCCGTACCTCGCCGAGAAGCGTGTCGGAATGGGTGATATCGGTGAGGTATTTCGCCCTTTCTGCACGGGTGGCGGCGGTATCCACATGAGTGGGGGGAATTTGGACATGGGCAGGATCGTAGGTTGGGGCTTCGCTCCAAGGAACGTGTGGATGGCGGGTGCCAACAAAAAGGCAAAGGGGTTTTTTGGAGGTGCGCTGGTAGAGGAAGTTGGCGACGTCGGTGGTGTCGGAGATGCCGACAGGTGGGCCAATGACGGCATCGAAGTCATAGAATTGGGCCCAATTGCCATGGGCGACCTTGCCGATGACAACGACCTCGTAACCGATGTCACGAAGAACGGAGGGCAGAGAGGGGACCTCGGGACGCTTGGCCTTATGATTGGCTTCGGCTCCATTTCGGGCTGACCAGAGACCGGTGAGCATCGCGGTGCGGCTGGGGCCACAGGATGGCGAGGCGACAAAAGCGTGGGTGAATTTCAGGCCGTCTTCCGCGAGTTTGGCCATGTTTGGCGTGCGCACTTCTGTGGAGCCGTATGCCTGCGAGTCGAACTGGCTATGATCATCGGAGATGAAAACGACGATGTTGGGTTGTTCAGCAGCGCTCAAAAATCCTGAGAGGGTGCAGATGAGCAAACGAAGAAGGCATTTCATGGGGGTGTGGAAACGTTGGTGATGGCAGACGTTTTCAAAGGGTCTGCACAGAGGGCTATTTGGAATGCACTTTTGCCGTCATTTAACCTGAAACAGCGGGGGTTCCAGATTCGTTAGTCTCTGTGAACTTTCTTATGAACCGCCGCCATTTTCTCGTTACTTCTCTTGGAACCGCCTTTGCTCTGCCGGGCATGTCTTCGCTGATGGCGAAGTCGGTTGGAGGCAACTCAGCGGTGCAAGCTGCAAAAGGAGCAGGCGTGGGGGCGCGGCGGTTTGTGGCGATCGGTAATTTGCTGGGTTATCAGACGAAGCAGCTTTTTCCGACAAAAACGGGTCGGGACTATGAGAAAACGGCGCTTTTGGAGCCACTGTGGGACGTTCGCGACCAGATGACGGTGTATCGGGGATTGGATCACGGAGTGAAGGGAGGGCACTTTGCGGTGCACTCGTTCCTTTCCGGGGTTTTGAATTCGGAGGCGCAGAACCGGCCTGATGGCAACGTGACGATTGATCAATATCTGGCGGATGAGGTGGGTTTTCAGACGCGTTTTCCGTCGCTTACTGTGGGTTCGGAAGGGGGAATTCATGGGGGGTGCCAGATTGCGTGGACAAAGTCTGGCGTGCGGGTTCCGCCGGTGACGAATCCGGCGGAGTTGTTTGAGAAGCTTTTTGTCACGGATTCGAAGGAGCGGCAGGTGCGTCGTGCGCAGGAGAATCAGGTGCAGGCGTCCATTTTGGATTCGGTGCTGGAGGAGGCCAATCGGCTTTCGAAGCAGGTGAACCAGGAGGACAAAGACAAGTTAGACGAATACCTCACTTCGGTGCGGGATGTGGAAAAGCGGTTGGAACTGCGGCAGCGCTGGACGAATCAGGCGAAGCCGAAGGCGCCTTTCGGAAAACCAGCGAACCGCAATGCGGTGGAAGATTTGCCGATGCTGTATGAAATGATCGCGCTGGCTTTGCTGTCGGACAGCACTAGGATTGCGACTTTGGAGATCGGTGGGGATTTCATGCCGCAGCATCTTGGCATTAAGAAAGACTGGCATGGCCTGTCTCACCATGGAAACGATCCGGAGGCGATTGCCGACCTCGTAACGCTAGAGAAATACCAGATCGAGCATTTCGGGAAGTTTGTGGCCCGGTTGGCGAAGATCAGTGATGGCGAGCGCACGCTGCTGGACTCGACCACGGTGCTTTTTGGGAGTGGGATGGGGGATGGGAACGTGCACAAGAATTCTGATTTGCCGATTCTTCTGGCAGGTGGCGGTTACAAGCACGGGGAGTTTCGTGAGGTGCCGCGTGAGGGAATCAAGAAGGTGCCCTTGTGCAATCTGTTCGTGGATATAGCGCAGAAGATGGGAGTGGAGACGGATTCGTTTGGTAGCAGCACGGGTTGTTTTGCGTGATGGCGACTTCGTTTTTCACCCGAGCGAGACCCAGAAGGAAACAGTGCTTTGTCTGGGGGTTCTTCGCGACTGGGTTTCATTTTCTGATCGGCTCTGCTTTGGCCGCTGATGAGGGGCCGAAACTGGTGCAGCAGTTTTTGGGCAAGTACTGCCTGGAGTGTCACGATGCGGATGTGCAGAAGGGGGACCGGGAGTTTGAGAAGTTTGCGCTTCCTTTGAAGTCCGTTCCGGAGTTGATCGATGCGAGGGATATCATTGATCAGTTGACGCTCAAGGAGATGCCGCCAAAAAAGGCGGATCAGCCGACGGATGATGAACGTCTGGGGATGATTCGTGCTTTGCGTGATGGGACGGTGGCGGCGCATGCGCAGTTACAGAGCACGGGTGGGCGCACGGTGATGCGGCGACTTTCCAGCCGGGAGTATGAGAATACGATTGCGGTGCTGTTTGGTCGCCGAGTGGATACGCTGGGACTAACGGCGGATTTTCCGAAGGAGAAGACGAGCGGGCATATTGACACGATTGGCAAGTCGCTGGTGACTTCAGGATTTTTGGTGGACCAGTATTTTCAATCGGCGAATCGCCTGATCGAGACTCGCCTTGGAAAGCCCGCGATGGAGCCGAAGGATTGGCGCTTTAATGGTCACTTTGTGCAGTATGAGGAACTGCAGGGGTCGCACAAGTCGGCCTTCAACTATCGGTATCTCAACATCTACGAGCAGCCAAACTCCGACACGCGACAAGGCGGTTACGGACACATTGAGGACTTTCTAGAGGGCGTGCCGGTTTCCGGGCTTTACGACATTGAAGTGGAGGCGCAAGCGATGCATCGCGACACGCATTATGACCCGAAGATCTTTGGCATCGATTTTTCGGAACCTTTTATTCTTGGATTGGTGCCGGGTGACATCACGAAGGGACACATTCATTATCCGCAGTCGATTGAGCCGTTGCTGGCCAGTGCGACGTTGCCGGATGACAAGCCCACGCGGAAGACTTTTCGCGTCTGGTTGGAGGCGGGGCAGACTCCCCGGTTCATATTCCCAAATGGGCCTTATGAATCCCGGGCGGCGGTGGTGACCATTAACAAGGTTTACAAGAATGAGTTCAAGGGGGACGTGGGAAGTTCGGGTGTGGGACGGGCGCACATTCTGAGGGAAGGCAAGTTGCCGCATATCCGCATCAGTGAGGTCAAGATACATGGCCCGATTGCGGAAGCGGGGGGCAGTGCTGAGGAAGTGGCGGTGTTTGGGAAAGAGGGGTTTAAGGCGGAGCGTGCGATTGAGCAGCTAAGTGCCTTTGCAGAGAAGGCTTATCGGCGACCGCTGGTAGAGGAGGATCGGAAGCCGATCAAAGCGCTGTATGAAAGACGTATCGCTGAAAAGGCGACTCCGCGTCAGGCTGCGCTTGATGCGTTGAAGTTGATCCTGTGCTCGCCGTCGTTCCTTTATCTCAGTGAGATCACCGAAGAGGGGGAGAAGGCACTGAAGCCGTATGATCTTGCCTCGCGTCTTTCCTATGCGCTTTGGGCGACGCCACCGGATGAGATTTTGCTGGAAGCGGCGAAGAGTGGGAAGCTCACCGAGGATGCGGAATTGAGGAAGCAGGTGAAGCGGATGATCGCGGAAAAGCGTGTTAGTGGGTTCATTGACGGGTTTCTCGACAGTTGGCTGAACTTACGTGATCTCGGCGGCATGCCGCCGCCGCGCGAGACGAACCGGGCGTATTATGCTGAGGATTTGCCGACGTCTATGAAGGCGGAGGCGCGTTTGTTTTTCCGGCATTTGATGGAGAGCAATGGCTCGGTGGCTCAGTTCCTTGACAGCGATTACACCTTTGTGGATAAAAAACTGGCGATGCTTTATGAACTTCCTGAGCAGAAGACGTTGAAGTTAGCGGATGGATTTCAGAAGGTCAGTTTGAAGGACCGTTTGCGACGTGGCGGTCTTTTGGGGATGGCGGGTGTGTTGACGGTCAGTGCGAACGGAGTGGAGACATCGCCTGTGACGCGGGGGGTGTGGGTGAGTGAGAACATTTTGGGTATTCCACCACCGCCGCCACCTGATGTGGTGCCAGCGATAGACACGGATGTCACCGGGGCGACGACCATTCGGGAGCGACTGGCCAAACACCGGGCAGATCCAGCGTGTGCCGAGTGTCATCGGAAGATTGACCCGCTTGGATTCAGCCTGGAGACCTTTGATGCGATTGGTCGCTGGCGGAGCAGTTATCCCGGGCCAAAGAAAGCCCCGACGCGTGAGGTGAAGAAGGTCACACCAGAAAAGCCGAAGGATGAGAAGGCGACCGAGGCAGGTAAGAAGTCGAAGGGGCAGACGCCGAAAGAGAATAAAGAGGAAGCCCCAGGTAAGGCGAAATCGACTCCTGCGAATAGCTCTGACCAGAAGAATGCCAAAGAAGACAAGCCGGTTGGGTCCAAGAGCTTGGAACAGGCTAAGACGAAAGGGGACAAGTCCAAGGAGCCCAAGAAAACGGATCAAGCGAAGGGGAAAGAGGGCAAGGCGGATGTGCCGGTAGAGACGAAACCAACGGCGCCCAAGATTGATGCGTCGGGCGAGTTGCCTTCAGGCGAAACCTACAAGGACTTTGCCAGCTTTAAGGAAGTGATACTTACCACGCGGGAAGATCCTTTTGTTCGGCATTTGATTCGACAGTGCCTGGCTTACACGACGGGTCGTCAGATGGAGATCGCAGATGACCTGGTGATCGATGAGATTCACAACCGGGTGAATAAGGAGGGGCTTGGACTGCAAACGCTCATTGTTGAGTGTTTGATGAGTGAGATCTTCAGGTCGAGGTAGCTTCACGGCTATTCAGCCTTCTTCTTGCCTTTGCCCTTCTTTTTGGCTTTGCCCTCGATGGGATACGGTTTTACGTGGGTGCGTTCGGCCCAAGCTTCCCATTGGTTGGCGAGTTCCTGGGCTTTTTCGGGTTGAGCGTTGGCGAGGTTGTGGAGTTCGGTGCGGTCAGATTTGAGGTTGTAGAGTTCCCAGGGGCCGGTGCGGCTTTGGCGGACGAGTTTGAGGTCGCCGACGCGGATGGCAGCGTTGCCTTCGTGTTCCCAGAAGAGGGCATCGCGTGAGATGGGATCGTTTTTGAAAGCGGGGACGAGGCTTTTGCCTTCGAGCGGTGTGATGGGTTTGGCGTTGTATTGTTGCGGATAGGTGGCGCCGCTGACGTCGATGCAGGTGGCCATGATGTCGATTAGGTGGCCGGGGTGGGAGCGGAGTTCGTTTTTGGCGGTGATGCCGATTGGCCAATGAGCGATGAGTGGGGTGGCGATGCCGCCTTCGTGGTTGTAATGTTTGAAGAGGCGAAAGGGTGTGTTTTCGGCGAAGGCCCAGCTTTCTCCGCAGAACCAATTGGAGTCGGCTTTGGTGGGGTCGCCCTGGGTGCGACCGGAGGGTCCGGCTTCGGCGTTGCCGCCGTTGTCGGACATGAAGAGGATGAGGGTGTTTTCGAAAACGCCCCGCTGTTTGAGGCCGGAGACGAGATCGCCGATGGCCTTGTCCATGCGGTGGACAACGGCGGCGTAGGTGGCCATGAGGTGGTCGAAGCGGTCCTGCTCTTCGGCAGGGACGTCGGCCCAGGGTTGGACGTCTTTGGGGCGAGGGGATTTGGCCCAAGTGGCATCGATGATTCCCAGCTCTTGCTGTTTGGCATAGCGACGGTCGCGGATGGCACCCCAGCCGATTTTGTATTGGCCACGGAACTTGGCGATTTCTTCTGCGGGAGCTTGGAGGGGGAAGTGGGGGGCGTTGTGGCAGAGGTGGAGGTAGAAGGATTTCTTTTCGGTGAGAGCGTCGTCGATGAACTTCAATCCGAAGGTGGTCCAGAGGTCGGTGGAGTACCAGCTTTGCGGCAGACGCGGGTCATCGTTTTTGATTTCCTCACCGTTGAGGAAGAGCTTGGCTTTATCCGATTCAGGGAAGTAGAAGCCGCCTGCCGCTGCGTTCAAGCTGCGGTCAAAGCCGCGACCCCTAGGCGTGACGCCGAGGTTTTGGCCGACATGCCATTTGCCGGTCATGGCGGTGAAGTAACCGGCGGGTTTGAGGACTTCTGCGATGGTGACGCAGGAGTCATTGAGACGGCCCGCATAACCGGGGGCGCCCTTGTCCTCGGTCATGTGGCCGACTCCGGTTTGATGGGGGTAAAGGCCGGTGAGGAGGGAGGCGCGAGTGGGGCAACAGCGGGCGGTATTGTAGAACTGGGTGAAGCGAAGACCGCCAGCGGCGAGGGCGTCGAGGTTGGGGGTGGGGATTTCGGAGCCGTAACAGCCGAGATCAGCGAAGCCCATGTCGTCAACGAGGATGACGATGATGTTGGGTTTGTCGGCTGCTGCAGAGATGCTGCAAAGGGCAAGCAGGAGGAAAGACAAGAAGCGTTTCATGGTGCCTTGGAAACGCAGGTGTCATCGGCTTGTTGCAGGTCCGATGCTCAAGTGGCTATCGAATAGCCACATGAATTCAGGTGGGTGTGGAGAGATTATTTTTTCTTTCCCTTGGCCTTTTTGCCGCCGCCTGCACTGGCATTGCCTTCCATCAAATCGGGCAGTGGGAGGTAGTCCCAGTCGAGGATCATTTTTTCGGCGAGGGCGGTGCGGAGTTCGCGTTCGGTGGCGCCGAGTTGGGGGTTGCCGCTGAGGTTGTTCAATTCGCCGGGGTCGGCTTCGAGGTCGTAGAGTTCGTAGACGGGACGGGGCGTGGTGAAGTAGGTGGCGGTCATGCCAGGCGGGAGTTTGCCGGCGGCGTTGGCTTCCTGCATTTGTTTCCAGGCCTGGCCACCGGCGGAGTCGACAGGTGAGTAGGGGAGCCAAGGGGTGCAGTTGTAGATGAGTTTGAAGCGGTCGCTGCGCACGGCGCGGGCGAGGTCGAAACCGGCGTTGGTCATGTCGGCCTGAACGGGGGCGGAGCCGTGCGGGCCGCGCTCGATGAAGAGGTGTTTTCTTGGTCTGTGGGTTTCGCCTTTGAGGAGGGACAAGAAGCTGACGCCGCTCATTTCGGAGCCGGGCTCGAGTCCTGCGGCGGCGAGTAAAGTGGGGGCGAGGTCTTCAGCGCTGACGAGTGCCCGAGAGTCGCTGCCGGGCTTCACGACGCCGGGCCAGCGGACGAGGAAGGGCACGTTTGAGCCGGGATCGTAGAGGGAGCCTTTGCCGTGGGGCATGGCCATTCCGTTGTCGCCGCAGAAGATAATGATGGTGTTTTCCATGAGGCCACGTTTTTTGAGGACTTCGAGCACGCCTGCGATGGTTTGATCGACTCGATTCACTTCAGCGCAGTAGTCGGCGAGTTGCTCGCGGACGCCGGGTAGATCGGGGAAGTGAGCGGGTAGTTTGAGCGAAGCGGGATCGGGACGGAATTCGGCGGGGGCATTCCAGACGTGATGCGGATCGCTGAAATTCGCCCACATGAAGAAGGGTTTGTCGGCGGGCGTTTGGTCGATAAAGGAGGCGACTTGAGTGGCCACTTCGTTGTCCGAGCAAGTGTTCAGCGAGTCCACGCGGTCGATGAAGGTTTTCAAGTGGTGGTCGTCAAAGACCTTGGAGGTGGAGGGACCGGTTTTGTTGGAGCCGTCGAGGTGGAAACTGCGGCCGCAGACGCCGGTGAAGTAGCCGCCTTTGTCGCGGAGGAGTTCAGGGAGGGTGATTTCGTCGCGGGGCAGGGGCGCGGAGAAGCGGGTCATTCGTGCGGCGACGGGTGAGCGTCCGGTCATGAGGGTGGCACGGGAGGGCACGCACTGAGGAGCTCCGGTGAAGAAACGATGGAACTTCATGCCCTCGGCTGCGATTTGATCCAGGGTGGGTGTTTTGACGTTGGTGTCGCCGTAGGTGCTGAGGAAGGGGTAGCTGTGGTCATCGCTCAGGAGGAAGAGGATGTTCGGCTTTGCGGCGAAGGACGTCGAGGCGAGGGTGAGCAGTGAAAGGAGGAGGAGTTGGGGCTTCATGCGGGGTGTGTAACGTGGGGACGGGTGAAATCTTCCGTTTGGAATCGCGCGCCACCCGTTCATGATGTGAAGATGACTTCGACATCTTCTGTTTGCGCCGCCCTCTTTGTTTGTCTGCTGGCGGTCGATAGTGCCGCTGAGGAGGCGAAGTGGATTCCGATTTTCAATGGGAAGGATTTGAGTGGGTGGACAATCAAGATTGCGAAGCGGCCGCTGGGGGAGAATTTTGCGGAGACGTTTAAGGTTGAGGAGGGGATTTTGAAGGTGGGATATGAGGGGTATGAGCGGTTTGACGAGCAGTATGGGCATTTGTACACGAACCTGGCTTACTCACACTATCGGCTGCGGTTGGAGTATCGGTTCACGGGTTCGATGATGGCGGATGCGCCGAAGTATGTGAACCTGAACAGCGGGGTGATGCTGCATGCGCAGCCGCCGCAGAGCATGCGGTTTGACCAGGGTTTTCCGGCGAGTTTGGAGATGCAGTTTTTGGCGGACGAGGGGAAGGGGGAGCGGTCGACGGGCAATCTTTGCACCCCGGGGACGCATGTGGAGATGGGTGGGGTGTTGGTGACGAAGCACATTGTGAAGTCGAGCGCGCCGACGTTTCCAGCGGAGGAGTGGGTGTTAGCGGAGGTGGAGGTGAGAGGGCATGAGGAGATCATTCATCGGGTGAATGGGGTGGAGGTGTTGCGGTATCAGCATCCGCAATTGGATCCGACGAACAACAATGCGCCTGCGACGGATCAGATCGAAGCGGGAGGGAATGTGAAGCTGGGGTATGGTCACATTGCGTTGCAGGCGGAGGGGCAGCCGGTTTGGTTTCGGAAGATTGAGTTGATGTCGCTGGAGGGGAAGTGAGCGTGTTGTGCAGCCTTTTTTGACCATTGCGGAAGCTGAAACGGCGGAGGGAGCGAAACTGACGCTGCATCGGCGGGGCCAAGAGTTCTTCTTGAGAGTGAACGGGCAGGCGTTGATGGGGACGAATGCGCCGGAGTCTGAGAGGATGTTGGCGGAGTTGGGGTGTGAGGGATTGCGAGGGAAGCGTGGGGTGCGGGTGTTGATTGGGGGTCTTGGGTTTGGATTCACGCTGAGGGCGGTGTTGGAGTTGCTGGGTGAGGATGGGTTGATCGAGGTGGCCGAGTTGCTGCCGGAGGTGGTGGCGTGGAATCGGGAACACTTGGCGGAGGTCAATGGGTTGCTGGTGGATGAGCCGCGTGTTCGGATGGTGCTGGGGGATGTTTATGAATTGATGCTGAAGGGGGAGGCGGAGCGGTATGATGCGATTTTGCTGGATGTGGACAATGGGCCGGTGGCGATGGTGCAGGAGGGGAATGGGCGGATGTATCAGGCGGATGGGTTGGCGATGATTGGGAGGGTGTTGAAGCCGGGCGGGTGTGTGGCGTTTTGGTCGGCGAGTGGGGATCCGGCCTTTGTTCGGCGGTTAGTGAAGACTGGATTTCAGGTGAGGGTGGAGGCGGTGAAAGCGTATGCGCAGGCGAAGCGGAAGGTGCATACGATCTTCTTGGGGCGGCGGAAGTAGGGAGCTGGGAAGATTTTCTTTATTTTCGCACCTTTGTTCGGGATGCGGTGTTTGGGAGAGTGCGCCGCTTAGTGGACGGCCTGTCGCAAACGGCAACCAAGAACATCACCAACCAAAACAAGACATGACAAAAGCTCTATTATTCGCATTTGGGATCGGCCTGCTGGCTGTGACGATCAACGCTGAACCTCAAGCCAAGGGCAAAGGGGACGGTAAAGGCAAAGGGAAGCCTTCACCTGAGATGATGGCGATCATGAAGAAGTATGACACGAACGGGGACAAGAAGTTGGATGAGAAGGAGCGGGCGTCGATCAGTGAGGAGGACAAGGCTGCTTTGGCGAAGATGCGTGAGGGCAAGGGTGGTCCTGGCGGCAAGGGATCTCCAGATGGCAAAGGTGGCAAGGGAGGCAAAGGCAGTCCTGATGGCAAGGGCGGTAAGGGTGGCAAGGGAGATGCCAAGTAGGTCGATCCGGGCAGATCAGTGATAGAGACCCGTGTTCCGGTTTTGAGGCTGGGGCATGGGCCTTTTTTTAGACCGGGCGGAGGAGGTAGGCGGGGAGCCAGCCTTCGGTGGTGGCGTTTTTGCACCAGTGCCAGCCTTTGACTTCGCGGAGGGACTCGATGGTGTCGCCTTTTTTGACGGTGAGGTCGCGGGCGTGGAAGGGTTGGGTGACGCGGGCGGTGCCGTCGGGCTGGGGGGTGAGGATTTCCTCGGGGACATAGCTGCCACGGCCGGTGATGGCGGTGACCCAGACCCAGCCGGGCCAGTCGGTGTCTGTTTGACCGGGGCGGACGAGGTCGCCCACGACGAGGGTGAGGGGGGCGCGGTCGATGACTTCGTAGTCGGCGGTGGCGATGTAGGTGGACATGAGTGTGAGGTTAGCCTGGATTATTCATGAGCCTTCTACTGCAAACGCCAGAAAGCCCGTGTCTGCGGCGTTGGGCTTGTTTTGAAAGGCATCGAGCATTTACAAATGCACTCAGCCTTTCAAAACTGCGCCCGCCTTGCATCAACGGGCTTTCTGGCGTTTTCGCAACGAATTTCATGAATAACCCAGGCTAGCGGGCGGCGCGTTCGGTTTTGAAGCGGCAGGTGCCGTTGCGACCGAGTTCGTCGCAGTGGGCTTCGATGCGCATGCTTTGCATCTGGGGGCGGAAGCCGAGGCGGCGGGTGATGCAGTCGTTGAGGAGGGCGACGTGTTCGTCCTCAAACTCGACGACGCGGTCGCAGTCGATGCAGATGAGGTGGTTGTGCTGGGGTTTGTCGAGGAAATTGGGGTCGTAGTAGGTTTGTTCGCGGCCGAGGTCGACGTGGCGGAGGAGGCCGCATTCGACCATGAGGGTGAGGGTGCGGTAGACGGTGGCGCGGGAGACGGTGCGGTCGACGGCACGGACGCGGTCGAGGAGTTCTTCGGCGTTGAAGTGCTCGTCGGAGGAGAAGACGGTGTCGACGATGACTTCGCGCTGGCGGGTGCGTCGCAAGCCTTTGCTGGCGAGGTGGTTATTGAGTCTCTCGGCGATCTGAGCGTCCATTAGGAGGGAGCTTAGACAGGATTTGGGAGGTTGACAACTGAGATGAGGTTTTGGGGAGGGATTGGGTCGGAAAAGGTCAAGATTCCTGAAATGAGGCTTGTGAGGGGGTGGGGTGGGTCGTAAACTCTTTTGTTCTCACGTCTGATATTGTTCCCCAATGATTTTTGATCCGTTGTCTCGAGAAGGGGCCGCGATGGCCACGAGCCAACAGCGGAGTCTGTTTCGTCGGAAGGAGTTGGGGGAGAATCAGGTGGGGTTGTTGCCGACGCCGGGGTGGCGGAAGCGGAATTTGCAGTTTTTGGGGGAGGTCTTGATACCGGCGTTGTTATCGCCTCGGCGGCGGGCGAGGGCGTTTGAGGCGGTGCCGCAGGCGCAGGCGGATGAGGTGGGGGTGACGTGGCTGGGGCATGCGGGCTTTTTTTTGCAGGTGGGATCGGTGAATGTGGTGGTGGATCCGAACTGGGCGCTGTGGCATGGGCCGGTGAAGCGGGTGAGGCAGCCGGGGCTATGGCCGCATGATTTGCCGCCGGTGGATTTGGTGTTGGTGACGCATGCGCATTTTGATCACCTGCATTTGCCGAGTTTGCGGAAGCTGGCGGATGGGCAGCCGATCGTGGTGCCGAAGGGGGTGGGGGTGCTGGTGAAGCGGTGCGGGTTTGGACAGATCGTGGAGTTGGACACATGGCAGATGGCGCGGTTCAAGGATTTGCACATCACGATGACGCCGGCGCGGCACTGGGGGGCGAGGATGATTCATGACACGCACCGGCAGTTTGGGGGGTATTTGATCACGGGGCCGGAGCGGACGGT
This sequence comes from Verrucomicrobiaceae bacterium, assembly GCA_027487315.1. Lineage (GTDB taxonomy): Bacteria > Verrucomicrobiota > Verrucomicrobiia > Verrucomicrobiales > Verrucomicrobiaceae > JAGRPD01. The sequence continues at coordinate 9,119 of JAIYDW010000183.1, read as the reverse complement.
GTTTCACTGCGGGGATAGTGCGATGTTTGACGGGTTCAGTGAGATCGGGAAGCGGGCGAAGGTGGATGTGGCGCTGATGCCGATCGGGGCGTATGACGCGCCGTCGGGGAGGCAGGTGCACATGAATCCGGAGGAGGCGCTGGAGGCGTTTCAGATTTTGGAAGGGGATGCGCTGGTGCCGATGCATCACGATACGTTTCCTCTGGGTGGGGAGCCTTTGCATGAGCCGGTGCAACGGTTGTGGACGGAGGCGGACCGGTTGCAGGTGGCGCATCAGGTGCGGGTGCTGGACGAGGGGGAGTCCGTGCTGTTCAAGTAGACCGATTCTCGGAATGCTTGTCACCTTGCCCGCTATTGATTTAATGGCGGGCTGCGCGACTTTCTTGCCACTGAAGCCACTGCGCTCGCCGGATCAAAATGACAATCTTTTCGAGAAACGGTCTAGCCTGAATAATTCATGAGCCATCTACTGCAACCGCCCAAAAGTCCGAATCTGCTGCGTTGGGCTTGTTTTGAAAGGCATCGAGCATTTACAAATGCACTCCGCCTTTCAAAACTGCGCCCGCCTAGCAGCTTCAGGCTTTTGAGCGTTTTCGCTACGATGTTCATAAATTATCCAGGCTAGGCGCGGTGAAGGTCCGGGTGGTCATCATTGCGGCGGTGTCCGCGGACGGGTTCATTTCCAGAGGGACGGGGGTGCCGTGGGATTTGCCGGAGGATCGGGCGCATTTTCGGCGATTGACGGCGGGGCGGTGGTTGCTGCTGGGGAGGCGGACGTTTGAGGAGATGACGGGGTGGTTTCGGGAGCATCGGCCGCTGGTGATGACGCGGCGGGCGCTACCGAGTCCGTGGGAGGGAGCTGGGGTGGCCGGTGTGGAGGAGGCGGTGGGGCGGGTGGCAGAGGGTGGGGGTGGCGAGCTGTGGGTGTGTGGGGGGGCGGCGGTTTATGAGGCGGCGATGGGGTATGCGGACGAATTGATTTTGACGGAGGTGAAGGAGCGATTGGGAGGCGGGGTTGCGTTTCCGGTGGTTGAGGCGGGTGAATGGGAAATGACGAGGCGGGAGGGGGGTGGTGGGGAGAATCCGCGGTATGACTGGGTCGGGTATGAGCGTGTCAGAAAGGGAACTGGCAAAGGTGGGTGAGCGATGTAGGATTGAGGTGAAGCATGGCAGGAAATCGATGGCATAGATGGGGACGGGCTCTAACCGCGAGCGCTGTTTTGGTGCTGTTGTTGGGGTGTCAGTCGAAGTCGACTGAAGAGGGCGGCGAGGAAGCGGTGGCGAAGGAGAAGAAGGAGAAGACTGAGGAAGGGGCGGAATTGAGTGAGGGGTTGGCGTTTTTGATGACGATGACGTGGGAGGAGGCGAAGGCGTTGTCGGCGCAGAGTTTGGAGGTGCCGCCGTTTTTCCGGGTGGCGGCGGATGAGATTCAGGTGTTGAAGGCTTCGGCGGACGGGACGCCGAGGAAGGTGAGGGCGAAGGGGAAGGTGTTTATTGCGATGGAGTTTGCGGAGTCGGGGCGGGTGCTGTGTCAGGAGGCGTATTTGTCTGATGACGAGTTGATTTTGCGGGGGAAGCCGTTGCTGCAACGTGGGGGGAGTGTGGTCGAGGGGATGGATGATGTGACGGTGTTTTACATGCTGGGGACGCGGCTGCGGGTGATTGGGCGGCATCGGGTGACGAATGAGCATGAGATGGTGAGTGAGGTGCGTAAGGCGGAGGTGGTGATGCGGAAGAAGAGGGGCGCGGATGAGGGTTTTCCAGGGGCGCCGCCGGTGTTGCCGATCATGAGCGGGCCGTGGGTGGGGAGCGGGCCGAATCCGCTGCTGCCGCCATTGTCTGCGGATTCGGTGCCGGAAGAGATTCGGCAGAAGATGAAGGCAGAGGCGGATGCGGTGAATGTGATGCCGCTGGATTTGCCTGGGGAGGGGCTGATGGGGCCGCCGGTGAAAGCGCCTGAGGCGGGGGTCAAAAAAAAGGAGCCGCCTCCGGTGAAGGAAGGGGCTCCGTTATTGCCTGTGCCGGGGAAGCCGGAAGGTGGGAGTTAGGTAGCGTCGGCGCCGGGGGTGGTGCTGGGGAGGGTGAGGGCGGCGGCGCGGCTGCCGGCTTCGGCGTCGACTTGGAGGAGGCCGGCGGGGTCTTTGCCGACGAGTTTGAGGCGGTCGATCATTTCACTGACGGTAGCTTCTTCTTCGACTTGCTCTTGGAGGAACCAGGAGAGGAAGTGGAGGGTGGTGAAGTCGCGCTCTTGTTGGGCGAGGGCGTAGAGATCGTTGATTTGGCGGGTGACGCCTTGTTCCTGGGTTAAGGAAGCCTGGAAGACTTCGATGGGGAACTCGCCGAAATTGGCTGGGGGGGCTTCGAGGGCTTGGAGGGTGATGGTGGCGTCGCGGGCGTTGAGGTAGTCGAGCAACTTCATGGCGTGGGCGTACTCTTCGGCGGCCTGGAGGCGGAACCATTTGGAGAAGCCGTTGTAGGCGGTGTTGCCGAAGTGAACGCTCATGCCCAGGTAGTTGTAGTGGGCTTGGAGTTCGTTGCGGATTTGGGCATTGATGGCGTCTTGGAGGCTCGTGGGAAGGGACATGATTTTTTTGGGGTTGTGGAAGGGTTTACGTTTGAGGTGGGAGAGGGGTTTACTCTTTGGTGCGCTCCATTTTGGCACCGAGAGCGGCGAATTTGTCGTCGAGATGTTCGTAGCCGCGATCGATGTGATAGAGGCGATGGATCTCGGTTTGGCCTTCGGCAATGAGGCCGGCGAGGACGAGGGTGGCGGAGGCGCGGAGATCGGAGGCCATGACGGGGGCGCTTTTCAGAGGGGTGCCGCCGCGGATGTGGGCGGTGGCGCCTTGGAGGGTCATTTGGGCGCCCATGCGTTTCATTTCGGCGATGTGCATGAAGCGCTGGGGGAAGATGGTTTCGGTGATGGTGCTGGAGTCGGGGATGACGCAGGCGAGGGCGCAGAACTGGGCCTGCATGTCGGTGGGGAAGCCGGGGTAGGGGAGGGTGGTGAGGGAGAAGCCTTTGGCGTTGGGGTTGGGGTAGATGGTGATGCTGTCCTTGGTGATTTCCATTTTGAAACCGCAGTCGGCGAGGGCGGTGGTGACGGCGCGGAGGTGTTCCGGGATGACTTGTTTGAGGGTGACGCCGTCGCCGATCATGGCGCCTGCGACGAGGAAGGTGCCGGCTTCGATGCGGTCGGGGATGACGGTGTGTTCGGCCCCGTGGAGTTCTTTGACGCCTTCGATGGTGATGCGGTTGGTGCCGGCACCTTCGATTTTGGCGCCCATTTTGATGAGGAAGTTGGCGAGGTCTTCGACTTCGGGTTCGGCGGCGGCGCCTTCGATGATGGTGGTGCCTTTGGCGAGGGTGGCGGCCATCATGATGTTGTCGGTGCCGAGCACGGTGGAGCCGTGTTTGCCCATGAGGTTGAGGGTGCGGCCCTTGAAATTGGCGCGGGTGGCGGAGACGAGGATATCGCCGCCTTCGACCTGAACGGAGGCGCCGAGGGCTTCGAGGCCGCGGAGGTGGAGGTCGACGGGGCGGTCACCGATGATGCAGCCGCCGGGGAGGGAGACGCTGGCTTTGCGGAGGCGGCCGGTGAGGGGGCCGAGGACGCAGATGGAGGCGCGCATTTTGCGCACGAGATCGTAGGGGGCCTTGGATTTGATTTTGTTGGCGGTGACGACGACGACGCCGCTGGCGCGTTCGACTTCGGCACCGAGTTCACCGAGGATGCGGACCATGTAGTTGGTGTCGCTGAGATCGGGGACACGGCGAATGGTGCAGGTATCCTTGGTAAGCAAGGTGGCGGCGAGGATGGGGAGGGCGGAGTTTTTGGAGCCGCTGATGGTGACGCGGCCTTTTAGGGGTTGTCCGCCGTGGACGATGAGTTTTTCCATAGGAGCTATTGGGCGGAAGTTGGATTCTTGGCAAGGACGAATCGATCAATGCCGGCGAGATCAGGCCAGATTTCGATGTCCTGCCAGTGATGGGTTTGGAGGATTTCGGCGACGATGGGGGGTTGGTGCTGGCCGAGTTCGAGGACGAGTTGGGCGTTTGGGTTGAGGAAGGGGAGGCAGGTGTCGATGAGGCGGCGGACGATGTCGAGTCCGTCGGGGCCGCCGTCGAGGGCGAGGAGGGGATCGCGGCGGACTTCGCGGCTGAGGGTGGGGATTTCGGCACTGGGGATGTAGGGGAGGTTGGAGACGATGAGGTCGAAGGTGCCGGTGATTTTTTCGAAGAGGTCGCTGCGGATCAGGCGGGCGTTGAGGAGAGAGAGGCGGGAGGCGTTGAGGCGGGCGAGGTCGAGAGCGTCTTCGGAGATGTCAGCGAGGATGACTTCGGTGCCGGATTTGGACCAGGCGTGGGCGAGATAGAGGCCAATGCAGCCGCTGCCGCAGGCCATGTCGAGGACACGGGTGGGGGGTGAGGCACGGTGGGCGAGTTTTTCGCAGAGGTATTCGGTTTCGGGTCGGGGGATGAGGGCGCGGTGGTCGGTGATGAGTTCGAGGTCGCCAAAGGGGACGGTGCCGAGGAGGTGCTGGAGAGGGGTGCCTTCGGCGCGGCGGCGGGTGAGGTCGCGGAGTTTGGCGAGGTCGGGTTCACCGAGGGATTCGCCAAAGCGAAGGTAGAGGTCGAGTCGGCGGCAGTCGAGGACGTGGGCGAGTAGGTGCTCCATGTTGAGGCGGGCCTCTTCGACTCCGTGCTTGGCGAGGTAACCGGCGCCGGCTTGGAGGGTGGGGAGGATGGCTTTGGACATGGCGTGCGCTGACGCGGACATCCTTAGCGTGCCTGAGAGGTCTGCCAACCCTGCAGACTGGAAATTTTGTTAGTTTTGATCAGGTGTGGCGGCGCCAGCGGGTGCCGAGAGCAACGGACCACTGGAACTTGCGGGAGTGTTCGCGGATGAGGAAGGGCATGTCGAGGCGCTGTTCGAGGGTGAAGTGGGGGCTGAGGTGGTGTTCGAGCCAGTCTAAGGTGGAGCCGTTGGCGGGCCAGGCGTCGCGAGGGGTGAATTCTTCGAGCCAGGTGCAGGGGGTGGTGAGGAGGAGTTGGCCGCCGGGATTGACGAGGTCTGGGAGGCGTTGCAGGCAGAGGAGGGGATCGGGGAGGCGGCAGAGGAGGTTGGCGGCGTGGACGACGTCGAAGGAGCCGAGATCTGAGCGGAGATGCATGGCGTCGCCTTGTTCGAAGTGAGCGCTTTGGGTGCGCAGGTGAGCGGGGACGGTGGCGAGGGCGTCGGTGTAGCGAGAGGCTTCCTCGTGGCGGCGATAGGGGAGGGAGCGGGTTTGGGCGAGGTGGGAGGCGGCGTCGATGAAGCTTTGTGAGAAGTCGATTCCAACGACGCTCGTGCAGAAGGCGGTGAGTTCGAAACTGGAGCGTCCGACGGCGCAACCAAGGTCGAGGGCGGTGGGATGAGGGGGGAGGGTCTCCTGGGAGAGAAGGTCGTGGACGGTGCGGATGGGGAAGTTGAGGGCGGAGCGGGGTCCGTCAGGCCAGGGGAGGATTTCTTCGGGGGTGGCGAAGTGGAAGAGGAGGTATTCGTGGAGCAGGCGCTCGGTTTCGTAGATGTTCATGCTGAAAATGAAGCGGCCCGGCGAAATCCGGGCCGCTTGCAAGGAGGACTCTTGTTACTTGCTTTTTTACTCGGAGGCGAGGGCGTTGAGCAGGTATTTGCTGGGTTGGAAATGCTCGATGAGGATTTCCTGCTGGTCACCCCGGTTCATGCGGACTTGTTTGATGTCGAAGTTAGGGGTTTTGTGAGGGGCGAAGAGGATGTCATCATGGGTGGCGTTTTGGTGACGCTTGAATTGGTCGGGGGTGATGTGACCGCCGAGATGGTCGTCGCGCCCGGTGGCGAGATGGCAGGTGCCGAGGACTTTTTCGTCCTGGATGTCAGCGCCGGAGACGGGGAGGACCTGGGTGCCGAAGCCGAGTTCGCCGAGGACACCAGTCATGGGGTCATCGGAGAGTTTGGCGTTGTGGGCTTCGATGGTGGCGGGATCGCCGGAGATGAGTTCGCTTTTGATGATGCAGCCGTTGGTGACGGTGAGTTTGCCGAGGGTGCCGTCCTCGTATTTCATGGGGAAGAAGCCTTCGGCGCTGGTGGGAACGAAGTAGACTTCGCCAGCGGGGAGGTTTGCGATGTCGGGGGTGTCGCCGCGGCAGAGGCCGTGGCTTTTTTGGGCTTCCTGGCCACCGAGTTCGAGGCGTGCGGTGAGGACCTCGCCGGATTCGAGGGCGAAGTCGATCTCGACCGAGTCGGCGCGGGTCATGGCGAGGCGGAGTTTTTCAGCGTCGCGGCTGACGTCGTTGTAGTCGACGGCGAGGCCGGTGTTGCGGATGATGTCGTTGAGTCCGTGGAGGGTGGCACCGCGGAAACCGAATTTTTTGGCGTGGGCGGTGAGGGGGGCGGTGGCGGAGAAGGTGGAGATGCAGAGGATGATGTCGTAGTTGGAGTAGACATCTTTTTCGAGGCTCATCTCGACGCCTTCCATGTCGACGCAGAGGTCGGGCATGTCGAGGTTGCTGCCGGTGGTTTGTGTGTAGGCGAACATGTCACCGCCTTCGAGAGCGAGTTCTTCGAGGACGCCGTCGTGGAGGCCTTTGTAGAAGTGGTCGTAGGCTTGGCGCTGGACTTTGCGCTCGGGGTTGGAGAGGAAGGCCATGCCGCGTGCTTCGGCAAGGTCGGGGAGGTCGATGAGGATGCAGATTTTGCGACCGAAGGTGGGTTCGAAGACAGTGCTGAGGAGTCTGGAGAGACTGAATTCGGGGAACTCGCGGAGATCAGCGGATTTCTGGACAGTGGGAGAGGGGGTCATAGGAGTTGATTTTTTGAACGGGGAATCAAAGTCATTTACGGTGCGACGCAAGGTTTGGGGTAACATTTTGTTATTCGACTGATCGTAAAAACCAGAGGAAATGGCGGAAGGTAAGCTTGGGCTTGCCATTGGGGGTGATGGCTGGCTTACTGTGGCTTCCTCATCATGCTGCCCGAAATCATTAAGCTATTGCAAGTCCAAGAACGCGATCAAAAAATCCGTCACATTCAGAAGGATTTGAAGGAGGTGCCGAATTTGGAGTCGCGTGCGAAGACGCAATTAGCCGGGGATTTGGCGGCGGTGGAGAAGGCGCATGCGGGGGTGATGGCGATCGAGTTGGCGATCAAGAACATTGAGATGGATATCGGGACGCGGAGGACATCGATCAAGCGGATCCAGGATCAGCAGTTTGAGACGCGGAAGAACGATGAGTTTCAGGCGCTGGGGCACGAGGTGGAGCGGTATCAGAAAGAGATCAACGGGATGGAGGACAAGGAGCTGGAGCAGATGGAGAAGTTGGAGGCGGCGAAGGCGGTGCAGTCAGAGGCGCAGGCGAAGCTGGCGGCGACGCAGGCGCGGGTGGATGAGGAACTCGTGATGCTGGCAGAGCGGGCGACGGGGTTGCAGAAGCGGTTGGGGGATTTGAAGGTGGAGCGAGCGGGGTTGATCGGGGGAGTGCCAGAGGAGACGCTTGAGATGTATGACCGGATTTTCAAGAAGAAGGGGGATTCGGCGGTGGCGCCCTTGCAGGGGGACATGTGCGGGGGGTGTCACATGAAGGTGGTGATCGGGACATTGCAGAGTTTGAAGCAGGCGGAGGGGATCACGCAATGCGAGTCTTGCGGGCGGATTTTGTATTTGGAAGAGTAGTGCTAATGGCGGGTGGGACTTGAAAGGGAAGGATTGCGGGTGGATAGGCTAGACATGACACAGATGCTGGATCCTGAACTTTCGGTGGTGGAGGTGCGCTCATACTTTGTGCGGATACGCAATGCGCTGCTGGTGAGGGGGCGTTTCAGTCCGATGTATTTGGATTATTACCTGCATTTGATGCAGCATCAGTTGAAGTATGAGGAGGAGATGGACGGGATGCTCAAAGATGGGTTGGCGGGGATCACGCTGCATTTGTGTTCGAGGCCGCAGGATGAGGGGTGTGCGTGGACGTTGAATTTTCACAAGCCGCTGATGAATCTGTTTGTGACGGGGAGTACGCGACCGGGGCGGGTGACGGGAAGGATTTTCACGGAGGATGTGAGGGACACGGGGAAGACGCTTTTTATCGCGCAAACGACAAGGCCGAGTCAGGCGCCGAGGCAGAGCATGGTGGAGTTGGAGGGGACGGATGTGCTGGCGTCGATCGAGTCGTTTTACACGCAGAGTGAGCAGCGGTTGACGCGGATTTTTCGACTGGCGGATGAGGAATTTGTGCAGATCTCGGCGGAACCGGATTGCGATGAGGAATGGCTGGCGGCGCTGACGCTTGAGGACGTGCTGGCGCTTGGAACGAAGGAGCATCTCACCCTTTTGGAGACGAGGGGCTATGTGCTGGAATGCGGGTGTTCGGCGGAGCGGTTGTATCCCTTGATTTCGCGATTGTCCGAGGAGGATTTGGCGTTTGTGTTTGAGGATGGGGTGGCGCAGATGCAGTGCCCGCGCTGTGGAGCGAAGTACCGGACGGAGAAGAATGACTTTGAGGAGTGGAAGAAGCGGGAGATGCCCTGAGAGGCAGTTGCTCTTTCGGGAACGTTACTCTTTGCCTTGGACGGCGAGGTCGAGGTGCTGTTGGCGCTCGATGGGGGTGCGGAACATCATGGCGATGGTGAAGGTGGTGATGGTGCCGAACATGATGCGCCAGGGGAACTCGATGACGGGCATCCAGTCAGGGCGTGAAAGGCCGTTGGCGCCGAAGAGGCCCATGACGTCTTTGTCGAGTCCGCTGAGGTAAGCGACGACGATGAAGCCGGCGATCATGGCGATGACATTGCCGAAGTCATTTCCGCGAGTGCGAGTGAAGAGACCGGTCATGAAGACGCCGAGCAACGAGCCGTAAGTGTAGCCGAAGATGCCGAGGATGATGGGCAGGATGCGCAACTGGGGATTGTGGGAGGTGACGTAGGCGGTGGCGAGGGCGACGGAGACGAGGAGGGTGGCGAATAGGACGGTGCCGAAACGCAGGACCTTGACTTTGCCGGCGTCGGAATCGGGTTCACCGAACCAGTGGAAATGGAAATCGCGGACGTAGCTGGTGGCGAGGGAGTTCAGGGCGGTGCTGAGGGAGCCCATGGTGGTGGCGAGGAC
>JAIYDW010000227.1 GCA_027487315.1 Verrucomicrobiaceae bacterium | reverse complement strand
CGACCCATGCCGCCGCGGCCCATCATTTCGCGCATTTTGGCCATGCCTTGGGTGAATTCTTCACGGGAGAGTTGGCCGTTGCCGTCCTGGTCCATGCGACCGAAGGCTTGTTCCATGAAGGCGCCGGGGCCTTCCGGGCGGGGGCCACCTTCGGGGCGGTCGCCATCAGGGCGGGGTCCGCCTTCGGGGCGGCGCATGCCTTCGCCTTCAGGGCGATCGCCGTCGGGACGAGGGCCGCCTTCGGGGCGATCGCCGCCTTCGGGTGGGCGACGGAAGCCGCTGTCACCTTCGGGGCGGCGCATGCCTTCGGGGCCGCCGCGAGCGCCGGCGGCACGCATGCGTTCGGCGATTTGGGAGGCTTCGGCTTCGTCGACGTAGCCGTCGCTATTGCCGTCGATGCGGGCGAAGGCTTCTTCCATTTCGGCGGCGCGGGCTTTGATGAATTCGTCTTTACTGACTTTGCCATCGCCGTCGGTGTCGGAGCGTTTGAGCATGTCGGCGGGATTGCGGCCTTCGGGTCCGCCGGGGCCGCCCGGGGGGCGTGGGCGGTCGCCGTCCTGGCTGAAACTGGTGGTGGCGATGAGGGCTCCGAGGAGGAGGGTGGATTTGATTTTCATGATGCTGAGTTGGTTTGGAGGTTGGGTCTGGGATCACCTGCTTGAGGGGCCAGTCCTTGTGACGTGGGGTGTAACCTGGGGTGTGGCGAATGGTTGCGCAGGGGAAGAAAAAATGCTGGTTAGGGTGAAGGTTGCGTTGGGGGCTGGGCTGGCTTTGATGGGGGATGGCGAGAGAGTACCAACTGCACCGGACGACGGATCGGCTGACGCGCATTGATTATGCGAAGGAGCTGAATGCGCAGCAGCATGCGGCGGTGACGAGTCCGCCGGGGCAGGCGCTGGTGATTGCGGGTGCGGGGTCGGGTAAGACGCGGACGTTGACGTATCGGGTGGCTTACCTTTTGGACAATGGGATTCAGCCGGACAACATTTTGCTGCTGACGTTCACGAACAAGGCGGCGCGGGAGATGCTGGAGCGGGTGCAGGCGCTGGTGCCGGTGGAGACGCGGCAATTGTGGGGGGGGACGTTTCACTCGATTGGGAACCGGCTGCTGCGGCATCACGCGGAGCTGGTAGGTTTTCGGAAGGGGTTTTCGATCATGGATCGGGAAGATCAGAAGGGGTTGATGGATGCGGTGGTGGGGTCGAGCGGGATCGATGTGACGAGTTTTCGGATGCCGAAGGCGGAGGTGCTGGCGGAGATTTTTTCGCTGGCGGAAAACACGCTGTGCGATGTGAACGAGGTGCTGGCGGCGCGGTTTCCTTACTTCGACAAGGTGGCGGGGCAGATTCAGCATTTGCGGGAGCTGTATGAGGCGAAGAAGAAGGAGACGAACAGCATGGACTTCGATGATTTGCTGTCGAAGACGGTGCAGTTGCTGAGAGAGAATGAGGAGGTGCGGGTGAGGTTTCAGCGGCAGTTTCAGTTTGTGCTGGTGGATGAGTTTCAGGATACGAATTTGCTGCAATGCGAGCTGGTGGATTTGCTGGCGGGGCCGGGCGGGAATCTGATGGTGGTGGGGGATGACGCGCAGAGCATCTATTCGTGGCGGGGTGCGGATGTGGGGCACATTTTGAATTTTCAGGATCGGTATCCGAAGGCGGTGGTGCACAAGATTGAGGTGAACTATCGGTCGGTGCCGGAGGTGTTGGATTTGGCGAATGCGGTGATCGCGGAGAACCGGGGGCAGATCCGGAAGGAGCTGAGGGCGGATCGCGAAGGAGGGAAGATGCTGCCGGCGCTGGTGGTGCTGGACAATCCGCAGGCGCAGGCGTCGTTTGTGGGGCAGCGGATTTTGGAACTGCTGGATGAGGGGATGGAGCTGAATGAGATCGCGGTGATTTATCGGGCGCATTACCATTCGCTGGACATTCAGATGGAGCTGACGAATCGGGGGATTCCGTTTCAGATTACGAGCGGGCTGCGATTTTTCGAGCAGGCGCATGTGAAGGATGTGGCGGCGTTCATGAAGTTTGTGGCGAACCGACAGGATGAGGTGAGTTTTTTGAGGATGGTGCGGTTGGTGCCCGGGGTGGGGACGGCGAGTGCGATGAAGATGTGGAATGAGTGGCTGAAGAGTCAGGCGTCGGGGGCGGATCTGGGGAAGGAGGCGCTGCATGCGGCGCTGCATGGGATGAAGGTGCCGAAGAAGGCGGCGCAGGTGTGGGAGCAGTTTGCGTGGACGCTGGAGGAGCTGGTGGATGAGGCGGGGAAGCTGGCGCTGCCGGCGTTGATGATCCGAAGTGTGGTGGACGGGGTGTATGAGGAGTACATGAAGACGAAGTTTCAGAACTTCGAGCAGCGGATGCAGGATCTGGAGAGTCTGAGTTCGTTCAGTGAACGGTTTCAGGATGTGACGGAGCTTTTGAGTCAACTGGCGCTGCTGTCGGGGGTGGATACGGACAACAAGCCGGGGGATGAGCAGGTGGACAAGGAGGCGGTGACGCTGACGACGGCGCACCAGGCGAAGGGGCTGGAGTGGAAGGTGGTGTTCGCGGTGTGGCTGGCGGATGGGATGTTTCCGCACAGTCGGGCGGTGGAGGAGGGCGGGGAAGAGGAGGAGCGGCGGTTGTTTTATGTGACGGTGACGCGGGCGAAGGATGAGTTGTATTTGAGCTATCCGCTGATTTGGCATCAAGCGCGGGATGGGGATGTTTTGCAGAGGCCGTCGCGGTTTGTGGCGGATTTGTCGGGGGAGTTGTATGAGGCTTGGAATGTGAGGTCGGCGTGGTGAGGGGGAGTGGATTGCGGATTGCGGATTTGGGAGGCGAGGACGAGGACGAGGACGAGGAGGAGGAGGAGGAGGAGGAGGAGGAGGGGGAGGGGG